>CAXTKV010000115.1:0-16588 GCA_964244895.1 uncultured Deinococcales bacterium
CGTCGCTCGGGCGCTGCTCGGGCAGCCTAGTCTCGAATCGTCGGTGGTTTGTGATTCGGGCAGACAATCCGAACGGAATGGGCATGGAGGCACTTCGCCTTGAGAGGCTTGAGATCGCGTGCTGGAGGCTGTTCATATCTGTCAGTCTCCGTCTAATACCGTGCTGAGGGTATGGGACGTGACAACCCGGTCGGGTTGTCACGTCCCTGGACACAAGTTCCGATTGCCTCGCATCAACATTGACGGTCCGCGAGATCGGCCACGCGACGTGCTCGAGAACCCGAACGTCTACATCCCGCCTGGTCCGCCGATCGATCGTCAACGGCTCAGAGCGCCGTTTCGTCGCGCGGCAGCCGTGGGGCGAAGCGCTGCGCCATACGCTGCTCTCGATCTCGCTCCGCCCGGCCCACCTGACGGGATAGATCGCGGTGCTGGGCGCGACCATCCGCCCGTGCCCGTTTGTCTGGCAGGTCTCAGAGGAGGCCGAGGTGGAGCAGGACAACCCGCTGGGGTTCGCGTACGGTTCGACGTGCGAACCGCGCATCGCCTGAATACGTATTCCGGTTCGCACTCGCGCCCGATTGGAGCGAAACTCGATTTTGGAACCCTGGTGAGCGACCCGCAACCCCCGCCCGCACGAACCATCGAGATCAGGGCATACCGAAGCTCAGACCGCCCGGTGGTGCGGCGCATCGCGTACCTGACCGGGCTGTTCGGCTCACGCTCGACCGACGCACGGAGCTGTCCAAAAGGCCGGAACTCACGATCAAGCTCGATCTCGCGCGCGTCCAACAGACAGGCCAGATCAGCCAGAACTTCCTCTTTTGTGAGCCTGTCAAAAACCAGACGTTCTGGGGGGTTGTCGCCCCTGAAACGCCGGCTTCGGCGGCGATTCCAAGCGACCGATCCCTCTAGGACTTCGCGTTCTTCAAACGTTTCGACTCGCCAGCACCCTGGAGGCCGACCGCTTTCTTTACGAGCGCGCCGATCTTTGCTTCGTCGGTGGCAGTCAACTCCTTCAGCGCAAAAGCGACCGGCCAGAGGCTGCCTTCGTCGAGCTTCGCTGTGTCGTTGAAACCGAGTGTCGCGTACCTCGTGTTGAACTTCTGCGCGCTCTGGAAGAAGCAGACGATCTTGCCATCCTTGCCATCCCCGGCATACGCGGGCATCCCGTACCAGGTTTTCGGCGAGAGGGCTGGCGCGTTGGCCTTGATGATCTCGTGGATCCGCTTGGCCATGGTGCGATCCGGTTCTTGCATCTCGGCGATCTTCGCGAGGACGTCGCTTTCGCCCTCCGCCCTGTCCTTGTCCGCGCGCGCTTCGGCCTTCAGCTCTTTGGCGCGCTGCCTCATCGCGGCCCGTTCCTCGTCCGTGAACCCGTCGGCGGCCCGACCCGTGCTGCCCTTCATTGCGGGCCTCCGCTCAACCGTTTCGAAGCTCCTTGGACGCGAACCAGGTTGCCCGCAGGATCGCGGAAGGCGCAGTCGCGAACGCCGTAAGGCTGCTCGGTCGGCTCCTGGACGACCTCGGCACCGCTGGCCTGGATTCGATCGAAGACGCCCTCAAGGTCGGTGGCCGCAAGCAGGAGGGTGGCGTAGGTACCCTTGGCCATCATCTCGGCGATGGTGCGGCGCTCGTCGTCGGTGAGCCCTGGGGTGGCGACCGGCGGGTAAAGCACGATGGACGTGCCAGGCTGGTCGGTGGAACCGAGGGTGATCCAGCGCATCCCGTTGTACCCCACATCGTTGCGAACCTCGAAGCCGAGGGTGTCGCGGTAGAAGGCCAGGGAGGCGTCTGCATCGTTGTGCGGCAGGAAACTCGCGTGAATGGTGATGTTCATGGCGGTCATTCTAGGTGCGGGTCGGGGGTCGGCGCGTCTCGATTCCTGATCGGTCGGGGCACCTGTTTGGCCACGCAGGGCGGCATCCCCGCCGTCGCTCGTGCCGCTTGGTGTCGGTACACGCTGGGCGGCACACCGACCAGCTCGGTGAAGCGTGTGGTAAAGGTGCCCAGCGACGAGCAGCCGACCTCGAAGCAAACGTCGGTGACGCTGAGGTCGCCACGACGCAGCAGCGCCATTGCGCGTTCGATGCGGCGCGTCATCAGGTAGCTGTACGGCGACTCGCCGTAGGCGAGCCGGAATTGTCGGCTGAGGTGCCCGGCCGACATGTTCACGCTGTGGGCGAGCGCCTCGACGTCCAGAGGCTGGGCGTATTCCCGGTCCATCTGGTCGCGCACGCGGCGCAACCGCACGAGGTCGTGCAGGTGCTGCGGGGCGGCTGGTCTGCTGGTCATCGGCAAGAGTCTACTTCCTCGCCCCCTGCGAGATCGGGCGCTCGTGCGCCTCGGAGCGCAGGCTGGTTTTTGGGTCAGCCAGAACCTGTGCGCTCGAGGGACGCTGGGGACCTCCGTTCGCCATGATCACCGAGGGCGATTTGTGCGTCTGGCCGAGCGGGCCGGGAACGTCGGCGGCCAAACCGATGCCCGACGGTCGCCAGCCCTCGCCCAGCGGTTGGAATCGGTTGGTGATCGAGGTCGGCGATCTCGAGATTGTGGTCGCGCGCATGAAGCAGGCTGGCGCGCCATGTCGAAACGAGAATGTGAGCGAACCGGACGGTGAGCAGATTCTGGACGATGATCCCAGCGGAAACCCGATTGAGCTGCTCGAGGCTTCGCGGGACGCGTGATCCGAAGTCGCTGCCGTCGGCGAGGGTTCAGGGCTTCGGTCAGCCTCAGCGCGAGCCGGGGGGTAATGCCTGATACGCCCCGAGCGGGCCGTCGGGCACGAGGCCGTCGCGCTGGTACATCTGGTACGCCCTGACGATCAGGCTCCCACCCTCCAGCGCCTTGCCTTGGCGCTGGTAGACCAGCCCCAGCACGTAGGTCGCCAGCGGATTCTCCGGTGCCAGACTGACGGCTCGCTCGAGGAAATTGGCCGAGGCCGCTCGCCCCTCAACCGTCTTGGGGCCGTTGATGAACCCGCCCGGCACGCGCTCTCCGCGGTAGTAAAAGTATTGCGAGCGGATGTAGTTCCACGGCAGCAGTTGCACCGCCGAGGGCGAAACCGTTTCACCGTTCAGCGCGCGGTAACCGCCGATCGTGTTGTCCGGGTTGTAACGGGCCTCCACGAAGCGGTACTGGCCGTTCACCAGCGTGAACAGGCCGGGGTGCGGGTAGAACGGCGTCGGCTCGGACGCGTCCACCAGAACGTCGCGCCCGTCCGCGAGGCGAAGCACCGCGACCATGTGGCCGAGGTTGCTGGCCTGACCCGCCGGGTTCTTCCAGACCATTACGATGCCCGCATCGAGGCCCGCGCTCTGCAGCATGCCCGAGATCAGGGTCGATTGCAGCAAGCACTGGCGCTCGCCTTTGGAGACGGTGTAGGCGAACTCGTAACCGCGCTCCAGGCTGAAGTTGGGGATGGTGGCCTTGATCAGCTTGTGGAGCCACGCGCCGGTGTCCAACTCGAGCTGGCTGCGGGCGGAACCCTGGAGCGCGGCCAGTTCAGTCGCGCGCTGTTGCAGCGCTTCGCGCAAGGAGAGTTGGGGAAAGCCCGGTAATTTGGCGGCTGGGGTGGCGGCGTAGCGCGCCTCGAACCAGGCGTAAAAGTCCGGGAGGCTCTTGTCACCGACCACTGCGTAGGACTCGCTGATCAGGGAGCTCATGGCCTGTGAACCGTAGGCGAACTGCGCCGGTTGATTCTGGGCGAGCGACCCGGAGAGCATCAGGCTCAACAAGGCGATCAGGATTCGAGGTTTCATGGCCGCCAGACTACATGAAGCGCGCTCGACGCGATGGAACCCGACGGAGGCCCGGAGTGCCTGAAAATGCGGCGATTTTCTGACCGAAAAATCGGTGCAAGCCCGTCGACGGGCTCATCCCTGCGGACGGGGCGCCGCCGTTTGGCGATGATGCCGACGGTGCGAATTCCGGATCGCGTACGCGCGAGGCTGAAGCCCTCGCCGTTCCGGCTCAATGCAGACGCGCCTTGAAAAAGGCCGTCGCCCTCGAGATCAGCAACGCGTCCGAGGAACCGTGAAACGTGTGCCCGGCCTTCGGGTACGTGAAACACTCGACCACCTTGCCGAGGGCCTTGAGTTTTCGGCACAGCTCGAGCGACCAGGCGAGCGGCACTTGATCGTCGCGCTCGCCGTGGTGGACGCTGACGGCGGCCCGAATCCGCTCGAGGAACCCGATCGGCGAGATTTGCGCGAGTTGCGAGGGGGTCGCCTTGAGTTCCTCGAGTCCGCGCGTCCCACCCGACAGGACGCTCGAGATGCGCAGGAAGTTGCGCCGTTCGTCACCGCCCATCGCGCCGTACAGCAAGGCCGCCCGGATGCCGGGATCGACGGTCATCACGCGCAGGGCGATCCCGCCACCCATGCTGTGCCCGAAGAGTCCGATCGACCTCGGGTCGGCGCTCGCGAGCGCACCGGGCTCGCCGCCCCAACGGCGCAGGCTGGCGATCAGGTTCAGCACGTCCACCGCGTACCCGACGCGGAACAGCGGGTCGGCTCGGCCCTGCGACGGGCGGTGCCCGCGCAGGTTGGGGTGCACCACCACGAAGCCCGCCCGCGCCAGCGCGTCGGCGTAGCGGGTGGTGTAGGCCAGGGTTCGGTAGCTGGCCGGGTCGAGGTAGCCGTGAATCACGATCACCACCGGGTGCGCTCCGCGAGCGGTGGGGATGTCGATGAAGCCGTACTGGCGCGCACCGTCGCTCTGCCAGCGAAGGAGCGAGCGGGTGAAGCCCGCCTGACGCTCGAGGACGCGCTCGAGCACGAGCGGGCCGCCGTCGTAGGTGCGAGCCGAGAGGGACGCGATTCCGAGCGGATCTGGGGGCTGGAGGGATTGCGCCTGGATGCTCAAGCATCCGAGGGCGCCGATCGAGACGATCAGCCCGCGGCGAAAGTTGTTCACACCTCAGATCGAACCATACCCTCCGACCGGGCGGAATACCCAGATACACAGATACACAGATACGCGAACGGCAGGGGCTCGAGCGCCGGCACCGGCGTCACCCGACCGGGCCGAGGATCGACCCGCGACGCCGCGGACTTTAAATTCAGGATCACGGGTTCGCGGTTTCTGCGTCGCGTTCGCTCCCGGTACCGATGCTGGAGCGACCCGAGGCGTTTCGTCTACGGGCCGCGCTTGACCGCGTACCGCTTGGTGGGTCGCCCCACCCCACCGTGGGCCACCTCGAGCGAGACGAAGCCGATGCGGGCCAGGTGTTCGAGGTAACGCCAGGCGGTCACGCGGTTCAGGCCGACCCGCGCCCCGACCTCCTCGGCGCTCAGGGGTTCGTTGGCCTCGAGCAGCGTTTCCCTGACCCGCTCGAGGGTGGCCGGATCGACGCCTTTGGGCAAGTGCGCGTCCGAGGCGTGCCCGAGCAACCGATCCAGCCGCGCCTGCGTCAGGTTGCGCCCCTCGCGAATGGCCTCGCGCTCGCGGTAACGCCCGAGCGCTTGGCGCAACCGCGGGCGCTCGAAGGGCTTGATCAGATAGTCCAGGACTCCGTCTCGCAGGGCGATCTGCACCGAATCCACGTCGCTGGCGGCGGTGATCATGATCACCTCGAAAGACAGGCGTTCGGCGCGCAGCCGGTGAACCAGCTCCAGACCGCTGCCGTCGGGCAGGTAGACGTCCACCAGTAGCAGATCGGGCGCGAGCGACCGGGCGAGCGCCAGGCCTTCGCGAACGCTCTCGGCCTGTCCAACCACGAAGAAATCTTTTTCGGCCTCGACCATCTCGCGGTTGACGCGCGCCACCCAGAGGTCGTCCTCGATGAGGATCGCGCGGGCGGGTCGCGTCGAACTTCGGGCGTTCATCGCGGGTCGACGTCCGCGAGGGCGCTGGACGGAAGGCTCACCTGGAAGACCGTCAGACCGTCGCGCTCGAGGTGAACGACCGTCCCGCCGCGCGATTCGACCCGCTGCCGGACGAGGAAAAGCCCCAGGCCCCGCGACGCACCGCGCGTCGAGAAGCCGCGCTCGAAGATGCGCCCCAGCGCGGCGGGCCGCACGCCTGGGCCGCCGTCGCAGACCTCGATCTGCGCGCCGTCCGGGTCTTCACCGAGGGTCAACGTGACCGCCGAGGCTGGACGCTCGAGCGCGGCATCGAAGGCGTTCTCCAACAGGTTACCGACCACCGGCACGAGCACGTCGGTCGCCAGCCGATCCCAGGCGCTCGAAAGGCCGGAGCCGGGTTCCAGCGAGAACGGAATCCCGAGTTCTCGGGCGCGCTCGAGCTTGCCGATCACCAGCGCGGCCAGTTTGGGCACTTCGATATCGCTGATCGCCTCGCGCACGGCGTCCTTCTGCGCGGATTCGTGCTGAATCAGCGCCAGCGCATCGAGCGGGCGCCCGAGCTGGATCAACCCGGCGATGGTGTGCAGGCGGTTCATGAACTCGTGCGTCTGGGCGCGAAGCAAGTCGGCGTACTCGCGCGTCTGGGTCAGTTCCTCGGCGATGCGCGTGACCTCCGCGCGGTCGCGAAAGGTCACGACGCGCCGATCCTCCGAGGCCCGCAGGACGCGCACCAGCACGGGCATCCCCGAGGCCGAGAGCGCCTGGTTGATCGCGTTGGAGTCGCCCTCGAGTAACCCGCTGGCGGCGAGCTCCGGCCAGGTCTCGCGGATCGGTGCGGGCAGGATGGTCTGCGGCTCGAGGCGCAACATCTCGGCGGCGCGAGGGTTCAGGATCAAGATCTTTCCGCCCGCGTCCAGCACGATCACGCCCTCCTGGAGGGCGCTCAGCACGGCGCGGTGCTGCAAGACGAGCGCGGCGATCTCGTCCGGCTCGAGTTCGAGCAACTCGCGCTTGAAGCGCCTCGAGATCACGATGCTGCTCGAGAGCGCCAAGCCGAGCGCCAGCCCGAACCACGGCCAGAGCGTTCGGCTGACGCGCGCGACGGTCGTCTGCACGGTCGGCAACAGGTAACCGGTCGAGACGAGCCCGATCACGCGCCCGTTCGCATCGCGGATCGGCACCTTGCCGCGCACGGACAACCCCAGCCCGCCCAGCGCGACCGTGATGATCTCGCGCCCGGCCAGGGGCTCGAGCGTGTCCGAGGCGGGTTCGCTGCCCTCCATCATCGAACGCCCGATCTTTTCGGGCTGCGGGTGCGAAAGCCGGATGCCGTGGACATCGCCGACCACGATGAAATCCGCGCCGACCCGCCGGCGAATCCGGTTGGCGAGCGGATCGATGGTGCTCGAAGGCGCAGCTGACGTCGCGATCGCGCCCACCACCTCCGGCATGGCGGCGACGATCCTCGAGATGGCGAGCGCGCGCTCCCCGAATTCCTCGCGGGTCGAGCGCTCGAGTACGAGCGTCAACGTCGCGGCCAGCACCAGCGTCAGCAGCGTGACCACGCCCGCCTGCCACAGGAACAACCTCGCCTGAATCCCGAGCGACCACCCGTTGCCGCGCGGCGGCACGACATCGCGCGTGCTGGCTGGCCACCCCGCGCGAGACCTCGAGCGTCCTTTGGTGTTGTCGCGTACCCGGACGCTCACGTCAAGCCTCCAGCCCGTCCCCCAAGAAGTGTGATGCCCTCAGTCTACGCGCGAGCCCGAGCCAAATCCTGAACCCGCCCGTGGGCGTGCCGAGCGTCCCGTCTCCAGCATTCAGCTCGAGAATTCGTTCAGGACAGTCTTTTTACTCGCTCAAGACCGCCGGACGCCATTTGATCAGCCGATTCTCGAGCGCCGTGATCAACCCTTCCGCCGTCAACGCGACCGTCGCCAGGATCAGCATCGAGGCGAACACGCCCGCCGCGTTGAAACTGCCCTGAGCGGTCGCGATCATCAGCCCGATGCCGTGCCGCGAACCCAGGAACTCGCCCACCACCGCACCGACCAGCGCGAAGCTGAAGCTGATGTGCAAGCTGGCCAGAATCCAGCTCATGGCCGAGGGGATGATCACGGAGGTCGTGACCTGGCGCGGGCTCGCGCCCAGGATGCGGGCATTCGCGATCAGGTTCCGATCCGCCTCGCGCACGCCCTGGAACGCGTTGCCGAAGACCACGAAAAAGACCATCACGACCGCCAGCGCGACCTTCGATTGCATCCCGAGCCCCAGCGTGATCACGAAGATCGAGCCCAGCACCACGCGCGGGATCGAGTTGGCGATGCGGATGTAGATGCTGAACACATCCGCCAAGAGCTTGTTGCGCCCCAGCGCGATGCCCGCGATGATGCCCAGCACCGCGCCGATCAGGAAGCCCAGCACGGTCTCCTCGAGCGTCACCAGAATTTCGAGCCACAAGGGTCCCTGGGATGTGCCATCGCGCGCCCAGACCCAGACCTGCTCGAGCACCTTTGAAGGCATGGCGAAGAAGAACGGGTCGATCACCTTGAGCCGCGCCAAGCCTTCCCAGCCGCCCAGCGTCACGACCAGCACGGCCACGCGCAGCGCGTTCACCAACTGCGAACGACGCCTGATCTGCTCGCGCGCCTGCACCTCGGCGGGGCTCGGCGCGGCGATCTGCGCGGCAGCGTTCGGCGCGGTCACGCCGTCCCCCGCGCGCTGGAAAGCCGCTTGGATGTCTCGTAGGCGACCAGGACTTCCTCGCGCAGGTCGTTCCAGATGGTCTTGGACAGCTCGACGAAGTGCGGGTCGTAACGAATTTCACTCGTGACCCTCGGGCGCGGCAGGTCGATGTCGTAGACGGCCTTGACCGTCGCCGGGCCGGAGGTCAGCACGAAGACGCGATCCGAGAGCGCGATCGCCTCCTCGAGATCGTGCGTCACGAAGACCACCGACGCGCCGCTCGAGGCCCACAGGTTCAGCAACTCGTCCTGCATCAGCACGCGCGTCTGCACGTCGAGCGCGCTGAAGGGCTCGTCCATCAGCATGATCTCGGGCTCGTTGATGAAGGTCTGCGCCAGCGCCACGCGCTTGCGCATTCCGCCGGAAAGCTGGTGCGGATAATGCCCCTCGAAACCCGCCAGCCCGACGCGCCCCACCCAATCCCGCGCCTTGGCCAACGCCTCGCGCCTCGGCGTACCGCGAAAAAGGGGCCCGGAGGCGACGTTCTCGAGCACGCTCTTCCACGGGAAGACCGCGTCCTGCTGGAACACGAAGCCGATGCGCGGGTCGATCTTCGTGACGGGCTGACCCATGACGCGCACCTCGCCATCGTTGGCCCGAGCCAACCCGGTAATCAGCCCGAGCGTGGTGGATTTGCCGCAGCCCGTCGGGCCGACCACCGCGCAGAACTCGCCCTTCTTGACCGTCATCGAGAAATCGCGCAGCGCCGTCAGCATCGACCCGTCCGGCGTGACGAAGCGCCGACTGACGTGGCTGAGTTCGATGGCCGTATTCGGATCGGAAATCGTTTGTGTCACCCTTCACCCCTCTCCTGATTGCGTCCGGCTCGGGCCTCATATCCGAGAACACCGTCCAGCACGATGTCGACTGAATCGCGTCCTGGACGGTGTTCTCGAGCCGTACGCTCGGGCCGTTACTTGACGTTCTTGACGAACTCGGTGGTGAAGGTCTTGGAAAGGTCGATGGTGGCGTTCTTGACGGTCGGCTTGAAGGTCGAAAGCACCTTCAGCACGGTCGGCGGGCCGCTTTCGGGCATCACACCGTCGATCGTGAACATCAACTTGCCCGCCGCCAGCGCGTTGATGTAGAGTTCCGGATCACCGACCAGGTAATCGTTGGGCATCCTGGAGGCGATCGTCTTGGCATCGTTCTTGACGATGAAGCGCAGCGTCTTGACAAACGCATTGGCGAGCTTCTGCACCTCGAGCTTGTGCGAATTCACGTAATCTGTCGGCATGTACAGGCAGGCCGCCGGGTACAGCCCGCCGAGCGCCTTCTGGGTTTTTTCCGGGGTGCGCATGTCCACCAACACCTTCGCATCGCCCGTCTTGAGCATCCTCGAGATCGTGGGTTCGGTGGTCATGCCGACGTCGATCTGGCCCTGCTGCATGGCGGCGATGAAGGTGTTGCCCGCGCCGACCGGCAAGCGCGAAAATTGATCGACCCCGACGCCGTTGATCACGCCCAGGTACTGCGTCAAAAAGTCGGTCGACGATCCGATGCCGGTCACGCCCGCCGTGCGGCCCTTCCAATCTTTGGGCGACTTGATCTCGGCGGCTTTCTTGCTGGAGACGAGTTCGACCTCGCCGGGTGCGCGGCTGAATTGCACGACCGATTCCGTGCTCTTGCCGATGGCTTGAAGGTCGACGTTGTGATCGTAGAAGCCGACCACGCCATCCACCTTGCCCGCCAGCATCTCGGTTTCGGCAGACACCCCTGCGGGTTCGTCCAGCAAATCGACCTCGAGCCCCTCGGCTTTGAAGTACCCAAGTTGCTCGGCCAGCTTGGCGGGAAGGTAGATCTGCTTGCTCAGACCGCCGACCATCAGCGTGACCTTCGATGTTTGCGCCCCGGCTCCATTGATCGCGACCAGACCAAGCGGCAAGAGCACGACCCCGACGGCGACGATTTTCGAGACTGGCTTCACGAATACTCCTCCCTTTCGCTCGAGACGCACCGCACCCGACCCGATCGTCGCGGCGTGGCACGACACACCCCTGCCGTATCTCGTCAGGCCAACCACGAGGACGCCTCACGACGGACAAATCTGATGTGTTCGATTGGTCGCCAGCTTACGGATCTCGCCGGGTGGCGGGCAAGTTTTCGTGCATTTCGTTCATTGATTGCCGCCAGAGCGCACGAAAGAGATCCGAGCGCTCGCGTGTCGTCCGCCGCAGGTCAGCGGCGACCGGGCCGTTGGTCTGGCGCCGGACTCGCCGATCCCGGTCGCGTTCGACACCCACCACCTAAAGCTTCAAGGCTCCGCAAAAGAGCAGCGCGCTCCGCGAGACACACTGCCCAAATGAAGAGCTCCAGGTTCAGATGGAATGTTCAGTCGTTCCCGGCTTCAGCTGGTCGCGGGCGGATTCCTGCCGCAATCGCCGTACATCAGTCGCTGGTTGATGCACCTGGTTCGTGAGGGGACAACGTTGCCGCGGTCGTCGTAGGACACGCGCAGCAGCCACCCGAAGACATCGGCGGGCCACAGCGCAGGCCAGCTCGACTCCGGCGGCAGGTGAGCTGCATCGACGCCCAGTGCAGCCGTCAGTTCGAGGATGTCTCCGTGGTGCCAGCAGATCAGGACGTTGCTGTGGTTGTACTCCGAATCGTGAAGGATGTCCTCGACGAGTTCCTTGTGATCCCGGTGCTCGCAATCGATGTTTTTACCGATCGCGTTCGAGAGGGGCTCGAGGGTCAGGCGAGACCGATGGCTGTCGGGCGAATCGGCGGCGGCGAACAGGTAATCGAGCTCGATCGGGTCTGAAAATATCGACTGAATCTGGAAGTAAATCGTGTAGGCCTGCGCGCGCGCTTGACCCGCCGGGGAGAGGCCGGGGCCGGAGTCGGGCTTCTCGCCGTGACGCATGATCAGGACGTTCGTGTTTTGTGGCATGAAGACCTCGTTGGGTGGATCGGGGCGCGTTCAGTTCGTGTGACCGCAGCCTCGCGCTCGGAACATCGTCCCGCACGCGCGCTCGGGTTGGCGTCTAGGACGGTCTTCGATGAGTCTGCGAGCGGCGAGAGGGCGTGTTCATTCGGCGGGTCATCTGGAGGATCGTGAAGGAAGCCGAAATCCTTCCCGCACGATCCTCACGGCGAGCGCAAACGGGGGCGCTGCGCCTTACTTGTTTACTTGCCGCCCACCGCGCGATACCCCGCAGCCTTCGCGTCATCCGGCGTGGCGAAGCAGGCTTTCGCCTTCGTCCTGGCGTAGTTCGAGTCGCCCGTGGGCAGATGATAGATCCCCTTCTTCGAGCCTTTCACGGGCGCGCTCGTCGGGCACGACCCGTCCGGGTTCGGTGCGATCCCCTTGCCCAGATTCGCGCTCGGCGTGTTCCTGGTCTTCGGTGTGGTTGCCGCGACAGTGGCAGTTCCCGCCGCTGCGGTTCCTACCGTACCGGCGGCCACAGCCGGTGGGTTGGCGGTCGTCGAGGCCGGTGCGGAGCCGAAGCTGATGAGCGGCTCGAGCTTCTTGACGCTCTTCTTGCCGATGCCGTTGACGCGGCTCGCCAGGTCGTTGACGTCCTTGAACGGGCGGTTCTTGATGATCTCGTCGGCGATCTTTGAGCTGATGCCCGGCAGGGTTTCGAGCTGCTGGAGCGTCGCGCTGTTGATGTCGATCAGGGTTGAACTCGCCGTCGCGGGCGGGTTGGTGGTCGATTGCGCGAGGGTGGCAACGACTGGAAAAAGCGCAGCAGTTGCGGCCAGAATCGCGATTTTGATCATGTTTCGTGTCAAATGAACCTCCTCGGGTCGGAATAGGTTCTCGGACTCCAGGGTGAACCCAGCGTGAAACAGTTGAACTCGCGCTGAAGATCGCGCCGCCGTAGCGCACGGCGTTGGCGCACACCGTTACCGACGCGCAGCCTGGCATTCGAAGGATGCGCATGAATGGTGAGCAATCGAGGACGCAGGTGCTACCTCCGACCATTCATCATTTGCCTCCCCTCGCCGGTGGCCGTATTCGGTGACTTGGTCGAATGACCAGGTGCGCCAGCGAGGTAATCGCACGCTATTCAGGAAAAATGACGGACTCATCCCTCGAGCGCGATCAAACCCAAATTGCGAAAGTGGGAGAATTCGTGCGTCGACGAGGCTTTCGAGTGTTGACTTACTCAGACCTGCTGGAGAAGTAGTCGAACCTGCCTGTGGTATCGGATTCGACATGGTTCTATTTCGTCCGCCGTTGGTTTGGCTCCGACAAGGTGACCAGCGCTCTCAACTCTACCGGTTCGTAAACCAGTTCGAAGGCGTAGACCTCGAGCGCGATCGCGATCTTGTTGATGACCTCTAGCCCTGGGTTCCTGCGTCGACCGCTCTCAAGGTTCTGAAGGTACTTTTCGCCCAGGCCCGCGCGCGTGGCGAGTTGCTCTTGCGTATAGCCTCGCGCCTCGCGCAGCAACCGAATCCGGTTGCGGAGCGTGTCGGCGTCGATGGCGTACTGGGGCATGCCCTCGCACCGTACGGATTCGACCCCAGTCAATACACCTCCGTATGGAGGTGTAGAATCTCGAGCGTACCCAACGACCCCGCCCGACAAGGCGGCGATCGACCCAACCCGCACGCGGAGGATCGGATGCCCGAGCAGACCCCAACCGTCGCACCCACCAACTACACATCGCTCCCACCCCACACCGTCACGGTTTCCCTGCGCATGGCCCAGGATCCCAGACCCGCCCTAAGGCGTCCTTACCCCCGCCGCGCGTGGTTCCCGCTCGCCCTCACGCTCGCTCTGCTCCCCGCCTGCGCCCCCCAACTTGCCGCTGGTAAATCCCGCACCGCGCTCGCCGTCGAACCCCTCCAACGCCTCCTGATCATGATGCGCAAAGGTGACATCGACGCCGTCAACACCTTCCCAGTCGCCAACACGACCGCCGGAACCGACACCGACACCACTTCTATCCGTGCCTACGACCCCTTCCAGACGCGCGACCTCAAAGACCTGCTCGCGCGCTCCCCAAAGCTCAAAGAGGCTCTCGCTCGGATCGCCATCGATCCCGATCCGCCGTTCGTCGAGGAAGGCCAGGCGTTCCTCTCAGGCCAATCATTCGAGGGGCAGCCGATCTACTTCTACTCGGGCCGCGTGATTTTCAAACTCGCTCTGCCGGACGCGCCAGCCGAGAAGTTCACCTTGACCTACTGGATCGATGGGCCGAGGGTGACGTACGCCGACTCCGGGTTGAGCGGCCCTCGGGCGATGCTCGCCAACTACCGCCGCTACATCGAGTCGTATCCCGAGCGCGCGAAACTGGCCGCGCCACCGGCTCAGGGCAACCCCAGCGCATCCGGGACGTCTAGCGCACCCTCGAGCACTCCAAACCTCCCAACAGCCTCCTCGGCTATCCCGCTGGCGGCGAACTCCGCAGTGCAACCGACGTTGCCCAGTTCGGCGGTGGCTTCCGCCTGGTGGCCGACCATCAACGCAGGTCAGACGTGGGACGTGACGGTGGGCCGCTACGCTTGGCGGGTGACGCTCACCCAGCGGGTCGAGCAGGCTGGAGCCTCGAGCATTGTCGGTTCGGCAGTGGGAACCACGGGCGGCGCGCCCGGTGCGATCGCGGCGTTCGCAATCGTGCCATCCTCGAGCGCGGTGATCCTGGCCTTGCAGAACGACGCGTTTAGCCTCAGGTGCGAGTTCAGCGCGGCGCAATCGGGCGGCACGAAGCTGGGCGGAATGGCGACGCTGCGCGCGGCACGCTCAAGGATAGACGAGGCCTTCGGGCCGTGCAGCGCTGCGCTCGAACGATGAACCGCTGCACTCCGCCTCGCGCTCGCAAAAACGTGACGAGCATAGTCGGCAGGACCTCACGCCTCCAACTCGAGCATTTTTTTGAGTACATCAGGCTCGTAAAGGAGTCCGTATACGTGTACTTCGAGGGCGAGTGCGAGTCGGTTCAGTACATCCAGCCCTGGGTTTGCGCGACGGCCCAGTTCGAGATCCTGGATGTACTTCTCGTGCAATCCGGCGCGCTCAGCCAGCTGTTCCTGGGTCAAGCTTCGGGCTTGGCGCAAGGCTCGAATGCGGCGCTGTAGTGTCCGGGGATCCACCGTAAGGGCCGTCATGCGTGAGGCCACGCTATGGAGTTCAACTACGAACGAACACCGTCAACTGACGGTGTAAACTGCCTTTGCTTTTTGTACATATCAGCCCGTGTGCTTCGAACACCTACCCCGCCGGACTTCTCCCACTGCGACGTGCTGGCCGTATCGAACGATGCGGTTCCGCCTGGAGGAAACAATGCCGAAACGACGAATATTCCGATCCGTGACGCCCGGACAGTACGCGCAACTGAAACGGCTCATCACTCCTGCGCTCGTGAGCGGCAACGGCGTCGCGATCGAACCCGATCCTGAACCGCTCGTACCGTTCGCCAACACTTGCGGTCCGCGTGTTTACGTCGCGCGTCGGCAGCGAGGATGGAGCGCGACCCGGCTCGCAAGCGAGGTCAACGTCCTGCTCGAGTCTTTAAGCGCAGAGCCCCCCGAGATCATTCCGGGCGAGTTCATGGTCGGCGACCTCCAGCGCGAGCGCGCGGCGTTTTTCGGCACCAAGGGGCGGCTATGGAACGGATTCTTGGCGACAGACAAGCACCGGGCTGCCGTCGCACCATCGACGCGACCCCGACGGCTGAGCGCGCGCTCGGTCATCGGCATCGAACAGCGCGAACTCTGCGTGAGCGACACGCTGCTGGACCCCCTGGCGACCGTCCTCGGCGTCCCGAAACACTGGCTACAAGACGAGCGCGCCGTCTGGCCACCCGAGACCGGAAGTGCGAACCCGGACGAGCTAACCGCTGCACTTGATCTCCTCGAGGGAGGCGATGGGCTCGAGTCGGGCGAGTTCGCGTGGCTCCGGCCCGTTCTGGCGGAACCCGCCGCACTCAGGGTGATCGAATCGGCCTGCGGCGCGCTCGCGCGCTACGGGGATCCAACGATGAAAATCATGAAGACTGAAATGCTTCAGGTCGACCGGCTCGAGCGCACCTGGCGACGGATTTTCGGGGGATTGCCCGAGGCTCCTTGGTTTACGGACACGTGGGAGGTGCAGCTGCAAGACCTCGACCCTCTGGACGACGCGTTCGAGCAGCATCGAATGTGGCTGCGCGACGCAATCCGTAACGACATCAGATTCCGCGAGACACTCGCCGAGCGTCGGGCGTACGCCAACGGCGTGAACGACGCCCGACGCGAGACGCTGGTCAAGTTGAGCGCCGTTCAGCGCGCGGTTCATGAAACGTTCGGCTCAAAAGATGAGTTCGAGGCTCCGCTCGAGGTGCTGCGGCTGCGCGCTGAACTCGAACGCGCGCAATCCGAAATTGCGACGATGCACCACCAAAATATATCCGCAGTCCGAGCGCTCGAGGAGGTGAACAAAACCAACAAACGGTTGGAAAAAAATCTGGCGGACTTTCAAAGTGCGGTGCGACCTGCGACGCCCATCCCAACACGATCAGAACTGGTTCGATTTGCGGAGCAGTACGAAGTGCTCGAGCCGAGGGGGCCGATCCCCGCCTCGAGTGAGGAGCTGACCACAGCCTTGACCCAATTCCTGATCGAACTGCGCGCTTTCCTCGACGAGCAGCTGAGCGAGCGAGATGCGCTGGCCCACGAGCGCGAACAGCGCACGCTGATCCGCATCGAGACGCAGATGCGCAAGATGGTCGAGCAGTTCGAGCAGATCCGGGCGCGCGTTCGAGCGCAGAACGCGCCAGCGCCTCAAGGCAACCCCAGCCCTTCGCGGCCAGCAGCGGGCAGCGGATCGGCGCGCACCGCACCCCCGAAGTACACGACCGCCGAAGCACGCGAGATCGAGCGCGTATCGGGCAGCATCGTCGCGTCGCTGCGCGCAAACACAAACCGCGAAATGACAAAATCGGTGATCGCCTCCCGGCACACCGACGAGGACAAGCGTTACCTGGCTGCGGCGTACCAGCACCTCGAGAGCAACCGTGTCATCAGCATCGTCGGCAACACGGTAAAGTGGGCGTGTCAAGCGAAGTGTGGCTAACGGCTTTCACACCGGCATCCGATCCTCG
>CAXTKV010000116.1:0-16578 GCA_964244895.1 uncultured Deinococcales bacterium
TGTACAAGCGTTTACTTGGTTACTTGGTCGCGTCAAGGCGTTGAAAAACCCAAGGTCGTTCAATTGATCGCATCGGATTTCTCGAGATTCCGGGTGTTTTTGGGTTTTCACGGCCTGAGTAATCGCGCTCTACCGGAAGCCACCACGACCATTCCTGCCCGCCAGAACGCGTCTTGAATTCGTACATCTTTGAAAACAATGGCCATTTCACCGCAGTGACACGACCGTAAATCAAATCCAGAGGTACTGGCCCGAAAACCCTCGAATCCTCGCTGCCACCCACAGAACGATTATCGCCCATCACAAAAACCGTGCCTGGTGGAACGATAAAATCGCCCTTTCGAGGTTCTGGTCTGAAATACCATTCGTCGGAGTTCGATAAACTTGATTCACTATCGAAGTTATTAATTGCTTTCCAGTAAGCCACCGTATATGACTCATCTAACGCTTGACCGTTCAGGAAAATTTGCCCTTTGACCATTCGAATTCGATCACCTGCAATACCTATGATTCGTTTGATGAACCTCACTCCCGGCCTATAGCTTGGCGTACCCTCGGGAACCCACATCAGCACGATGCTACCGCGTAAGTACGTCGCTTCTCGAGAAGTGGCGATACGTTCCCCCGCGAAGAGGTACGGTATACCAGCATTTCCGCGTAGTTGAACGACTCCAAACACATACGGATAAATGAATCCTATAACTGCCAAAGTAAGTAGGATATAGATGAAAACAAGCACTGGTGCAAGGCCAGAATCGCGTCTCATTCGGGTCATATGATTACCAGAATCAATTTCAGGGTGTCTTTTGTGGTTGCTCAGCAAGTTGCTTGTTGAGCTTCACAAATGCTTCTGGACGGCTTAGAACACGCCAACGCATTTTCAACGTTGCACCCGTTGGGTCTTCCAGTAACTTGCCGTTGTAATCACGCTCGCCAGTTAACGGAATATCCCAGGACAGTTTTTGTCCAGTGCTGGCTTTCGCTTGAACAGTTTTCACCGATGCAAACGGTGGCCACCATACGAATGTTGCCCGACCCGAAAAATCATCCAGTTTGACGGGGCCGAACACGCGTGAGTCTTCACTGCCGCCTCTACTGCGGTTGTCACCCATCACAAAATACATGCCTTTTGGCACAGTGAATTCCTTTGCTTTGGTGTCATTCAGACGTTTACTCTCTGCATCCGGTAATTGGCTCCAAGAGAGGTAAGACCAATCGCTTGAAGATGCCAGGCCGGGTTCAGTATCCCAGTTGTCTATGGCTCTCCAGTAAGAGGTCGTGTGCGTCTCCTCGACTTTGATGTCGTTGATGTACAACTGGCCTTTCTCGAGTCTCACCTTGTCGCCAGCTACGGCAACGATGCGTTTGATGAAATATGGCCTGTACTTGACATCTGGGAAAAAGATGGAAACCACTGGCAACGGCTTAGTGCCCGAGGGCGCGCCGTTCGGTGGCTTCAACACGACCAGATCGCCGCGCTGGAAGCTGCCGATGCCCAGTTTGTGCAACCAGGTTTCGTACTTGGGCACGAACACGCGTTCGTTGTTGAAGACGTTGGGCTGGTCGCTGTTGCCCTGAATCGCGACCGTGGTGAAGATGAAGGTCGTGACCACGACCGCGATGATCACGGCCTCACCGATGGGTCTGATCCATTCTTTCCAGAGGTAGTTCAGGATGTTCGATTTTGGTTTGGCGGGTGCAATCGGGGGCTCGCTCGAGAACACCGTCTCTGACGGGGTTGGCTCCAGGCCGTCGTGGACGGTATTGCCGATATCGGTCGCGTGGTTGGGCTCGAGCGGCAAGTGGCGCTCGTCAGTCGGTTGGCTCATGTCACTCCGGTCAGGTCACGCATCGCGTGACGAAAAGCGAGAATTCGGAAACCGAGCCAAAAAACGCAGGCTCGAGCAGCGCTGAATTCAGGCCGCGACCGGGGGCGCTCTGGGTTGTCTGGTGCGCGCAAAAACGGTGGGGACGATTACCAGAATTGCGATGGGAACGAGAAACTCGAGTACCGGACGCGGCAGCGCCAGGGTGAATTCGGGAATTTCACCGATGATGGTCGGCGTCGCGATCTGGACGCGGCGTTCGGGCAAGATCGCGCTCAGGGCGGTGTCAGCCGCGTCACAGGCGTTCCCCGTGCAGCTTTGCGCGACCACCACGGGCTGGTTGCGTTCCAACCACTGATGCGCCAGCGCTCCACCGGACACGGACAGGATCACGAAGGCGACCAGTCGCGTGAACCATCTGGAGGGTTTGACGTGGCCCATCGCCCCGTTCATCGCGCCAACTATACCGTCCGGTGCAGTGAGGAAGCTGTGCAAATCACATTCCCGAACGGGATATTCCAGCAGACTGCCGTCCCAGACGCAATCCGTGGAACGCGTGCTGGTTGCGAAGCCGCCGTCAGGCACGGTGTTCCTGATTGACCTACTGCGCCAGATGATCTTCTGGTGTCGCTGCCGCACCGATCTCTTTTTCGGTCAGCGCCAGAAAGCTCGCCCGCGCGAGCGGATCTTCGATGGCGTCCAGCAAACCCCGCGCGATCTCGAGGGCGCTCTGCCGCGCTTCGAGGGCTTCAGAGGAGCGACCGCAGGCGTCCAGGGACGCCGCCAGCGCGATCTGTATGCCCATCGTCTCGAGCTTCAGACCGAGCGCCGCACAGATTGAGCGGGCTTCCAGCAAGAGGGTCGCGGCCCGATCGTGATGGGATTCCAGGCGCGCCAGCGCAGCCAGTGCGCGCAGCGCAGTGATTCTGGATCGCGGTCGATCCTGCACGCTGGCGGCGAAGGCTTCCACGTCCGCCAGTGCCAGGTCTGAGTGCCCGGCTCGAGCCAGGGCTTCGGCTTCCAGCCAGCGCGGACTGAGCGCGAACCAGCCCGCGTAACCGGGCTCTCGGGCATCCAGGGCCTGGCGCGCCAGGATCGCCGCCGCGGCCCAGTCGCCTTCCTGACTGGAAACCGCCGAGAGTTGCGCGTTCAGGAACGTCCTGACCGGCCCGGCCTGCGCGATCCGCGCGATGTTCGCCTCGCACAGGGCTCGGGCTTCCAGGAACACCGTGCGCGCCATCTCGAACTGCCCGAGGGCCGCGCGAGTGCGTCCTTGCGCGATCATGGCGTAAATTTCGGCCAGGGCGCTCTGGCGGGCGCGCGCCGTGCGCAGGGAGCGCTCCGCGAAGCCGAGCGCATCCGAGAACGCGCCGCGCTCCAGCAGGCACAGCGACAGCACGCGCTCCGCGAACCCCTGCCCGGCCAGCCAGCGGATCTCCAGACAGATTTCCAACGCGCCCCGAGCCTCGCGCACGCCCAGGTCTGGGTCGCCCAGAAAGAGCGCGCAGTAGGCCATCATCACCAGCGCGTGCGCCTCGGAGACGCGGGTTTTTGAGGCGCGCGCCAGCTCGCGCGCTTCCTGCGCGTGGTTCCTGGAATCCGACCAGCGACCCAGGTTGAGTTCAATGTTGAAGACCGCCTCGAGCGCCTCGAGCGACCACTGCACCTGCCCGAGCGACCGCGACTGCTCGAGCGCC
The DNA here is from genome assembly GCA_964244895.1 of uncultured Deinococcales bacterium. Taxonomy (GTDB): domain Bacteria; phylum Deinococcota; class Deinococci; order Deinococcales; family JAAFIG01; genus CAXTKV01. The sequence continues at coordinate 3,524 of CAXTKV010000116.1, forward strand.
AGCGCCGCGTGTTCCAGGGCCGCTCGCAGGTTCCAGCGCTGGTTCTCGAGCCATGCCAGGCTGATGCGCGTCTCGACGCCCGCCGCCGGATCGTCCGTTCTGGAAGCCGCCTCCAATGCGCGGTGGTACAAGTCCGCCGCCCTCGAGAGGTTCACCTCGACGTTGGTGGCGTGGTACGCCAGCCGGTTGTAAGCCGTGGCCTGCACGCCGGAATCCTGTTGTTCCTCGCCGAAGGCCAGCAGGCGCTCGTAGGCGTGCCTGGAACGTTCGTGTTCGTTCAGGTAATCGAGCGCGTAGCCCAGGTTGGTGTACAGGCGTTGGCGGTCGGGCGGCGGCAGGCGTTCCAACAAACCCGCGTTGGACAGCAGCGCCGCCTGCGCGCGCTCGTAATGCTCGACCGCGTCCGACATGGCGTACAAGCGGAACGCCTCGTCGCCCGCCGAAAGGCTGTGCCGCACGATGGCTTCCGGCAGGGCCGCCAGCGTCGCGTGCCGCGCCAGCCTCGCGGCGGGCACGTTTCCCGAATGCCGCGCCTCGAGCGCCGCCAGCGCGCGCGCGTGCAAGACGACCCTGGCCGAACGCGGAATACCATCCAGGACGGCTTCCGCCAGCAGGTCGTGGGTGAAACGATCCAGGCGCATGACGCCCGCATCCTCGAGTTCCTCGCTGGCGTCCGCCAGCATCAACGCGTCCGCCTCGAGCATCTGCGCCGCCAGCGCCAACGAGAAGCCCTCGCCGGTGATGGCCGCCACGCGCGAGAGATCTCGGGCGGATTTTGAGAGCCGCTCGAGCCGCCGCCCGATCACCTGAGAAACTTTCTCCGATCGCGGCAATCCCTCCAACCGATCCAGGTTCCCGCCCCCCCGCAAGGTTTCCAGGATGAACAACGGGTTGCCGCCCGTGAAGCGCATCAGGTTCTGCGCCACGGCCTCGAGCCTGTCGGCACCGATCTGTGCGCCGATCTCTGGACTGATCTCCGGGCTGAGGCGCATCAGGTCGCGCACGCCGTCCACGCTCAAAGGCTCGAGTTCCACGAGCACCGCCCGACCCGCCTCGATCTGCTGTCGCACGCGCCGTTCGATCTCCGGCGGCAGTTCACCGCGCCGGAATCCCGCCACCACCACCAGCGGCCTGCCGCGCCGTTCCAGGGCGTGAACCGCTCCGTACGCGCCCATCTCGAAACTCTGCGAATCCCAGAGATGCAGATCGTCCAGCACGATGGTCGCGTGCTGCGCGAAGACTTTCAGACCCCAGGCCACGAACGCGTCGAACAAACGCAGGCGTTCATCGTTGGAGGTGATCGGCGGCGTCGGGTCGGCTTCGAGTTCCGGCACCAGCCGGGACAGTTCGCGCTGCGCCCAGTTGGGCACCTCCACCCGCCCGTCCGGTTGCGCCGCGTTGACCGTGCGGATGGCGCGCGCCACCAGCGCGAACGGCACGCCCGCGTCGGTCGGACGCCCGCGCAGCACGTCCCAGCGTCCGCGCTCCTGCGCGAAGGCCTGAATCAAGCGCGTCTTGCCGACGCCCGCCTCGCCGCTGACGAAAATCAACTTGCCCGCCCGCGCCGCCTGCCGCATCCGCTCGAGTTCCGGTTCGCGCGCCACCAGCGGCGGTTCGTCCGGTCGGAGAGCCTCGCGCGGCGCGGGAATCGGCGCCTCTCGAGCCTCGGGAATCTGTGGTGCAGCCGATCCCGCCGCACCCGCCTCGAGCGCGGCGACCAGCGCGCTCGTCTGCGGCGAGGGTTCCACCCCTAACTCGCGGCGCAAGACCGTCTGGCAGGCGCGGTACGCCTCCAGTGCCGCACCCCGATTGCCCAATCTCAACTGCAAGCCGATCACCTGACGGTGCGCGACCTCGTTCAACGGTTCGAGCCGCAAGCGCCGCCGCGCGATCTCGAGCGCCCGCTCGGGCTCATCGCCGGATTCGTACAGTTCCAGCAAGCGTTCCAGCACCGCGTCGAAACGCTGCCGCAACAACTCGCGCTGCGTCGCCAGCCAGTCCTCGAACTCCGGCGCGTCCGGCAGCGCGAAGGATTCCAGCAACTCCCCACGGTGCGCCCGAACGACCCCCTCGAGCTGCGCTGGGCTCATGCCCGAAACCCGTTCCAGCGCGCGCACGTCGATCCGCACGGTGTCGTCCCGCAAACCGATCGCGTGCCGTTCGATCAACACATGCGCCTCGCCGTCCAGCGCGTCCCGCAGGTACGTCAGGATGTTGCGCAGGTTGCCTCGCGCCTGGGTTTCCTCCAGTTCCGGCCAGAGCAAGGCCGTCAAGCGCGCGCGCGGCTGCATCCCGCCCTCCAGGGCCAGGAAAGCCAGCACCGCCAGCATCTTGCGCGTCCGGAAGTTGACCGCCCGCCCGTCCAGACGCACCTCGGGCGGGCCGAGGAACGACAGCTCGAGCGCGCCACCTTCGTTCACTTCACGACCTCTGGGGGCAGTGTAATCCCGACGCGGGGCGGGTTGGTAGTCGGGAGGTCAGAGCTCAGGAATCAGAAGTCGGAGGGAAAACCGAGAAGACCGTCTGGGACACGTTTTTCTGATGGATCATTTTTGCGTCCAGGACGGTATTCTCGAGGCTTACGGCTCAGCTTCCGCCCCAACCCTTGACCCGAGGGTACAGGTCGCAAAAACGCGCGTAGGCGTCCTGAGCGGCCCCCAGGTTCACGCCAGGTTCCGCCGCGGGTACGGGCTTCGGCGCGAGCGACAGCGTGCCCTGAGCGCTCGAGAACGCGCCCGACGCGATGCCACCCAGCAAGGCCGCCCCCCGAGCCGAGGCGGACGCGACCTCCGAGGCCAGGAGTGGACGCTCGAGCGCATCCGCCAACAACTGCCGCCAGCGCGGATCGAGCGTGCCACCGCCCGCCAGACGCAACGCCGGAGCATCCGCGCCCGTCGCTAACAGCGCGTTCCAGCCGTCCTTCAACGAAAACGCCAGCCCCTCGAGCGCCGAGCGCATCAGGTGCGCGCGCGTGTGGTGCAAGCCCAACCCCGCCCACACGCCCCGCGCGTGCGGATCGAGGTGCGGCGTGCGCTCGCCCGTCAGGTACGGCAGGAACGTCAAACCCTCCGCGCCCATCGGCACGCTGAAGGCTTCCTGGTACGCTTCCGTCCACGACAAACCCAGCACGCCCCGCACCCACTCGAGCGCCACCCCGGCGTTCTGCATGGCGGCCATCGCGTACCACCGATCCGGCGCGACCGCCCGGTACAGGTGCGTGCGCGGGTTCACCTCCAGATGGGCTCGATCTCGAGGCGCGACGATCTGCGCCCCGGAACCCACCGTCAGTTGCACCGTCCCTTCCTCGAGCAAACCCGAGCCCAGCATCGCGCACGGCGTGTCGCCGCCGCCCGCCGCGACCGGAACGCCCTCGGGCAACCCCAGAAAAGACGCGGCCTGCCTGGAGAGCGTTCCCGCCACCGTCCCAGACGGCACCATCGGCGCGAGCAGGTCGGATCGAAGCCCCAGCCTGTCCACCACGCCCCACGCCCAACCGTCCGCTTCCAGATCGTACAGCAGCGTGCCCGACGCGTCCGACGGTTCCACCGCGACCTGATCCGTCAGCTTCAGCCGCAGCCAATCCTTGGGCTGCAACGCGTATGTCGCCGCGTCGTACACGTCGGGTTCGTGGCGTTTGAGCCACAGCAAACTTGGCCCCGCCATGCCGACCGCCAGCGGATTGCCCAGTTTGCTCAACAGTTCCGGCCCGAGATTTCTGTACGCCTCGAGTTCACCGTGCGATCGTGCATCCGCCCACAGGATCGCATCCCGCAACGCTCGACCATCCGCACCGCACAGCACGACCCCGTGCATCTGACCGGACAGGCCAATGGCCGTGATTTCATGGGCTCGAGTCCCCACGGCCTGCCGTGTCGCATCCCGCGCGGCGTTCCACCAATCGTTCGGATTCGTCTCTGCCCAACCCAGATGCGGCGCATTGACGGGATAAACGCTTGAAGCTTCACCGACGACCGCGCCGTCAAGCTCGAGCAGGAGCGCCTTGATTGAACCAGTTCCCAGATCGAGCCCGAGCAGCACGGTCTACCTCGAGAACACCGTCCAGCACGCGAGATTAAATATGCGTGCTGGACGGTGTTCCTGCCCTCGTCCTCCCCTGCGAAGGAGGGGAGGTGGCTCGAGCATCAGCCTTTCCGATGCGAGAGACGGAGGGGTCTCGTACACCGACTCCTCCGTGATGGGCCAAGACCGGGCTGATGCAAACAGGGCAGGACGAGGGCGTGCGTCTCGAGACATCGCGTTCACGCCTTGCCACTCGCGCCCATCAACTGCAATCTTCTTCGGGCCTCATCGCGTACCTTCTCTTGGGCGAGCTTCAGGACGGTGTAGTGCCCGTAATCGCCGCCCATCGCCAGCGCCTCGCGGGAACCGTCGCACCAGGCCACGGACAGCGCGTGACCGATGTTGATCTTGACCACGCCCAACTTGACGGCCTCGCGCACGTCGTCGGGGTGAATACCGCTGCCGCCGTGCAGCACGAGCGGCGCGTTCGAGCGTTTTTGGATATCCGCCAGCAATTCCAGGTTCAGCCTGGAACTGGCGTGGTGTTCGCTGCCCACACTCACCGCGATCATGTCCGCGCCCGCCTCGAGCATCATCGGGATTTCTTCGGGCTTGGTGAATTCCAACTCGTGCCCCTGGCCTTCGGAGCCGCCACCGAACGAACCCAGCTCGCCCTCGAGCGCCGCGCCCAACGCGTGTGCGGCCCGAGCGATCAGCGCGGTTTCCGCCAGCGCGTCCTGTAGGGTTCGCCCGTAACCGTCGTACATCACGCTGGAATACCCGGCCTGCAAGCATTTCAGGTCGTATTCGAAGCCCGGCCCGTGATCGAGGTGCAAGAACACCGGCACGTCTGTTTGCGCCGCCAGCGACTTGACGATGCCCGCCATCTCGGGCAGCCCGGCGTGCGCCAGATCGCCGGGGTAGGTCTGCAGGATCACGGGGGCGCGTTCCAGCGTGGCGGCCTCGATGCAACCGCGCGCCATCTCGAGGTTGCAGACGTTGAAGGCGGGCATGGCGAAGCGCTCCGCGTGCGCGCGCCGCAGGAATTCGCGTGGGTTCTGTACCAGCATGGCTTCACCCTACCAAGTCGGCTGATCTGGCCGCGCGTTTCTCGAGTGCGGCGGCGTTAAGATCGAGCCCTGCGACGTTCACAACAACCATCTTCCCGGAGGAATCATGTCGGAAGCCAACTACAAATCTGAACTGGTCGGCGTGTTCGGCCATCCGGTCGCGGAAAACCCGACCATCGTGATGCAGGAAGCGGCCTTCAAGGCGTTGGGATTGAACTGGCGTTACCTGAACATCGAGGTGCTGCCCGAAGATTTACGGGACGCCGTGATGGGGTTGCGCGCCATGAATTTTGCCGGGATCAACTGCACGATTCCCCACAAGACGCGCGTGCTGGAATTCCTGGACGAGATCGCGCCCGACGCGAAACTGATGGGTGCGGTCAACACCGTGCGGCGCGATGGAAAGCGTTTGATCGGCGAGAACACCGACGGCAAGGGCTTCATTCAAAGTTTGCGCGAGGACGCGAAGCTCGAGCCGATGGGTAAACGCGTCGTGATCCTCGGGGCGGGCGGTGCGGCGCGCGCCATGACGGTCGAACTGGCCCTGAACGGTGCGGCGCACGTCACGGTCGTCAACCGCGATGCGGTGAAAGGCCGAGCGCTGGTCAAGTTGCTCCTCGAGAACACGCCCGTCCGGGCTGAGTTCGTCGAATGGAACACCGCTTACGCCGTGCCCGACGACGCGGACGTGCTCGCCAACGCGACCTCCATCGGCTTGTACCCGAACGTGACCGACAAACCCGACCTGATCTACGACTCGATCCGCCCGAGCATGATCGTCTGCGACGTGATCCCCAACCCGCCGCGCACGCCCTTTTTGAAGGAAGCCGAAGCCCGAGGTGCGCGCACCCTGGACGGCCTGGGCATGCTGGTCTACCAGGGCGCGATCGGCTTCAAGATGTGGACCGGGCAGGACGCTAGCGTGCCCGTCATGCGCGCCGCCCTCGAGCGCGAGTTCGGGCTGTGATGCTCGAGATCCGAGGAACACAGTCCTGAACACAAATTCTTGAATCTCGAGAACGTCGTGCTGAACGGTGTTCTTAAAAACCCAGGAACGTATTCTCCGCACCCGACGACTTATTCCTGACTTCTGACTCTCCTGACCACCCCCGGAGGAACGCATGGCGAAGAAAGCCCCGAAATCCCCACCGAGCCTCGAGACGCACCTCGATCAGGCGCTGAACGCCGGGGAAGGCATCCTGCACCTCGCGCCGACCTGGGTTCCCAGATCGTTCATGATGCCCGGCAGGCGCATGGGTCTGGCGGAACAGGACTTGTACGTGCTGGGCGCGAACCGGGGCGGCATCGACGAACGCTGGTTCGCCAGCACCACGCACGCGGAAAACGGCCCCGGAACGCCGGCGGACGAGGGCCTGAGTTACGTGGTCGCACCGGACGGCAACCGTTTCCTGCTGCTCGAGGCGATCGCCGCCAGGGGCGCGGCCCTGATCGGGCGCGCGATGTTCAAGAAGTGGGGCCGCTGGCCGCTGTACAGCAAGTATTTCGACAACATGGGCCCGATCCCGCACCATTTGCACCAGTTGAACAAGCACGCCAAACGCGTCGGCACGGAACACAAGCCGGAAGCGTATTACTTTCCGGCGCAGGTCAACGCGGTCACCAACAACTTCCCGTACACGTTTTTTGGTCTGACGCCGGACACGAAAAAGCAGGATGTGTTCGATTGCCTGGAACGCTGGAACCGGGGCGACAACGGCATTCTGGATCTTTCGACCGCCTCGCGGCTGAAACCGGGCACGGGATGGTTGATTCCGCCGGGCGTGCTGCACGCGCCCGGATCGTTGTGCACCTACGAAGTGCAGTGGGGTTCGGACGTGTTCGCCATGTACCAGAGCATGGTCGAAGGCCGCGCCGTCGGCTGGGATTTGCTGACCAAAGACGTACCCGCCGACAAGAAAAACGACCTGGATTACATCGTTTCCATGCTGGATTGGGACGCCAACATCAACCCCAACTTCAAGCGCGACCATTACCTCGAGCCAATCGAGATCGGCAACACGGCCCGCGACGGTTACGTGGACAAATGGGTGATTTACGGCAAGATTCTGAATGAGGATCTGTTCAGCGCCAGAGAACTGACCGTCCTGCCCGGCATCGAAGTCACGATCTCCGACCCCGGCGCGAGCGGCGCGACCGTGATCCAGGGTCAGGGGGAGATCGGGCCTCACGACGCGTCCACCGCGACGTTCGTGCGTTACGGCGAACTGACCCAGGACGAGTTTTTCATCACCGAAGAGCGCGCCCGCGCCGGCTGGACGGTGCACAACACCGGGCACGAGCCGCTCGTGATCCTGCGCTACTTCGGCCCCGGCGTGAACGCGTCCATGCCCAACGCTGGCGATCACCGCAAGCGTTCTGGTCGATAGGGGATCGTCAGAGGTCAGGGGTCAGAGCTTAGGGGTGAACACCGTGCTGGACGGTGTTCTCGAGATTCAAGAATTTGCGTGCTGGACGGTGTTCTTGAAGCTAGTCCCCCTGCGAAGTAGGGGAGGTGTCATCAGCCCGGTGTTGGCTGGTTCGAGACGGAAGGGTCTGTGTCGCGCAAGAACCCGACCCCTCCGTCTCGTACTCGAAAAGCTGACGCTCGAGCCACCGCCCGTCAACAGAGGAAGACGCTGCACTCGCCTCTGACCCCTGACTTTTACCTGTGACCCGTGACCTGTGACCCGTGACTCTCTGGATATACTCTCGCGGATGGCGAATCTCGAGGCGGCGGTGGCGTTCGTGCGGGCGAGGGCGGATCGGCCCGCGCTGGTGCGGCTGGCTGCGGCGCTCGGGGTGCGCGTGACGGCCTCGGAGTTGGAGGGTTTCACGGGCGGACAGTTGCTCGGTGGCGGCTGGCCCGCGTGGTGGTCGGGCGGTCAGGCGTCGCTGGATGCGACCTGCGAGCGCCTGAGCGTGCTGGAATCGCTCGGGGCGCTGGATGGCCTGGAGGCGGTGCGGGCGCTGGGGTATCTGGCGGCCAGTCAGGCTGCGGATGGGAGCTGGCAGGAACCCTCGCCGCTCGTGCGGGACGGCCCGGAGCATTTGCGGCCCGATCACCCGGATGCCAGTGCGCTGTTGACGGCGCACGGTGCGTTCTGGCTGGCGGTCGGTGGCGCGCACCCGGCGCGGGTCGAACAGGCCGCGCAGTTCCTCGGGTCGCTCGAGGAACCGCCGTTGCGCGCGCGCTGGTTGACGGCGGCGGCGCTGTACAGACTGGGCGAATCGACCGCCGCCGAAGGCGTTCTGAGTGGCGTGCGTTCCAACCGGATGCTCGAGATGTCTTCCGGCGATCTGGCGCACGCGTTGGGCGTGCTGCGCGTGGCGGGCGTGCCCGTCTCGCACCCGATGGTCACGAAGTTGCGGTCGCTGCTCGGTGCGGCCCAGCGCGAGGATGGCAGTTGGGCGGCGCGCCACGGCGCGGACGGTGATGCGCTCACCACCCTCCAGGCGATTCGCGCCCTGCGCTCGAGCGAACCGACCAGCATGCCACCGGAATTCGTCAGTTCGAACGGTGCGCGCGGCAAGCGCCCGCCGCGCCCGAACGTGCGCGCCCTGATCCTGCCCGTGCGCGATCTGGCGCTGGCTTTGAGCTTCTGGAAGGGTTTATTGGGTCGCGACCCCGCCTCACACGAGTCCGATCACGTGAGTTTCGCCCTGGATGGTCTGCGCCTGGTGTTTCGCCTGGAATCCGGCGCAGGCACCAACGCCGAACTGCTGCTCGAGATTCCGGACGACGACCTGAACGCCATGCTCGAGCGGGCGCGCACCCTCGGCGCGGTGGTCGTGCGCAACCGTTTCCTGGAAGGCAGTCTGCTCGGCGTGGTCTTCGATGATCCGCAGGGCGTGCGCTTCGAGCTGGTGCGGGTTTCAAACTAGGAACGCCGTCTGGGACGGCGTTCCTGGATACTCAAAAGATGCGTCTGGGACGGTGTTCTCGAGGGTGCGCCTTTGAAATGATCGAGACGCGGTGGTTCTGCACACTGACTCCTCCATCGTCGGCCCAAACCGTGCTGATGCCGCTTCCCCAAAACGCAGCGGAGGCCTGTCAACACCGAGAAACACGTTCCAGACGCGAACCATCCCGCCCGGTGGCGCGCCTGACGAACCGCTACAATGCACCAGTGATCCTGCGCGCCGTGCAACTGCTCAATTACCGCAACCTGGATTCGGGCAGGGTCAGCTTCTCTGCGGGTCTGACGGGTGTGGTCGGCGGCAACGGGCAGGGCAAGACGAACATCCAGGAAGCCATCTTTCTGGCCTTGACGGGCGTGCTGGACGTGTCCAGAATCGAGACCGCCATCAAGCTCGGCGAAAAAGAGGCGTTCATCGGCGTGGAACTCGAGCGAGAGGACGGCCTGACGAAGCTCGAGGTCGGGCTGGCTCCGGGCAAGAAACTGGCGAAGGTGGATGGCAACCGCGTGAGGGCCGCAGAACTCGCGCGGCACGGGGCTGCGGTCTGGATCAGGCCGGAGGATGCGGAACTGGTTCACGGTTCACCGTCCAGACGCCGGGCTTTTCTGGACGGCCTCGTCTCGAGGATGTCGCCACGGTACGCGCAGGCGTTGGTGTTGTACGAGCGCACGCTGGCGCAACGGAACGCGGTGCTGAAACACGCGTCCAGCGCCGAACCGGACGGGCTGGGCGTCTGGGATGTCAGGCTGGCGGAACTGGGTCAGGAGATCATGAACCTGCGCCGCCGCGCGCTGAACCGCCTGGCGGGGCTGGCGCGGGACGCGCACGCGGGGCTGGCCGCCAACGGCAAGAACCTCGAGTTGACCCTGACGGAAACCGCGCCGGTGGACGGTTTCCTCGAGACGCTGCAATCCAAACGCCGCGAGGAATTGAGCCGAGGCACGACCGCCATCGGCCCGCACCGGGACGACATCAGCATCCGACTGGCGGATCTGGCTGCCGACGAGTACGCCTCGCGCGGCGAGGCCCGCACGATCGCGCTGGCTTTACGCAAGGCCGAATTCGATCTGTTCACCGAAAAATTCGGCGAACCGCCCGTGCTATTGGTGGACGATTTCACCGCCGAACTCGACCGCGACCGCCGCGCGCACCTGCTCGAACTGGTGGCTCGCGCACCGCAGGCCATCGTGACGGGCACGGAAGCGCCACCGGAAGCCAGAAGAATCCTCGAAATGCACGCCGGACGCGTTGCGGTTCCGGCGTGAAGGGTTGCGGCGTGAAAGAACCATCGTGACCCACCGATCCCGTCGCGGCGGCAAGGCCACCCGGCGCGTCTCGGACGTGCTCGAGACGGTCTTCTCGCGCAACAAGCTCGCGCGCGGCGCGCGCAAGGCCAGACCGCTGGTGGCCTGGGCGGAAGTCGTCGGGCCGCAACTGGCCCGCACCACCCGCGCTGTGCGCGTCCAGGACGGCGTGATGGTCGTCGAAACCCAGGACGCGGTGGCCGCCAACTACCTGACGATGCAGCGCACGCGCTACCTGGATTTGCTGCGCACCGCGCTCGGATCGGAAGCCCCAGAAGATTTGCGCTTTCAGATGGGTGTCTTTGAAGCGCCCAAGCCGCCGCGCATCGAACGCCAACCGCCGCCGCTTTCGAGGGCCGAACGCGAACACGCCGAATCCCTCTCGCAGGACGCGTCCGAAGAACTCCGCCCGTTTGTGCAGGCCGCCGCCGAAGCGTTGATCCGTGTGCGCCACGAACGCGAACGCCGGGGCTTCAAACCCTGCGAGATCTGCGCCGCGCTGACCGACCGTCCCGGCCCCTGCACCTCGTGCCGCACGCTGATGAGTACGCCCGCCACGACGCACCTGCGCTCGAGATTGATCCGCGATCCCAACCTGGCGATTCAGAACCCCGAAGATTTCGGCCTCAGCCCTGAAGGGCTCGAGTGCGCCCGATACCTGGCGATTCAGTATTTAGAGGGGCAATTCGAGACGCTCTTGTTGCAGGTCATCAGGCCGCCCAAGACTCGCGCCCGACGCCCCAACCAGCCCGAACTCGAGGTCTCGGAGCACCGCATGATGCTCGAATCGTTGGCGCAGAAGTACCTGGCGCTCAAGCTCAAAAAGCCGCTCGAGGAGGTCGAACGCCGCGACCGTTCCGGTTTGCCCGAACGCGTCAAGAGCGTGCTCGAGATCAAGCCGGTTTAACGAGAACACCGTCCCAGACGGTGTTCTCGAGACTGCGCGTTGGACGGTGTTTCTGCGTTTAGAGCGCAACAAATCGTGTTCTCACCGAAATCTTCTCGTGAACGTGCTCGATGCGTCTCGAGGGGCGGGCACGGCCTGCCCGCAGGACGGTCTTTTGTGGGGGCAACCCTCGTGGTTGCCCTCGCCCTAAACGTCTACAGGTCTACTCCCCAGACCGAGAAATGTCCCGTAGGGGCGCGATTCATCGCGCCCGCCGACTCAGGCTGAACCGTCCCAGAGGCGATTGCGGTCTCGGAGTCGCTCGAGAGGCCGCCACGAAAAACGGCTCGAGTTTTCGCTCGAGCCGTCGATACCAACCTGAACTTAAACCCGCAGTTCCTCGAGCGCTCCGCGCGTCAGCATCAGCTTGAACTCGTGCGGGCTGGTCGCGGCCACGGTGGCTTCCTCGAGGGTGATCAGCCCGTCGCGGTACAGCTCGACCAGGTGCTGATCGAAGGTTTTCATGCCGCGAATGTTGTCTTCCATCATCGCGTCCTTGATCAGCGGGGTTTTGGTTTCGTCCTTGATGTAATCGCGAATCAGTGGTGTGTTGACCAGCGTCTCGAGCGCCAGCGCCCGCCCGATGCCGTCCGCGCGGGGCAGCAGGCGCTGCGAGAGAATCCCGATCAGGCTTTCCGCGAACAGAATGCGGATCTGGTCGCGCTCGTGCGGCGGAAAGAAATCGATGATGCGGTTGACGGTGCGCACGGCGTCCTGGGTGTGCAGCGTGGACAGCACCAGGTGCCCGGTTTGCGCTGCGGTGATGGCGGCCTCGACGGTTTCCTTGTCGCGCATCTCGCCGATCATGATCACGTCGGGATCCTGGCGCATGGCGTACTTGAGGGCCGTGCGGAAATCGCCGGTGTCGCTGCCGATCTCGCGCTGAACGACGATGCTGCGCTGGTTCTTGTGCAGAATTTCGATCGGGTCTTCGACGGTGATGATGTTGTACGCGAAGGCGCGGTTGATGTGGTCGATCATGCTGGCCAGCGTGGTCGATTTGCCGGAACCGGTCGGGCCGGTCGCCAGGATCAGTCCGCGTTCCTTGTTGGTGAAATCCTGGAGCAGTTCGGTCGGTAGCCCGAGTGCCTCGAAGCTCGGGATGGCGTCGCTGATGACGCGCATGACGATGCCCACGCTGCCGCGCTGCCGGAAGACGTTGCAGCGGAAGCGGGCCACGCCGGGCACGCTGTAGGCGAAGTCGAGTTCGTTGCGGTACTCGAACTCTTCCCACTGTTCGGGGTTCAGCAAGGTCTTGGCGATGGTTTTGGTCTCTTCGGGTGCCAGGTTGCGGTTGGCGAACGGCACGAGCTTGCCGTCCACGCGTCCGGTCGGCGGCGACCCGACTTGCAGGTGAACGTCCGAGGCGCGCCTCGAGACCATGGTTTTCAGAAGTTCGACGATGGTCACGGTTGATCCCCCTGCGAGCCTACGAAATGCGTACACAATGAGAGCGATTCGCGCCGTGCCCGACGGCATCCGGCGGCGTTCGTGGTTGCATCACCCACGCTGATCACCTCAAAAGCATAGTCCCGAAAGCGCTTTTGGGATGTCAACTTTTCGCCCGACGCGCTGCCGGGTCGCATGGTGGCGTCGCCATCCGTCGGACGGGGTGGGTAGGCTCGAGTCTTTGTGACCCGAAAGACCGTCCAGGATAGAATTTCTCGATTCCGATTTGAGCTTCTCGCGCCTGAGACGATCTTTGTTGCATCGCAAAATAGACGCACCACACCAAAAAGTCCTTCCGGGATGGCGTTCTCGAGGGAGGGTGAATCACCAACTCATATGAAATCGTCT
>CAXTKV010000117.1:0-16574 GCA_964244895.1 uncultured Deinococcales bacterium
CCGCCCGCGCAGGCCTTTCTTCAGGCCGTACCAACCGCCGACCGGGTTGTCACTGGATCTTCCCCACGCTTCCACGGTCCCGTCGCTGGCGGGTTTCTGCTCGTCCGTGCCGCCCAACGGCATCCAGTCGCCGTGCGCTTTGAGCATCGCGTGCAAGTCCTCGAGACACCGCAGGTCGTAGCGAAGCTCGGTCTTGCCGACCACGCAGATCAGGATTGGCGGGTTCGCGGTCTCGTCGCGGTACATCTGGTATTCGGATGTACCGCTGGCTGTTTTGAGTTGCCACGGGTGATCTTTCGTGCCTTCGCCTTTTGCCACGGTCCTCCCTTACGCGAACGGTGTCGTCTCGAGGGCTTTCCTGAAGACCTCGAGCCCGGCTTTGGCCTCTTCCTCCGTCAGGATCAATGGCGGCGCGAATCGGATCGTGCTCGCGCCGCACGGCAGGGTCAGCAAGCCCATCTCGAAGGCCGTGTACGCCAGGGCGTCGCGGTAGTGCGCTTTGGGTTCCATACCTATCGGGTCGGCGAATTCCAGCCCGATAAATAAACCCTTGCCGCGCACGTCCACCAGTTGCGGGTACTCGAGTTGGAGCGCGCGCAATCCGTCCATCAGCACGTTCCCGACGCGTTGCGCGTTGGCGATCAATCCGTGACCGCAATCGTGGTCGGGGCCGCAGGTGCAGTTCGGGCAGGTGTCGGCTTCGGTGCCGATCAGCAGGTCGATCGTGGCGTTGGCGGCGGCGGTCGCGACCGGGTTGCCGCCGAAGGTGCTGCCGTGCGCGCCGACGGGCCACTGCATGATTTCCGATCTGGCCAGCATCGCGCCCAACGGCAGGCCGCTGGCGAGTCCCTTGGCGACGGCGATGATGTCGGGACGGATGCTGGAGTATTGGTACGCGAAGAACTTGCCGGTGCGCCCCATGCCGGTCTGGACTTCGTCCAGAATCAGCAGCATCCCGTGGCGGTCGCAGAGTTCGCGCACGGCGGGCAAAAAATCATCGGGCGGCACGATGTACCCACCCTCGCCCTGCATGGGTTCCAGGATGATCGCGGCGACCTCGTCGGGGCTGATGACGTGGTGGAAAACGTTGTGCTCCAGGTAGTCCAGCACGGCCTTCCCGCAAGTTTCGGGCGTGCTGTTGAACGGTGGTCGGAACGGGTTCGGGTATGGGATGTGCGTGACGTTCGGCAGCGTGCCGAAGCCTTTGCGGTAGATGGCTTTGCTGGCCGTCAGCGCCAGCGCGCCCGTGGTGCGCCCGTGGAACGATCCGGTGGTGGAAATCACGTGCGATCTGCCCGTGGCGTGCCGGGCGAGCTTGACGGCGGCCTCGACGGCTTCCGCGCCGGAATTGCCGAAGAACGCGCGGTAACCGCCGCCCGCCAGGGCCGACAGGCGCTCCGCCAGCCGCGTCGTCTCGAGCTGCGGGAAATCCGCCAGGCAGATGTGCATGTAGCGCCCGGCCTGATCCTGGACGGCCTTGGTGACGTGCGGGTGGTTGTAACCGGTGGTGCTGACCGCGATTCCAGCCATGAAATCCAGGAATTCGTTGCCGTCGATGTCCGTCAGCCAGACGCCGTTGCCGTGGCTCGGCACGAGCGGGTACGGGCGCGGGTAGCTGGGGCTCATGACGGCCTTGTCGCGTTCCAGGGCGATCTTGGCGCGTTCACCGGGCAGGCTGGTGCGGATGCGGGGTTGGCGTGCGGTCATGGTCATGAGCGGCCTCCGGGACTCGAGGACGCATCTGGGCGTCTCGAGGGTGCTGTCCGAGCGGGGGAAACCCCCAGTCCACAGGCGCGATGTGCCTTTCATGTCGGAATCCTGGCTGAACTTCAGTTGGTGGATCGCGCGGGGTGAGGGTGTGCGCGAAACGATTCCGCCAGGTTCCGACTTCCAGGTACTGCACCGTCTCACGGGCCAAGCTCGGAGGCCCATACGCGTTTGACGAAGATCGACCCCTCGAGTCTAGCCGATGGGTTCATCCACGGCGTGAGATTTGGTGCGCCGAACGGGGAGCACCGTCCAGCACGCGAATTTACCGGTACTGGCTCTGGCGTGCTGGATGGTGTTCTCGATCAAAGCCCGAGGCTCGAGCCTCACCTTCAGGTCGTGAGCACCTCGAAGCTCAGGTTCCAGCACAGGTGAAAAGCCACGCCTGCCCAGAGCGCGCCCGTGCGCTTCCACAACCAACCGGCGACCAGACCCACGACCATCACGCCGATGGTGTTCTGCCCGATGGCCGCAATTGACCGACCAAACGTGATCCAGCCCGGAACGTGAATCCCGAGGAACATAACGGAGGCCATCAGGTTGGCTCGCCAGAACGGGTGATGGCGCGCGAGCATGGGCAGGAGCGCGCCGCGAAAAAGCAGCTCCTCGGGGATGGCAGCCCCGAGCGCCTGCGACCACCAGTGCGCGAGCGGTGAGGCATCGATGCGCGGGTCGCCGGTGAGCGCCCGGAACAAGAAACTGCCACTAAAATACGCGAACCCCAAACCGAAGCCGATGCCCAGGCCGCGCGCAGGATGGCGAAAACTCGAGCGCGGCACGAAGCCCAGCGCGGGCAGCACGAAGAACACCAGCTTGAGCGCGATGCCAAAAAACTGCGACCACGGTTGACCGAGCTGGCTCTGGAGTGGGTTAAAAAGTACCAACCGAATCACCCACAACGTCAGCACCGCGCCGTACAGCGCGAATGCGAACGCTGGATGCGAGATCGAGCGTTGCATGATTCACCTCGAGTCGGGGACGAAAAGTCGAAGAGATTCGTCAGGCTCGAGGCGGCCCTCTGGCGCGAGCGGTATCGGTTCGGGTTTTGGGTGGTCGCCTGAAGGCTGTGGGGAAGCGCGGACTTTCTAGCGGTCGGTGCGGTGGCTCGAGATCGGGTGCGGGTATGGCCTCAATGAACAGCGGCTCGAGCGGCTGGCGCGGCGGTATGGCCAGATCGAGGGTGCGTCCGACGTGCGCGGTGTCGGGCTGCGCGTGCGTTTTATGATCGTCGTGCGCGAAGGCGTCGCTGGTCGCATTGAGCGCCACCAGCGTCAGCGCGCGGATCAACCAGCGTCGCGTTTGGATCTGAATCACATCGGTATTCTACGCTGGAACCGTCAGAACACCGTCTGGGACGCGGTTTACAATGCACGTCCCAGACGGTGTTCTTTCAGGCTGGCGCGTTCGTCTCGAGCTTCGTCCAGCGCACGCGCAATTCGTGCGTTGGCGCGTCGAACAGGCCTTCTTGCGCGCCGGATTGAAAGACCTGATTGAAGGTCTGATCGTCGAAGGCGAGTTTCAACTTGTGCGCGTAGACGCGGGTCAGCACGTCGACGTAATGCTGCGCGTCGTAATCGGTGGCGTGCTCCAAGGGGTTGAGGTCTTCCTCGTCGGCGGGCAGGGCGCGCAGCGCGCCGCCCTGAGCGCGATACCAGCGGATGCGTTCGCCGGGAAGCCAGGTTTTAGCGCTTTGCAGCATGGCCTCGTAGGGCGCTTCGCGCAGCCTGGAGCGGGATTGCGTGTACGCGTCGTGGGTCTTTTTCAACTTCGCGCGGCTCGAGACATCGCGCGCGCTGAACTGGCGCTCGCGCAATTTGCGCACCGCGTTCAGGTACGCCTCGCGCACGCCGGGCGCGTTCCCTTCGAGCGCGGCGCGAACGGCGATCTCGAGGAAACGCTGTCCGAAGGGCTCGAAGCGGCTGGAGCGGAAGGCCACGCCGCGCAGGATCAGGTCGCCCGTTTGCGTCAGGAGCGCGTAGTTTTTCAAGTCGTGCGAGAGCATCGCGGCGTACAGCGCGTCGAATTCCAGGGTGATGCCGTCCGGCAGGCTGTCGCTCAGGGTGTTGACGATAGAGCGCGATCTCGCCTCGTCCCAGTCTTCCGGCACGCTGAAGTACACGCCGTCCGTGTCGGCCTCGAGCAACCCCACGCCCTGCGCGCGCAGGCCGTCGATCACGGTTTGCAGGATTTCTCGTCCGGTGGCAGTGATGCGGTCGGCGGCGAAGCGATCCGCGAAGAGCGCCATCCGACCCGCCGCCAGGTAGCCGTAAGCGCTGTTGATGATCAGTTTCATGGCGGCCTGGTTCGCGTCGTGCCGCGCGAATTCGGGATCATCCCTGGGCAAGCGTTTGGCGGCGGCCTTGTGCTCCAGGCGCTGGCGGGTCAGTTCGTCCACCAGTTCGATCAGCACGCCCAGTTCGTCGCACGCTGGGCCGATCTTGTAGGCCCGCATGATGCTCGGGTACAGGCTGGCGATGTCCGCCTTGACGACGCGCCGCGCCAGACCCTGGGCGAACAGATAGAGCGCGCCGCCCTCGTGGGGCGTCTCGAGGTAGGCGCTCTGACTCTGCGGCAGCGCGCGACCGGCACGGTGGTAGGCGCGCACCAGCATCGGTTCCAGGATGCCGGTCGCCATGCCCGCGCTCGAGACGCGCTCATAGCGCCTGGGTGCCAGGCGCGTCAACGCGAAGCTGGCGGGCAGCAATCGCGCGGAGAGCCTGTCCACCTCGCGCACGTCCTCTAAGGCGTAGGCCCGCACGCGATCCGGGTTGCGCGCGTACTCCTCGGCGATCTCCGCGCCCGCGATGTACACCCGGTCTTTGGCGGCCAGTCCGAAGTGCTTGGCGACATCCTTCAATCGGTGGCTGGGCAGTTCTCGGGTCACGAAATCGTGCCGCCAGACGGCGTCCAGCGTGTCGATCAGCTCGCGTCCGGGAACGCTGAACTTGTCGTTGCGGCCTTCGCGCCGCAGCAATCTGGGCGCGGGGTTCCGCCCGATCTCGAGCCTGATCCCGAGCGCGCTGGCGCGGCCTTCCAGGAAGGGCAGGTCGAAACCCACCAGGTTGTGGTTCTCTATGACGTCCGGGTCGCGCTGCTGGATGATCCGTACCAGGTCGCGGATGGCCTGGGCTTCGTCGCGCGGTTCTGGGGCTTCCAGGAGCGCCTCGAAGCCCGTGGAGTCCCGCACGGCGATCAGGATGATGCGAGAATCGCTGGCGCGGAAGCCGGTCGTCTCGAGGTCGAATTGCAACCGAACCAGATCGCGGTACTCGAGCCCCTTGAAGCAGGTTTTGCCCGTGGCGATCAGGTACTGCTCGGTCAGCCCGAGCGCGTAGTAATCCTGAAGGTCGTTCAGGCTTCTGGCCTCGCGCCCGTCGCGTTTTGCGCCTTCCATGATGGCGTTTTTGAGGTTCGTCCAGTGGCGGGTCTGAATCAGGAATTTGAATATCCCATCCCCAGGAAGTTCCTCGTACGTGAAGGCCGCGTCGGGTTCCGCGCCAGCGAGGGTTTGTGCCTGGAGCCTCGAGCCGACGTGCCCGAGGTGCGCCAGGTGTTGGGCGTAAACCCACGGCCTGAACTGGTCGCGCTCAGTCCTGATCTGTCCGTTGACGCGCCGCCAGAGGATCGCGTTGCCGTCACCGTCGGCGTGGACGCTCACCAAACCGGTCGTGTCGTCCCAGCCCTCGAGCCAAGCGCGGCGCGTTTCGGCGTTGGCTGGCTCTGGGCGCATTTCGCTCACAACATACAACGTGACTCAGGTTTCACTCAAGGCTGAGGCGGACAGGCGCGACGCGTTCCGCCTCGGGTGGAACGATGTCCCGAGTTCGGGTCTCGAGATTCCCAGTCTGGCCACGATTACCCTCAAGAAACACCGTCCGGGACGCATGAATTAATCTGCGTCCCGGACGGTGTCCTCGAGAATGACGCCACCCGGATCGCTCGGGCCGGACTTGTATTTCTCGTGTGCTCGACGAGTAGAATCTGTTCGTCCTACAATTCAACAGGAGGTGCAAGTATGGCAGGCGTGTTCGAGCTGAAAGCCACCAGCGACGGTCAATTCGTGTTCAACCTCAAAGCGGGCAACGGCGAAGTGATCCTCACCAGCGAGCATTACCAGGCCAAAGACAGCGCCATCAACGGCATCGCGTCCGTTCAGAAGAACGCCGCCACCGACGCCAACTTTGAGCGCAAGGAGGCCAGCAACGGCGACCCGTACTTCGTGCTGAAAGCCGCCAACGCCCAGGTGATCGGGCAGAGCGAGATGTACTCGAGCGAGGCCGCCATGGAAAACGGCATCGAGTCCGTCAAGAAGAACGCACCGGACGCGACCGTCAAAGACCTGAGCTGAACGAACCCGTCCCGGACGGTTTCCCGCCGCAGGGGAGACCGTCCGGTGCGGCTCTCGAGGATCGGTTTTAAGGTCAGCAGACCGTCAGGCGCGCACATATCGAAGATGTGAAGTGCTTGACGCCCAATCCTGCCCGATCTGCTAGAATTGCGCGTCGTATGGACGAACCTCCCAGTCGGACTGAACCCTCAGAACCCGACAAACACCGATCCGGCCTCGCGCGCCGGGCGCTTTCATTTGGAAGGTTCGTGCGCCGGACTCGAGAAACCCGCGCGGAAGCTCGAGAACCCGATCTGGTCGTTCGTGGCGTGACCGATGTCGCCCGGACTGGCGCGTTCCAGACAGGCGCGTTAAGGGGCGCGCTCTTCGAATGAGTGACTTTGTCGGTTTGCTGGTGCTGTTGTTGTTGATCGTCATGAACGCCTTTTTCGTCGCGGCGGAGTATTCGCTCGTCAGCGTCCGGCGCACGCGCATCGACCAACTGGTCGATGAGGGTAAAGCCGGAGCCAAACGCGTTCAGGGCGCGCTCAAAAACCTGAGTTTCTACATCGCGGCGGTGCAGCTCGGCATCACGGTCGCGGCGCTCGCCACGGGTTACGTGGCCGAACCCAGCATCGGGCACCTGCTCGAGGGGCCACTGACCAGCCTGGGGCTTTCACAGAGTACCGTCAAGACGGTCGGTCTGATCGCGGCCCTGCTGATTTCCACGGTGCTGAGCGTGATCTTCGCGGAACTCGTGCCGAAATCGATCGCGATTCAGCGCTCCGAACAGACCGCCATGACGCTGATCTACCCGTTGACGGTTTTCGCCTGGATTTTCGGACCGCTCTCGAGGGGGCTCTCGACCGTCGGCGGCGCGGTCACGCGCTTGTTTGGCGTCAAACCCGTCGAGGGTCACACGACCGGCTATTCCGAAGAAGAGATTCGCATGATCGTTCAGGCGTCCTCCCAGGAAGGTGTGCTCGAGCAGGACGAGAAAGAGTTGCTCTACAACGTCTTCGATTTTTCCGACACGACCGCCAAGGCGATCATGACGCCGCGCGTCGACATGATCGGGATTCCGTCGGGCGAGACGCTGCGCGAGTTGGTCGCGTTGAACGCCGAACACGGCTATTCCAGGTTCCCCGTCTACCGCGAGACGACCGACGACATCATCGGCGTGGCCAACATGGCGGATGTCTTCAAGCACCTGGCGCGCCTGGACGCGATGAAAGTCGATGGGATCATCCGCCCGACGTACTTCGCGCCCGAAGGCATGAAAGTGATCGACCTCTTTCGCAACATGCAGACCAAGAAACTCCACATGACCGTGATCGTCGATGAATTCGGCGGCACGGCGGGCGTGGTCACGTTAGAAGACATCCTCGAGGAACTGGTCGGTGAAATCTACGACGAGACCGATGACGATGAAGAAGATGGCGTGCAGAAGCTCGAGGACGGCGTCTACATCATGGACGCCAGCTTGAAGGTCGAGGAAGTCGAGGAGGTTCTGGGCACCGAACTGACCGAGGACGACGACGGCGAGTTCGACACGTTGTCCGGGTTCGTGTACCACCAGTTCGGCTACATCCCGCAGCAGGGCGAGGAAAGCGAGTACCACGGCTGGATTTTCCACATCGAAACCGCCGACGAGCGCCGCGTCTCGAGCGTGCGCGTTTCCAGGCGTCCCGACCCACTAGAACCCGGCGATGAACCACCCGAGGAACCCGCGCCCATCGAAACCGAACCCGCCCGCGCCGAAGACCGAGGAGCCGCATGAGCGATACCCCAGCCCCCGATGCCCTGGCCGTTGCCGCCCGAGCCGTCGCCCGGAACGCGTATGCCCCGTACTCGAAATTTCGCGTCGGCGCGGCCCTCGAGACCGACGATGGGCGCGTCTTTACGGGTGCCAACATCGAGAACGCCAGCTACGGACTGGGTCGTTGCGCCGAGCAGAGCGCGATCCAGGCGATGGCGTCCGCCGGTGCGCGCCGGTTCAAACGCATTCACGTTTATTCCGAATCCAGCCCGCCCGCCAGCCCGTGCGGTGCCTGCCGCCAGATCCTTTACGAGTTCGGCCCGGACGCGGTGGTGGAATGCTCCAACCACCTGGATGAAAGGCTCACGTCCACGGTGCGCGAGCTTCTGCCCGGCGCGTTCGGCCCCGAATTCCTGCTGGAACCCTGAAGTCGGAACACCGTCCAGGACAGTGTTCTTAGGGATGCGTCCTGGACGGTGTTCCAGGGATTCGCCGGACAGCACCGAGAACCAGGGCGGGTCATAGACCCGCCCCTACGAGCACCGTGTCCTGTACGGGCGAACCGCAGTGCTCGCCCTGGTTTGAACCTCAGGCTGCGCTGAAATGCAGCGCGTTACCCGCCGGGTCGCGCGTCTCGAGTTCCGCGCCATCTCGGGTGAACGGGGCGCTGGCGGCTTTCAGGCGCTCCTCGAGGTGATCGAGTTCGGTCAGGTTGGGCAACTGGATGTGAACGCGTTCCAGGCGGGCGGTGTTGGCGTTGGCGGGCTGGGCGTTCTGGCTCTGCCAGATGTTCAGCCCGAAATGGTGGTGGTAGCCGCCGACGGACACGAACAGCGCGCCCGGAAAGGTAGCGACCAGATCGAAGCCCAGCACGTTCAGGTAAAACGCTCTGGTCGCCTCCAGGTCGGCCACGCGCAGGTGGAAGTGCCCCATGATGGTGCCCTCGGGCATGCCCATCCAGGGCGCGTCCGCGCCGGGTTCGGCCAACATCCCGGCGACATCCACGGGATCGGAGGCCATCTGCACCCGATCGAGATTCCATTTCCACTCGCTGCGCGGTCGGTCGCGGTAGATTTCGATGCCGTGACCGTCGGGGTCGTTCATGTAGAACGCCTCGCTGACCAGGTGGTCGCCCTGCCCGAGCCGCAAGCCCAGGTCGCTGATGTGCCGCACGAACCGCGCCAGGTCGACCCGCGATGGCAGCAGGATTGCGAAGTGGTACAGGCCCGTGCTGTTGCGGGCCGTCGGTGACGCGCCGGGAACTTCCGTGATTTGCAACAGCGCGCCCTGGCCGGTGCCGAGCCGAGCCGTCTTGCCGTCGGTTTCCAGCAGTTTCATGCCGAGCGCTTCGCGGTAGAATTTCAGGCTGCGCTCCAGGTTGGTGACGGTCAATTCGAGCCATCCGAGTCGGAGGTCGGGGTGAAGCCGGGTGTGTGCGGTTTGCATGGGCTGCTCCTGTCTGAGCGTTGGCTTGAAAGCTTCAAGCGCCGTTGTTGGCTTCCTCGAGCAACGCCAGAAGTTGCTCGAGTTTCTGCGAGCCTAGATGCTCGAGTTGCCGCCGGTGCGTGTCGGCCACGGGCGCGTCGAGTTCCTCGAGCAAGGCCAGTCCTTTTTCGGTGATGCGGGTCGTGACGATCCGTCGATCCTGGCGTTCTCTGGCGCGCGCCACCCATTCTTGTTTTTCCATCCGATCCAGCAAGCGCGTCACGTCCGGGTCTTTGGCGATCAGGCGTTCGCTGATTTCCGTGCAGGTCAGCCCTTCTTGCGCGCCCCGCAGGATGCGCAGGGCGTTGAATTGCGATCCGCTCAGGCCGGAAGGTTTCAGCAGGTCGGCCACCTGCGCGTTCAGGTCGCTCGAGAGGCGCTGCAAGGCCAGGTAGACCTCGTGCTCCAGGCTCGAGAAGGCTTTGGTCTGTTTGATGGCGTTCGCGGTCTTTGAGGGCATGGCTGCTTTCGGTGGAAGGCGTGGCTGCCTTAGTGTAATCGTTTTAACGATTATCGTCAAGACGATAATATCTCGATCTCGAGGTTCTTCCGCGCACCGGATTCGCGAACGTCGCCACGAAAAACACCGTCCAGCACGCACGATTTAATTTGCGTGCTGGACGGTGTTCTCGAGGTCTGGACGGTGTTCCGAGCTTCACCAAACGCGGCGGAACATGGAGATCAACCTCGAGCTTCCCTGGCGCGGAAAGCTCGAGCATCGTTGCGACGGAATAGCGCGCGACAGTCGTTCTCGTCACGCAAGCGACGCCCGCGAGGTCGAAGAGACTGTTCGTCCCTACAACATCGAACGCGAGGTGCGTTCAAGCTACTTGTGAACCTCGAGTTCAAGCTTGAAATTGCCGCGCCGCGTCTCGTTCAAGACGCGCTTGAACTCGATCCGCCCCAGGCCATCGGCGATCAGCGTGTCGCCCTCGCGAATGCTGGTGCTGGACGTGGCGACCTGACCGTTGACGCGCACTTTCTTGCCTTCGATGCCCTGCTGAAAGTACGCGCGGCTCACCCCGAAACCTTTCGCGCCGACCACGTCCACGCGCATGGAGGGCACGACCACGGCGCGGGTTTTCTGGCTGCGCTCCAGGGATTCAGGCTCGACCACGTCGGTCTGGACTTCGATCTCGCGGCCCAGGGCGCGGATGCTGGTCAAGGGCTCGAGTTGCTTGAGCCCTTTGGCGGTCGTGGCAATCAGAAACGCGCCGTGCTGCTCGCGGGCGTCGCCGCGCAATTCGTCCGGCAGTTGCAGCGCCACCAGCAGATCGTTCAGGTCAAAATTGGTCGGGAAATCCCCGTCGAACTGCACCACGCGCACCGGGTCGTCCACGTTCGGGATGTGTTCAGGATAGAGCGTGTAGATCACGCGCGATGGGTCGGTGAAGCCGCCGTGGACGGCGAAGCGGACACCTTCGGCGGTCAACAGACGCCGATCGACCTCGTTGGCCTCGACGAAGCCGGTGCGAACCACGCGACCGCCACGGGCGAGCGAGACGAGGCTGCGAAGGTCGGGGCTGCGAGGATCGGGGCTGCGAGGATCTGGGATGAAAACCGACCGCCCTTCAGGTGATGCTTTGTCTCAGGGAATTCTGGTGGTGCGCAGGTGGAACGACCACGAGGTCTTCAAGGGCGTTTCCAGGCTCGAGAAGCGTTCCGTCAATGCCCCCTTGATCTCGCGCGCGGCCCGCACCCGAAGCTCAAGCGGCACGCCGCGCGTGAACGAGTATAGACCCTCGCTCAATGCTTCGACGATCTCTGAGGGAGTGTTGAAGACTTCCCAGTGCGCGATTTCGGCCTCGGTGGGTTGCAGCTTGCGGCGCTTGAAGAACTTCCTGGATGCTTCCAGCGCAGCCCGGTGCGCACCGCGTTGAATCGGGTGACCGAGTCGCGCCACGGCCTCGCACCAGGCATCCTGAATTTCCGAAGTTGGGCTGTGCTCGTCGGGGGCGTCCCAACCCTCGAACAAGAACCCTCCGGGGCGCAACACGCGGGCGGCTTCGGTCAGGGCGAGTTCCAGATCGGGCACCAGATGCCAGATGTGAACCGCGATCACGGCGTGAAAGCTGCTCGATTCGAACGGCAAATCTTGCGCGTCGGCTTCGACCAGAGAGACCTTGCGGGACACGCCCGAGATTTTCGAGCGGAACAGTTCCATCATTTCGACATCCGTGTCCACGCCGGTGAACCGAAAACCGCGCGCCACGATCGGCACGGCGATGCGACCCGTACCGACGCCGACCTCGAGCACGTGCGCTTCCTTGAAGGCGCGCTCCAGAGGATCGCTGATGGCGGTCGCAATTCGGCCCGAAACTTCGGGCGGATGATACCGGTTGCGATCGTACGCGTGAGCGACGCGCAGGCTCTGCATTTTTTCACGCCTCCGACTGCATACTAACAACCCTGTCAACCCCGGTTCAAGTAGGGTGACAAAATTCTCTGGGCGCGATCTGCCGTCCAGGGCGCAGAATCTGGCGTATTGAACGGATTTTTGCCGAAATTGCCGCTCGAGTCTGAGGTGCTTGTGATGCGTTGGGCGAAAGCGATTTCAGAGCGTCCTGCTCGAGCACCGCGCCGAATGCATGATCTGGCATTACCTATGCAAACCGCTGAAGCGGCGCGTCGGGCACGGCATTTCGGGCTCAGGTGGTGACGGGACTGCGCTCCTTGAACGACGCGATCACCTGATCGAGCGCCCGTCCCCGGTGTGAAAAAGCGCGCTTTTGCGCGATTGTGGCTTCCGCGAAGGTCATGCCGAGTTCAGGCACGAAAAAAAGAGGGTCGTAGCCGAAGCCGCCCGTGCCGCGCGGCCCCTCGAGCAACTCGCCTGCAACTTCGCCACGGTAGGTTTGCGTCCAGCCGGTCGGAAAGGCGATCACGACCACGCACACGAATTTCGCGCGGCGCGGCGCGGGCACGTCCCGCAGGCGTTCGAGCAGGTACAGGTTGCGCTCGTGGTCGCTGTCCAAGTTTCCGAACCGCGCCGAGAACACGCCCGGTTCACCGTTCAGGGCTTCGACCTCGAGCCCGGAATCGTCGGCCAGGGACGGCTGACCCGTCACGGCGGCGGTGAAGGCCGCCTTGATGAACGCGTTCTCCTCGTAGCTCACGCCCGTCTCCTCGGGCAGGCTGACGCCGATGCCCTCCAGATTCGCCAGATTCCAACCCAACGGCGCGAGACCTTCCTCGAACTCGAGGAGCTTCCCACGATTCCCGGTGGCAATCAGGACGCGCACCCATGGATTCTAACGCGGTCTTCGGATCGGATAGACGCCTGCGGTTGCAATTTTCGCATGTGGTGGCTGGAACGGGTTCAACAGTGCTGAACGTTCGTCTGAAAGACCTGTCGGGCTCAAAAACACCGTACTGGACGGTGTTTGAGCAAAAACGCCGTGCTGGACGGTGCTCTCGGTTTCTGAATCTTTAGGGTTGCGCCTCACTCGAGCCCACTCCATTTTTCGAGATGGTCACGATCCGAATCCCAGGTTCTCGAGTCGCCCGAACCGGAACCTGCGAGGCCACGAATGAACCCTCAAACGCCAGTTCTCGCCCTAGCCTGAACCCATGCGGATCGTCGTTCTGATCGTCGTGCTGGCCCTGAGCGGATTCTTGTTGCGCGGCGCGCTGGCGGGTCGCGCAATCTCGCACCCCGCCGGAATTCTGGTGCGTTCCGAACCGTCTCAGACGGCACTTTCGATGAATGTTCGTTTTGACAAGAATGGCTTCACGGTCACGGCACTGGCGGGTTTCGAGCTTCGGGCGCGCGTGATCCTCAAGGCCGACTACAACGATTCTGGCGCTCGGGTCGCGCCCGTGGATCTGGCGCTCGGCTGGGGGCCGATGTCCGACTCGAGCGTGCTGGACGCGCTGAACGTCTACCAGTCGGATCGTTTTTACTACTTTGAGGCCAAAGACAAGTGGCCCTTGCCCCTCGAGAACGTCGGTTACTACAGCGCCAACATGCACATGATCCCGGCCAGCCCAGGCGTGGAACGCGCGCTGCGCGGCCTGAAATCGGGCAACGTGGTTCACCTGCGCGGTTACTTGGTTCACGTGGACGGCCCGGAAGGCTTCACCTGGACGAGTTCCTTGACGCGCTCCGATGCCGGGAACGGCGCGTGCGAACTCGTCTGGGTCGAGGCGCTCGAGGTCGGTTGAAGCTGTGCGACTGCTTGGACACTCGAGAGAACGGCGACCAAAAAGAACGGTCAGGGTTTCTTCCCTGACCGTTTTGAATGAAGTTGACTCGGCTTAAATCTTGCCTTTGAGCGTGCTGGACGCCTTGAACCGCAAACGCTTGCCAGCGGGAATCTTGATCTTGGTCTTCGTACCCGGACGAACACCCGTGCGGGCCTTCGTCTTGACGACGCTGAACGTGCCCAGGCCCGGTAGTGTGACCGAACCCTTCTTCACGCCCGCGAGGACGGCGGCGATCGTTGCATCTACGGCTGAACCCGCCTGCTTGCGGGTCACACCAGATTTGCTCGCGATCTCCTGGACGAGGTGCGCCTTGCCCATTCGTTCTGCCATGGTTTGTTACCTCCGAATATCACTTTGTACGACTGCACGCTTTTTGTCAACATTTGTTGCGACCAAGACGCAAAAAATCGAGGTTGAGGGGGTACACAAAACCCGGTTTTTCGAGGTTTTTTGGACTCGATTTTAGTCGTCGAGCACGAAGCCAATCGATTCAGGCCGTGAGCATCGGAGTGTACTCGAGAGCGGTGTCCAGGACGATCTTTGCACGTAGTCTGAGGTGGTGATCATCGTCTGGCACAGGGCTGACCTCCGCACGCACGACCATCCGGCGCTGCTCGAGGCGGCACAAAACGGGCCGGTGCTGCCGGTTTTCGTGCTCGATCCGAGCTTGCTGCGACTGCCGTATTCCGGGCGCACCCGGATCGCGTTTTTGCACGCGAATTTGCGCGCGCTGGACGGGTCTTATGCTCGTCTCGGTTCGAGTTTGGTGGTGCGCGTGGGCGAGCCCGAAAAAGAACTGCTGGACTTGTGCCGACTGAGCGGTGCGAAAGCCGTGTACGCCCTGCGCAGCTACGAACCTGTCGGGCGCAAACGCGACGAACGCGTCGGCAAGGCCCTCAAGGCTGCCGGGATCGAATGGCGCTTGTTGGTCGGGGACGCGATCCAGCAACCCGGCTCGATTCGCACGCAGACGGGCGGGTCGTACCGGGTCTTCACCCCGTTCTGGCGCGCCTGGAGCGGCATCCCGATGACCAATCCGTCGCCCGCTCCGGAACGCCTCGAAGATCACGGGATTTCCGGCATCCAGATTCCCGATCCCGTCAGCAGCATCGCGCTGCCGCCCGCCGGGGAGGACGCTGCGATCAGCATGCTCGAGGATTTCGTGTCTCGGGTCGGGCTGCGCTACGAATCCTTGCGCGACCAGCCCGCCGTGGAAGGCACGTCGCGGTTATCGCCGCATCTGCACCTGGGCGTGATCTCCGTGCGTCATGCGGCCTTCCGCGCGGTGCGCGCGGGCATGACGGGCTGGGTGCGCGAGCTCTGCTGGCGCGATTTCTATCGGCACATCCTGTTCGACGAACCGCGTCTGGGGACGGAAGCCTTCAAACCCGCCTGGAACGACTTCCCGTGGCGCGACGCACCGGACGACCTGGCGCGATGGCGCGATGGCATGACGGGTTACCCGATCGTGGACGCCGGAATGCGCCAGTTGCGCGAGACGGGCTGGATGCACAACCGCGTGCGCATGATCGTAGGGAGCTTCCTGACCAAGCACCTCTTGATCAGCTGGCAGGACGGCGAACGCGTCTTCAACGACCGCCTGGTGGACGGCGACCTGGCCTCGAACAACGGTGGTTGGCAGTGGACGGCGGGGTGCGGCGTGGACGCCGCGCCGTACTTCCGGGTGTTCAACCCCGTGTCTCAGGGTCAAAAGTTCGACCCAGACGGCGCGTACATCCGTCGGTACGTCCCGGAACTCGAGGGGCGAGATCAGGCGGAAGTGCATCAGCCGTGGACTTCCCTGCGTCCGCCCCGCGCCTACCCCGACCCGATCTTGCCACTTGGAATGGGCCGCGAGCGTTTCCTCGAGACGGCCAAACGCCACCTGAAGGGCAAATCGGACGATTGAATTCATGGAAACATCGTCCTGGACGCATTCCTCAATTTGCGTCCAGGACGGTGCTCTGGAGTCAGATCAAGCTGCGGACGCTCGAGAACCCGGATCGCTAACGGCAATCCCGGCGTTCCTGTAGGAGCGAACGGACTGTTCGCCCCTACAGGAACGGTGCCTCGAGATACAGCTGAAGCGCGGCGGAGGCCGGAGTTTCTGCGTTGCTCCACGGCATCAAAAACCCGCCCGAGACCGTCTCGGGCGGGTTGGATCGGATCGAGGTTTACGCCTCGATGCGGCGTTTGGTGGGTTGGGATTCGCTCTGCAGGGCTTGGGTCGCGGCGGCCTGTCCGGCCTGCGCGCCGAACACCCAGGCGAGTTTCAGCATGAACACGACCGTTTCCGAGTCGCCCTGTGCGACCATCTTGCGGAGGTGATCCTCGACACCCGGCGGCAAGGCCATTTCTTTGAGGTTGTCCTCGTATTGGGCCTTCATCTGCTGCATGATCTGCTCGAATTCCATGGGAGCAGCTTAACACAAGGACACTCAAGTTATGTATTAGAAACTGCTTCATGAGGCTTTATCGTTTTCGGCCTCCCGAACCGCCTTTGCCAGCGCCGTGCTCGGGCTCGCGCCGTCGCCGCGGTGGGCGCGGTCGGGCCGATCCACCCAGGCTTCGAAGCCTTGATTTGAGCGCCGCACCAGGATTTCCGCGAAGCCAGCATCCAACGCCCTCTCGAAGAGCGCGTCCAGATCCGAGCCGACGTGATTGAAGCCCTGTCGCGCCAGCACGCGCCGCAGCGTGAGCTCTCGGGCTTCCATCGTGCCGCCCTGGGCAAAATACCTCGAGAGCGTCTGCGCCCAGTCGCCCCTGGCGGTGATCGGAGCCATCCGTTCGAGCGCCGTCTCGAGCTCACCGGCTTCGGGCTGGCGGTAGCGGTTCTGGTGGACGATCAGTTCGGGCTGAATGCGCGGGCGCTGCGCGGGAGCTTCGTCCGGCACGCCGATCACCAGTCCGGCGAACGGCAGCACGCCTTCGGGCAGCGCGCACAATTCCACGATGGGTTCCAGCGCGCTCAGCACGCCGCCGATCCAGCAGCCCTGGTAGCCCAGCATCTCGGCGGCGATCAGCATGTTC
>CAXTKV010000118.1:0-4666 GCA_964244895.1 uncultured Deinococcales bacterium
ATCACATCGCGGGTTTCCTCGAGAAAGCCAGTTTGCCCTTTGAAATTCCGACCCTGCGCGGGCACGGCCAGACGCCGGAAGCGTTGCTCGGCGTGCGCTGGCAGGACTGGCTGGAGGACGCGCAAAACGCATACGAACGCCTGGAAAAAGTGCACGGGCGCGTGGCGGTCGTGGGGCACTCGATGGGCGGACTGGTGGCGGGCGTGCTGGCGGCGCGAAAACCGCAGACCCAATCGCTCGTGATGATCGCGCCCGCGCTCGAGTTCAGCAACCCGACCGCGCGTTTCGTGCCTCTGCTGAAGCGCGTCATGAAATGGTCGAACGCCGGGGAACCCAGCATGTACGACCCGCAATTGCGCGCCCAGGCGGAAGCAGGAATGGTGACGTACAAGCGTTTCCCGGTGGCGGCCTTCGCGGAATTGTACGCGCTGGCCGGGATCGCGCCGCGCGAGTTTGAGCGCGTGACGTGTCCGGCGCTGGTGATTCATTCCCGCAAGGATCAGGTCATCCCGCCATCCGCTGGGGAAAAAGCCTTCGCGCACCTCGGATCGCGCGATAAGAAACTGACCTGGTTTGCACAAAGTGGTCACGAGATGTTCTGGGACATGCAGCGCGACGAACTCTGCCAGACCATCGTGGATTTCGTGCAATCAAAATCGCTCGTCTCGAGCTCCTGAGGTGTTTCCCCTCAAGTTCTGATCTCGAGGACACGGTTCACGGCGCTGGCGCGGCGAAGGATGGCGTGAAGGAGTCAACATGAAAATTACGTTTTTAGGCCACAGTACCGTCTACATCGAAACCCAGGATCACCGCATCGTGATCGATCCGTTCATTCAGGGCAACCCGGTCTGTCCGGTCGGCGTGGCTGATCTGAAGCCGGATTTCGTGGTGCTGACCCACGCGCACGGCGACCATTGGGGCAACACGATGGATTACGCCAAGCAGGGCGCGTTCGTGATCTCGAGCGCCGAGATCGTCGGCTATGCGCAACGTCAGGATGCGTCCGTCAAAGGGCGCGGCATGAACAACGGTGGCCGGGCTCGCTTTGCGTTCGGCGCGGTCAAGTTCACCCAGGCCTGGCATTCCTCGAGCTTTCCGGATGGCAGCTACGGCGGGCTGGCGATGGGCGCGATCCTTGAAATCGAGGGTAAACGCATTTATCACGCCGGTGACACGGCGCTGTTCGGCGATATGAGTTTGATCGGTGCGGAAGGATTGGATCTGGCGCTCGTGCCCATCGGTGACAACTTCACGATGGGGCCGGATGACGCGCTGAGCGCCCTCGAGTTGCTGCGCCCGAAAGCGGTCGTGCCGATCCACTACGATACCTTCGAGTTGCTCAAGCAGGACGGTGAGGGTTTCGTTGCCAAGGCCGAAGCCATCGGTGTGCGCGGGCACGCGCTGAAACCGGGCGATGACTTGACGCTCTGAGGATCACCGAACTCAGAAATATGCCGTCTGGCACGGGTTTCTCGAGGTAATGAATTCCGAGCTGCGCGGCTCGGAATTCGCAATTCAATGCCGCATCCGTACTGGATACCGTGAGAGACGCAAAACTTGATGTATGTGTATTCCCCGGTAGGCTCGAGGCCGTCTGATACGCGATCCGGCAGCCTTTGTGATGTGACGAATGCACCATCCAATCCCTGGGGGTAGGCTAGCCTGATTGTGGTGACAACGTCCGTCGTGAACATCCCCGGTTTTCAGGTGGTTCGACCCGTCGGCACGGGACGGACGGCCTTCGTGTACCTCGCCAAGGACAAGCTCGGGCGCGACGTGGCGCTCAAGATTCCCAAGCCGGAAGTTTTCCAGACCCCAGCGCTGGCCAAGATGTTCGCCAACGAAGTCATGCTCTCGCGCTCCCTGGAACATCCGAACATCGTCGCGACCTTCGAGGGACAACCCAACGGCCCAACCACGCACCTTTCGATGAAGTACTTCCCGAACGGCAGCATCGAGGACGTGGATTTCATGACCATCACCGGCATGCGAATCCTGCGCGATGTCGCCGCCGCGCTCGAGTACTGCCATTCCAGACGAATCGCGAACCAGGACATCAAACCGGGCAACATTTACATGCACGACGGCATCGCGTACCTGGCGGACTTCGGGGCTGCCGCCAACGAGACGCAGGATGGGCAGGTCGCTGGTAGCCCGTTCTATATGGCTCCGGAGTTGTTCATGGGCGAACGCGGCAGCGCTAAATCTGACATGTACTCCTTCGGCATCGTCGCCTACGAGGTGCTGACGGGCGTGCGGCCAATCGTCGGTGAAACCATCGAGCAGCTTCAGGCCGCGCACCTGGCCAAGGTTCCTGCTCCGGTGCGGGTGGTGAAATCCAGCATCGCTCGTGAGGTCGCTTCGATGGTGGATCGCGCCATCGCCAAGAACCCGTTGCAGCGCCCGAGCGCAGCCGAATTCCGCCGCGCGCTGGAAGCTGCGCTCGATCCAAAAGGTGAGGCGGAAGCCCGCAAGACCTTGACTCCGGAGACGGCTCGGTTGACGCAGACGGGCGAAGCGCCCATCGCGTCGGCGGAACCCACGGAAACGCCGACCATCGGGCGTCCGGCTGGGGTTCCCGCTCGTCGCCTGGAGGCCAGCGCCATGCGCGCCAAGGACGACGCGCCGAAGGGTTTCCTGGGCCGGTTGTTCAAGAAAAAGTAATTCACGACCTCCCCGGCGGGTTCTCGAGACTGAGAACCCGCCGGGGATTTTTCGTGTCTTTGATGCTCACGTTGCGGTTCTGCCTGGTGTGCCGTTCGAGAACACCGTCCAGCACGGCGTTCTCGAGTTCTCAAAAAGACGCTGCCGAACGCTGCCGCACAACGATGGATTCAGGATTCTCCTGTCCCCGCGATTCTGGCGCGTCGGGGTCGGAGCGCGAAGATCGCAGCCAGTCCCAACCCCGCCAAGATTGCCACGCCCGCCCGGACGCCGAGGCGCGACATCAAAAAGCCGACCAGCAACGCGCCCGCCGGACTCATCCCAGCAAACACCAGGGTGTAGACGCTCATCACGCGCCCGCGAACCCGATCCGGCGTGTTCAGTTGCACGCTCGAGTTGGCGCTGACCGTGAACATGATCTGGCCCGCCCCGGCGCACAAGAACACGATCGATGCCGTGATCAGATCCAGCGCCAGCGCCAGCGCGCCGACCCCGAGGGTCAACACCAGCGCCCCGGAAAGCATCAACTTCCTTCGGTCGCCGCCGTAACGCGATGCGCTCAGGAACGCCCCGAGCGCCGCACCCAAACCAAAGACGGAACTGAGCAACCCGAAGCCGCCCTCTGACAGGTTGAGCGCGAACTTGGCGAAGCTCGGAATGATCACCTGAAAGTTGATCACGGTCAGCGACAACGCCGCCAAGAGCAGGATCGGCCCCAGAACGGCGGGTGTGGCAGACACGTAGCGCAGGCCGACCTGGATGTCCTCGAGGATGTTTTCGCTGCGCTGTTCCCTGGGTTGGGATTTGAGAGCGGCGATCGTGGCGATCACGCCCAGAAACGAGGCGGCGTTCAATAAAAACAATGGCCCCAGTCCGATGAGTGGTGCCAGCACCCCGAACAGGCTGCCGCCCAGCACGCGCGCCAGGTTGAAACTCAACGAGTTCAGCGCGACCGCGTTGGCCATGGATTCCCTGGGCACCAGGTTCGGTACCAATGACTGGCGCGCGACGATATCGAAGACGTTCGCTAGCCCGGTCACCAGCGAGATGACCGCGATCACCTCGAAGGACACGCGGTTGGTCAATACCGCCACGCCGAGCGCGGTCGCGGTCAGCATCAAGGTGACTTGTGTGGTGATCAGTACGGCTTTTCTCGAGACGCGATCCAGGATCACGCCCGCAAACAATGACAACACCAGCGATGGCGTCCATTGCAGCGCCGACAACCACCCGAGCCGTTCCGTGGCCAGCGCTGCGTTGCCTGGATACAAGCCCAGCACCAGCCATCCTTGCGCGCTCGTCTGCAACCACGATCCGATCAGGCTGAAAGCCTGCGCGATCCAGAAGCGTCTGAATTCGGTGTGCTGAAGCGCCCGGAAGGTACTACCGCGCGCCTGCTCGACTGCTGCCACGCGCCGAATCATACGATGGGTCTCGACGAATGCACCTTGCGCGCCGTCGCCGCCGGTATCGCATTTCTTGCGCGCTGGACGGTCTTTGGCGCGTCGAGAAGACCGTTCAGCGCGCAAGAAATGCGGTTTTGTCCGTCTGGCATGATGAAAACCTCGCGCTCACGCCTTCAGTTTTTTGTAGAATCGCGACCGATGCGGCATTTGATCACGGTCATGGCGATCTGCGCGTTCTGCTTGGGCGGCGCGCTGGCCGGGTCGTACACGGTTCAACCGGGTGACACCGCGTTCTCGATCGCGACCAGGTTCGGCATCAAACCCGACGAATTGCTGCGCCGCAACGGGTTGACGACAGCCGCCCTGCGCGTTGGGCAGGTGCTGGACGTGCCCGATCTCAAACCTGACACGCCCGTTACTCGACACACGGTCGCGCCCGGCGAAACGCTTTTTTCCATCGCCAAAAAATACGGCTCGAGCGTCGAAGCGATCCGAAACGCGAACAAACTCGCGGATGCGCCATTGAAGGTCGGGCAAGTGCTGATCGTGCCCGCCGCGACCGCAATCGCTGCGCCTGCGCCAGCCTCGAGCGCGCC
>CAXTKV010000118.1:4766-16477 GCA_964244895.1 uncultured Deinococcales bacterium
CGCCGCCTCAACCCCCGACGGTTCGTCCCAAACCTCCAGTCTCGAGCCCCGCCGCGCCCGGCTCGACGGTGACGGTCAAGCCTTCCCCGCCGCCGTTGCCCAACCTGGGAACGCCACCAAATGCCTCCTCGGGCGCGAATCCATCCTCGAGCCCGACGCCCAAACCGTCCGCACCCAGCCCTTCGACGGTCACGGGCGCGAACGTCAAACCGACCGCGACAGCGCCCATCCCGCCGGAGCCGCTGCCGCGCGGAACCATCACCCTGCCGCCGCCCGACGCGAACAACCCGTTCGCTCAGGTGCTCGAACCCGCATCCACGGATGTCCCGATCAGGACGGCCTCGAGCGCGCCCCTACCGGACTTGGGCGCGCCACCCAACGCGCCGCCAGACCCGAGCGCGGCTGACCCCTCGAGCACCTCCGGAACGCTGACCGATCCCGCATCCGCGGCAGGAACCGTCGGACAGGAACCCGAGATCCTGCACAGCGTCGCGCGCGGCGACACGCTCAGCTCGATCTCGAGGCGATACGGCGTGGAAGTCAGCGCCATCAGGCAGGTCAACAACCTGAGCTCGGACGCAATTTCAATCGGGCAAATCCTGAAAATTCCCGTGCTGACGCAACCCGCCCCGCTCACGACATCCGCCGCGACCGGCGTGCGCGACGTGTCGGAACGCTATCTTGGCGTGACGTACCGCTTCGGCGGCGCGAGCAGCGACGGCCTCGATTGCAGCGGCTTCGTGGTGATCGTCTTCACGGAACTCGGCATCAGGCTGCCGCGCACCAGCGCCCAACAGTTCGCGTTCGGACAGCCCGTCGAGCGCACCGATTTGCGCCTGGGCGACCTGGTGTTTTTCAACACCACCGGGCAGGGCGTCAGCCACGTCGGGATTTACCTGTCGGATGGCGAGTTCATTCACGCCGCATCCAATCCCGGTCGCGTCATCAAATCCAGGCTCGAGGAAAAATACTACGCGCAGCGCTACCTCGGCGCGCGCCGCGTCATGACCGACGATTAGAATCGCGGGAACACCGTCCAGCACGCATCTACTTTATGCGTGCTGGACGGTGCCGTTGCCATTCACGCCCCGAACCGATCCCAGTTCTAAACTCCGAGAATCTCGATCGTCAGCCGCGCAAAAGCGCCGTTCTCGAAGCGCCGCCTGGATGAGCCATACCGCGTTCAATCTCGAGGCTCGGTCGCCCCCGAGCCTGACCACGAACCCGTGTGCCGCGCTGAAAGCGCGGTGTTTTGTGTGGCGTTGAGCTTTCCCGATATCCTTCTGGCGTGAACTGGAAGCCATACAAGACCGTTTACCCCGAGGCGAAGCACCGCGTGACCGGGGACGTGCGGGTTTCTGCGCGCGTCTCGAGCCACGGGCTCGAACCGCGAGAGATCCTGGTGTACTTGCCGCCGAGCTACGAGTCGAGCCAGCGAAGCTACCCCGTTCTGTACATGCACGACGGGCAGAACCTTTTCGATGATGCCACCAGTTACTCCGGTGAGTGGGGCGTGGACGAGACGGCGCAGGCGCTGGCGCGCGATGGGCTGGAGGCGATCATCGTCGGCGTGCCGAACGGCGGCCTCAAACGGCTCGACGAGTACGGCCCGTGGTTCGAGCCGGACGTTCGCCTGCCGGGCGTCGAGGCCGGTGCGGGCGGTCGCGCCGGGGACTACCTGGCTTTTTTGCTCGAGACGGTCGCGCCGGCGGTTAACGCGAGCTTCCGAACGCGCACGGATCGCGCCAGCACGGGCATTGCGGGCTCCTCGATGGGCGGATTGATCAGCCTCTGGGCGTCGATCGAGGCCTGGGAAACCTTCGGCTTCTGCGCGGCGTTTTCATCGGCCTTGTGGGTCGGAGAGGAACGCATCTTCGAGTACGTCCGCGAACGCGTCGCGCCCGGATTGCGGATTTATCTGGATTGCGGCGGGCTGGAAGGCGTCGGGCCGTACAGCCAGCGCGAGTACCTCGAGGCGAACCGCCGAATGCGCGACATCCTCAAGGCGCAAGGCTACGACGTGGCCTGGGTCGAGGATCGGCGCGGCAAGCACAACGAAGCCGACTGGCGCAGGCGTTTTGGCCCGGTGCTGACGTGGTTTTTGAATCCCTCAGCGCGACCCAAGCTCGCGTCCTGAACCCGAACTCAGGATTCCAAGCTCGAAAACGAGCGTCGCGGAACCGCGCGAGTCGTCTCGAGATGCAGCGCTTCGAGGGACCCAGACCAGCGTGCTCGATCGCGGTCACGATCGCGATCGAGCTTCAGAACGCGCGTTCAATCGGCGCTGACACCGTCCAGCACGGAATAAAATTGAAAGAACACCGATTATTCCCTCTGGCACGGTCTTTGCTCGACTCGAGAACCAGGGCTGAACCTTATTCGTCGTCCTGGAGCGCGGGCAGGATCACGGTAAAGTGCGCGCCACCGGCGGGGTCGTTGGTGGCGCGAATCTCTCCGCCGTGGACGCGCACGATCTGCGCGGCGATGGCCAATCCGAGCCCGGCACCACCGCCGGGACCTTTGTAGAACTTCTCGAAGATGCGCGGCAGGACGTGCTCGGGAATGCCGTGCCCGTTGTCAACAACGTGCAGCGCGATCCTGTCCGCGACCCGCTCGAGCTCGAGCCTGACGCCATCGGGCGTTCCGGCGGCGCGCACGGCGTTCGAGACGAGGTTCCGCACGAGTTGCGTCAGGCGGTCGGGATCGCCGATCAGCTCGAGCTCGGGTTCAGCCCGGAGTTTCTCGATGCCGAACTCTCGAGCGACGTTCTGCGCGATCTGCGCGAGGTTGACGACGTGAGGAATCCATTCGCGCACGACCTCGCCCCGAGAGAGTTGCAGCAGGTCACCGACCAGCCTGGTCATGCTGTCCGTGACGCGCTGTGCGTCCTCCAGCACGGGTCTTTGGGCTGGCGTGGCCTCGCGCGAGGCCAGGCGCAGATAGCCCTGGAGCGCGGTCAACGGCGTGCGCAACTCGTGTGAGGTTTCCGCCAGGAAGGTTTTTTGCGCGTCGAAGGCGCGCTTCAGCCGCAACACCATCTGGTTGAGCGTGGTGGTCAGCAACCCCAGCTCATCCCTCGGCCCGGTGTAAGTCAGCGGCTCGAGGTGGTTCTCGTCGAGTCGGGTCGCTTGGCGGGCCACGCTGACCAGCGGACGCAACCCGATACTGGCGATGGCGTAACCGCCCAGCAGGCCGCTCAGCACCAGCAGGATCGTCACGGCGGTGACCACGCCGCGCACCGTGGTCGATAGCTCGCGGATGTAGGTCGCGTCCGTCCAGACGGCCAGCATGGCGGGACTTTTGAGCACCTTGACCGGCGTCAAGAGCGCGCGGATCGGGCGTCCACCGTTTTCGTCGGCCCAGAACTGCTGGGTTTTGGTGGATGCGATCTTGATGTCGCCGGGCAGCACCAGCGGTGGCCCGCCGAGCGGGCTTCCAGAGGCCGAGAACAGCGTGATGCGCGATGATCCGAGCGGTCTGGATTCCAGGCCGAGCGAGCCGTTTTCCGTGTTCTCCAAGAAGCGTTGCGCCTTGGCGGTGTCCTCCAGGAGCAGTTCGCGCTGATCGTTCTCGAGGGTGCTGGTCACGATCGCGATGACCGCGCCGGAAAGCAGGGCCGCGAAGATCGTCAGCAGCAACGCCGTCAGCGCCGCGATGCGCCACTTGAGCGGCACGGTGCGCCAGCCGCTCGGGCGCGTGCGGCCTTCAATCGGCTCGAGCACCAGCTCGGGCGCGTCCAGGTGCGCCCCGGAGACCGTCGGTGGAGAGATCGTTGGTGGCTCGAGCTGCGTCTGTTCGCTCATGACTTCACCGGGACACCGTTCGGTACGCAAGTTTACGGTTGCGTGCCGGACGGTGTTTTCTGGCGCAATAACGAAAGGAACGCGCGAAGAGGGTCACGCGACCGACTCACGGCGCTTTGAGCGCGTACCCGATGCCGCGCACGGTGCGGATCACGCCGTAGCCGTCCACGTCGCGCAATTTCGCGCGGATGTTGGCCATGTGAACGTCCACCACGTTCGAGTTCGCGGGCAGGTCTTCGCCCCAGACGCCGCGTTCGATTTCCTCGCGCGAGTACACGCGTCCGGGCTGGCGCGCCAGAAAACCCAACAGGTCGAACTCGCGCGGGCTGAGCCGCACCTCGCGCTCGGCGTAACGCACCAACCTTTTGTCGGGCGTGATCTCGAGCAACCCCAGCACGACCGCCTCGCCACCGCGAGATTTGCGAAGCTGCACCTTGACGCGCGCCACCAGTTCTTCGGGGTGGAACGGTTTGGTCAAGTAATCGTCCGCGCCGCCCTCCAGCAGGTTGACCTTGGTGGAGACCGCGTCCATCGCGGTCAGCACGATGATCGGCGTGTCTGAGGTCTTGCGCAGACGCCGCGCGATTTCCGCGCCGTCCAGATCGGGCAAACCCAGATCGAGGATCACCAGATCCGGTGTGGATTCCCTGGCCATGGTCAGGCCGGACACGCCATCCGAGGCGACCAGCACCTTGAAGCCCGCCTCCTCGAGTTCCAGCCGGACGATCCGCTGGATGTCCGGGTCGTCCTCGATGATCAGAATCACGTTGACTTCGGCCATGTTGCCTCCCTGGGTGGTTCTACACGAACGCTCGATCCTAACGTGAGTGCCCGATCGCACTCTCCGGCGCGCTATTTCTGCTTCATTTCCAGCCTGATGCTGTACGCCTCGCGCAGCACCTGAACGAAACTGACCCGATCCTTGCCCGCCTCAAGCGTCACGTCTGAGCCGTCCGCGTTGACGTTGCCGACAAAACTTTTCAGGTCGTTGGTGCTGCCCACGGGAACCGAAATCCAGATTCTGACCCGTTCCCCGGCGGGCAAACGCGGACTCCAGGTGATCATCGTCAACACCCGGTTTTTGACCGTGCCGCTGGCCAACACGCTCTGCAATTCGTCGCGCAGCACGCGCACCTCGCTGCCATCGGGAATCGCGTTCAGTCCCGGCAACGGCGCCAGAGCCGAACCAGCCGTGGCGATGGCCGTGAGGAGGATGATCATCAGCGAAACCAGACGCATACGCCGATAATCTATCGCAACCATCGTGTGTCCTTGTGGGAGATCGTTCAAGGATCTTTATGTTGCGATCATTACATTTTTGCCGTGTGGCTCGAGCGCTTCAAGTGCGTTGATTGATAAACACCGTCCAGGACGGTGTTCTTTGAAGTGCGTCCCGGACGGTGCCGTCCAAGAGCCATAAATCAGCGGCTCGAGATTCCGTTTAGAGCCGCTCATCAAAACGAAATTTTGGTTGCCCGCTTTAATCGTCCCAGTTGAACTGCCGCTCTCGCGCGCGGATGGCGCGACGGTGATCGCCCATTTTTTCCCACAGGCGCGCCAGTTCAGACCAGGCCGTGTCGCTGAACGGTTCGTGCTGGGTGGCCAGGTGCGCGTACCAGGCGCCCTGACGCGTCTCACCGCGAGATTCTGCGACCTTGGCGGCGTCCAGCAGCAATCCAAGGTGCGTGGCGTGGAGCGCCTCGCGGCGTTCCTCGCACCATTCGGAATCGAAACCTGCCAGGTACGGCCCTCGGTACAACTTGGAAGCCTCATCGAAAGTCGTCAGGTCGGGCTTTTCCTGCGCGTTCTGGACGGCCTCCATGTACTGCTTGACATCGTAACCGATCTCGAGATCGGGGTTCAGGTAATAGCGGCGGTTGGCGGATTGCACGGCTTCAGCCTCTAAGGTCTTGCGCAGACGGTGGAGGGTCGTGTGGAATACGCTCGCGGCGCGCGTCTCGTCCTTTTCTGGCCAGAGCGCTTCAGCCGCTTCCCAGGTGGTCGTGCCGCCCGGATGCTCCAGAAGATAGAAAAAGAACTCGGCGGCTTTCTTCGAGCCCCAACTGACTTCGCGCCCATCCCAGGTCACGCCCGCCTCGCCCAGACCGCGCGCCAGCACGCCGACGGCTTTGGGTGGTTTCATCTCGACCGCGCGGCGCAACCTGACCTCGAGCGCCTCGAGCAACTCGTAGGCCTCGAAGGGTTTGGTCAGGTAATCGTCCGCGCCCAGGTTCATGCCCTGGCGAATATCGCGGCGTTCGGCCATGCCGGACAGAAAAATGAACGGCGTCTGCTTGAACTTCTCTATTTCGCGCACGCGTTCCAGGAATTCGTAGCCGTTCATCACCGGCATGGTGATGTCGGACACGACCGCGTCCAGTTCCAGCCCTTCGATGGCTTCGAGCGCCTCCGCAGGGCGAGTGAAGGCGTGAACGTCATACTCGGCGCTTTTGAGAATCGCGCTGACGAGCTTGACCAGGCTGGGTTCATCGTCCAGAACGAGCACCGACGGCATGCGTTCACCTTACACGCGAATTGGCGAAAGCCAGTACCGACTTGTCACACGACCACAGTTCACGAAAGGATCGAGCGACTCGAAAGGCTGCTCGGGTTTGGATTCCAACCGTTCGCCTTTCTCTTGACGACCCCCAGACCTCGTGCTACCATTCACGTCGCTTGAGGGAAAGCACTCGAGCGCGAGCGACGCAGGGTAGAGCAGCTTGGTAGCTCGTCGGGCTCATAACCCGGAGGTCACAGGTTCAAATCCTGTCCCTGCAACCAGAAAGAACACCGTCCTGGACGGTGTTCTTTTTTTGAATCCCGAACGGTTCAGCGCGGAACGCCAGTCTCCCCGGGCACGGTGTTTCGCCCGAACGTCGCTGCAGGGTGTTTCGCCTGAACGTCGCTGAATGGTGCATCTCGAATTCAAAATCGCTGCGCGTCAGCCATTCTTTAATAACCTCAGCGGCTTAAGGGTCGTCTTGAACGCTGGGAACTCGCAACTACCAGTTGATAAGGTGAGCGCCGATCCGGGGCGACTCTTGACAGCGCTTTCAAGACCTGGCATACTCCGGATGTCTTACAAAAACCTACTGTATGGATCGTCCCACACGTGGTTTATACGTGTATCCAATTTCGCTATTCTCGCATGGCGGATTCTCTCATCGGGGTGTCATGACTGAAGTTGCCACACTCAACGATGTCGCACGGATCGCCGGGGTTTCCCCGAGCACCGTTTCGAGGATCTTGAACGGCTCGGCGGTCGTGGCTCGAGATAAGCGCGAACGCGTCCTGCACGCCGTGAAACAGCTCGGCTATCGACCGAACGTGATGGCCCGCGGCCTCGCCAGGGGTCAATCGATGAGCATCGGCGTGCTCACGCAAGCGATTTCAAGCCCGTTCTACGGTGAAACCCTGGCCGGAATCGAGGAAGGCCTGGCTGGCAGCGGTTACCACCCGATCTTCGTCAGCGGTCACTGGCAGATCAGCGAGGAGCGCGAGGCGATCGAGGTCTTGACCAGCCGCCGAGTCGACGCGATCATCCTGACCGGCTCGAGCGTGCCAGACAAGGAATTGCGCGCACTGGCGGGCAGGATGCCGTTGGTGATCGTCGGACGCGGCGTGCCGGGGCTCGAGGATCGCTGCATCTGCGTGGACAACACGGCGGCAGAATCGCTCGGCGTACAACACTTGATCACGCTCGGGCATCGTCGGATCGCGTACCTGACGGGCATCGCCAGCGGCCAGAAGGACGCCTTCGAGCGGTTTGAAGCCTACAAGAAGACCCTCGAGTGCGCCGAGATTGCGTTCGATCCAGCCCTGGTGGTCGAGGGGGATTACACCGAACGTTCCGGGTTATTTGCGGTCGAATCGCTCTTCACCAGGGGCGCACTGTTCACGGCTCTCGCTTGCGCCAACGATCAATCGGCCTACGGGGCGCGCCTGGCGCTCTATCGGCGCGGCATCCGCGTGCCGGAAGACGTGTCGTTGGTCGGTTTCGACGATTTGCAAAGCTCTGCCTACACCACGCCGCCCATGACCACGGTGCGCCAACCGATCGTGGCGATGGGTCGCACGGCATCGCTGATGGCGATCTCTTTGCTGTCCGGGCAAGCATTTGAGCACACCGGTCACGTGGCCGAACTGATCGTGCGCGAATCGACGGCCATGCTGCGCGGAGCCCGCACCGAACGGAGCGCTTCGTGAACGAGCGCTTTCGTCGACCAGAGCTTCAGTGGGGTAGAGACATGATCCAGCCAAGAATCGATTCATCCTGAGCTTGAAAGCGCTTGCACTTCCGGCGATCCGCAACCCTTCACCCTCTCGCGCCTCGAGACCACCAAGTGAATCTCGAGCCCGCACCACCCAAGGAGTTCAGATGAAAAAAGCCCTGACCATCAGCGTTTTGCTCGCCGCCGGAGTCGCCGTCAGCCTCGGCGCAGCCCAGAACGACAAAGTTAAACTGACCGTCGCGGCCTTCCCGAGCCTCGACGATTCCGTCAAGGTGGCGCTGGCCGGATTCGCCAAGAAGTACCCGAACATCCAGATCGAACTGACTGCACTCCAGTACGGCGACCACCACAACGCGCTGACCACCGCCCTGGCGACCGGGCAGGGCTTGCACGATGTCGAAGCGATCGAGATCGGCTTCGTCGGCAAGTTCGCCGAGGGTCAGGGCTTGGAGGATCTCAACAAGGCGCCGTACAACGCCGGAATCTTCAAGAAGCTGTTCGTGCCCTACACCATCACGCAGGCCACCTCGAGCGACGGGCGTTTCATCGCCATGCCGACCGACATCGGCCCCGGCACGACCTTCTACCGCAAGGATGTCCTGGAAAAGGCGGGTGTCAAGCCCGAAGAGTTGAACACCTGGGAAGGCTACGTCGAGGCGGGCAAGAAACTGCACGCCTCCGACAAGAAGCTTTTCATCATCAACAGCGCCGCCAGCGCCGCCAACCTGATCATCCGCTCGAACCTCAAGAGCGGCGAAGGCATCTACTTC
This sequence comes from uncultured Deinococcales bacterium, assembly GCA_964244895.1. Lineage (GTDB taxonomy): Bacteria > Deinococcota > Deinococci > Deinococcales > JAAFIG01 > CAXTKV01. Next base: position 13,572 of record CAXTKV010000118.1, read on the forward strand.
GATAAGACGAACGCCATCCTGGTCGGCCCGGACAACGCGCGCTTCATGAAGGCCTTCACCATCGCCAAGAAGATCCGCGAAGCCGGTATCGACGCCAAGATCGGCGAGTGGACCAACGAATGGTACGAGGGTTTCAAGTCCGGCACGGTCGCCACGCAGTTCTCCGGCGCGTGGTTGCAGGGTCAGTTCCAGAACTGGATGGCTCCCGACACGAAGGGCCTGTGGCGCGTTCAGAACCTGCCGGACGGCGCGTACGCATCGTGGGGCGGTTCGTTCTACAGCATTCCGAGCTCCTCGAGCCACAAGGCTGAAGCCTGGAACTTCATCAAGTACATGACCATGGATCGCGCTCAGCAGATCGCGGTCTTCAAGTCCAACGGCGCGTTCCCGGCATTGAACAGCGCCTGGACGGACAAGTCATTCAATGAACCCGTCGATTTCCTCGGCGGCCAGAAGGCTCGCGAACTCTGGAAGGGTGCCGCCAAGCGCATCCAACCCGTCGATGTCAACAAGTACGATTCCGTGGCCGAAACCATCGTTCAGACCGCGCTGAGCCAGGTGCTCGACGAGGGCAAGGACATCAAGACCGCCCTGACCGAAGCCCGCGCCGAACTCGAGAAGCGCGTCCGTCGTTAAGTGAAGCGCGTGCGGGGAGGGACACCTCCTTCCCTCCCCGCACCCTTCGCTCGAGCCCGATACGCGAGGGTTTTTTGGAGCCTCGCGGTTTCTCGTGACTCGAACCGGGAAGCTCGAAACGGCACGACCCGCAGAACCTACGAGAACACCGTCCAGCACGCAACAAACCGTTGATCAAGAATCCGTGTGCTGGACGGTGTTCCCAATTCTCGATCCTCAGAATCCTCCGTTCGAGGTGAGCTGCGCTTCAAGCTCGAGAATCACGAAAAGATGCGTCCTCGAGAACCCGCACTGAGACATCGCACAAACCAAATCGGGATTCCGAAAACAAAACATCAAATCTGAACGACTGAATTTCGAAGGCCACAATCCATTCACCCGAGCCCGCGATCCCGACCGAAATTCACGATACCGAAGGAGCCAAGCCCGTGGCCGCACCCACCACCACAGCACCACCGATCACGACCGCGAGCTACCGCTACGCCAACTGGCAACGTCGCTACGCGCCGTACATCTTTATCAGCCCGTTTTTCATCCTGTTCATCATTTTCGGGTTGTTCCCGACGCTGTTCTCCTTTTTCATTTCCCTGACCCGCTGGAACCCCATTGAAGGTCTCGCGAACATCAAATTCGTGGGTTTTGAAAACTATCAATACTTGCTGACCGAAGATACGTACTTCCGCAAATCCTTGATCAACACCGCCGTTCTGGGGTTGCTTTCCGTGCCGCCGCAGCACCTGATCGCGATTCCGCTGGCGTTCATGCTGCACACGGGCCTGAAACGGATCAAGGGTTTCATCACGGCGCTGTACTTCGCGCCGTACATCACGTCCGCCGCCGCCATCGCGATGGTCTTCGGGACGCTCTACTCTGAGCGCTCGGGCTTGTTCAACTACGTCCTGTCGCAGTTGCACCAGCTTCCCGTGCTGGGCGCCATTTTCCCCGAATCCATCCCGTGGCTCGGGCGGGACGCCTGGATTAAACCGTCCATCGCCATATTGATCGCTTGGAAGTACACGGGCTGGAACACCGTGCTGTACCTTTCCGCGATGCAGGCCATCCCCGGTGATCTCTTCGAGGCCGCCGCCGTGGATGGCGCCAACCGTTGGCAGCAATTCCGCTTCGTGACGCTGCCGCTGCTGCGCCCGATGGCGTTCTACGCGGTGACGCTCTCGATCATCGGCAACATGCAGATTTTCGTGGAACCCTTCTTGCTGGTCAACCGCGACGGCGGCACCAACAATTCCGGTCTGACGACCGTGATGTACCTCTACAAGACGGCCTTCAACGATTTCGACATGGGCTTGGCCGCTTCGATCTCGTGGGTGCTGTTCTTGATCATCATCGTTTTGACCATCATCAACAACCGCATTTTTCGCGGCGGGAAGGTGGATTGAATCGTGGCTCTCGAGATTCCAGCCTTGAAAACACCGTCCTCTCGGGTTCCCTCGAGCCTGCTGACCGGCGCAATCGTGATTCTGTTCGGCGCGCTGATCGCCGTGCCGCTCTACATGATGTTCGTCTTTGCCACCCAGCCCCGCGAGGTAATCTTCAAGTTCCCGCCGCCGTTGTGGTTCGGCAATTCGCTGGTTCACAACTACCAGGCCCTGATGACCGCCACCGAGGGCCGGTTCTGGCGAATCTTCTGGAACAGCACGTACCTGTCGGTCGTGGCCACGGTCACGCAACTCTTTTTCTGTTCGCTGGCCGGGTACGCCTTCGCGATGTACGAATTCCGCTGGAAGGACAGGATGTTCGCCGTGCTGCAAGGCACGATGGCGATACCGGGGGCGCTCAACCTGATCCCGTTTTACTTGGTGATGTCCATGCTGAACAGCGTCTTCGGGCCTCTGGACACTGCGATTCACAGCCTCATGCCGTGGTTCCCGAGCTTGCTGTGGCTCGGCACGCCCAAAGCCCTGTGGTTTCCGGGCATGGCTGCGGCCTTCGGCATTTTTCAGATGCGTCAGTACATTCAAAGCGCCATCCCCAAGGAACTCGTCGAGGCCGCCCGGATCGATGGCTGCACCGAATTCGGGATTTTCCGGCGGATCATCCTGCCGCTCTCGAGACCCGCCTTGGGCACGCTCGGGCTGGTGACGTTCATCGGGACGTGGAACGAATTCGTGATCTCGAGCATCATGTTTCGCGCCAAGGAAACCCAGACCTTGCAGACCCTGATCCGTTTGATCTCGGGCGGTACGACCTCGACGAACGTCGATTACGGCGGCGTGATGATGGGTACGGCCCTGACGGTGCTGCCGCTCTTG
>CAXTKV010000119.1:0-16141 GCA_964244895.1 uncultured Deinococcales bacterium
GGCGAGGGCGTGTTGCGCGCGCTCGAAGGCTGGTCGGAGGCCGTGCCAGCCCTGATCTTGCTGGACATCAACCTGCCCAGGCTCGGCGGTCTGGAAGTGCTCGAGAGACTGCGCTCGGACGCGCGTTGGGTCAGCACGCCCGCCGTGATCTTCTCGACATCGCGGCTTCAGGCCGACCGCGAGCGCGCCTACCGGGCCGGAGCGAACTCTTACGTCGCCAAGCCCGCCAGTTTCGGTGAGTTTCGCGAGGTGCTGGTGCGGTTGGGGACGTACTGGACACGTTTGAACGTCACTTTGAGCGCCGAAACCGTCTGATCTCGAGCCGTCCTCGTCGCTCTTTTGCGTGCGAACGCTCGAGCAGGGGAGGTGTCGCGCTCCACCCCGCCTTCAATCTTCGGGTTCATTCTTGAAGAGTCCGTGCTGCACGGCGTTTCGGGCTTTGCGGCAATGCGGATTTCTTCGCAGCGCGAGGGAACGGCGTTTCCTACACTGACCGGCATGAATGCATCACTGAGGGTCGTGGAGAAACTCGAGCCATCCCGGATCGCGGCGCGCGCAATCGGTGCGCTGATCGCGATTTCGTGCCTGATCGTGCTGGCGGTGGTGCTGGTCGGCGTGTACCGCGCGACAGCCGGTGGCAACACGGCCTTGATCGCCTGGGCGGGTCGCTCGCCGATCCTGGCGACGATGATCGCGGTCGTCGGGGCGTTCGGTGTGGCCGCGTTTGCGCTCGTCACGACCTGGTTGCCGGGGCGTCGGGTCTTCAGCTTCGATCGATCCAGCGTCTACGTGACCGTGGATCGCCGCACGTCCAGGTACGGCATCGCGGAGGTCAGCGTCAGCGGCGAACCGCCCCGGCTGCACCTGCGCGGTCAGTCCTTCGCGCTGGAAGCGCAGGATTACGAGCGTCTGGCTGGATTCCTGCGCGTCGTGTCCCACCACCCGCCGCGTTTCAAGCCGATGGCCGCCGTCAAGCAGACGATCATTGAATCCTCGCGCCCGTTGCGCCAGTTGTTCACGGGTTCGGCGCGCCACCCGACGCAAGTCTGAACTCGATCAGTTTGACCAGCTCGAGCATCGCGCGGATGCTCGAGCTTTTTCGTGCTCGACAAGAACACCGTCCAGCACGCAAATCACGTATTGCGTGCTGGACGGTGTTTCTGTTATTCCGGCGGCAGGGAATGCACCTCTTGCGAAAGTCAGTCCCCAGAACGCGTTGACGCGAGGGCAACCATCAAGGTTGCCCCTACAGAACGGGCTTTTGTAGGGGTAACCCTTGTGGTTACCCTGCCCTCGAGACGTGTTCGACCCCTTTCGCAGGAGGTCTAATCGACGCTCTCGAGTTCCGTCAGTTTGCCCAGGCGGTCGCGGGCCGTCTCGAGCCCCATGTCCGCCAATGTTTTCATGGCGCGTTCGACGACTGGAAGCTCCACTTGCGATTGACCCCAAGAGGCGGTCAGTTGCGCCAGGTCTTGCAGCACGCTTTTCTGGGATTCTTTGAAAAACATGGCTGCGACCTGGCTGGTGGCGGCAAAGGCGGGTGGTTTCGCGTCCAGCACGTCCACGCGCACGGCAGCCAGCAGTTCCATGAAGGTCTGGTCGAAGCGCTGGCGGACGGTTGGGTTGACGTTCACGCCCAGAGTGTACCCGAAGGGCTGGCCGATTCTCGAGATGTCACCTGAAGCACATTTACTATACCGTCTGGACGGTAATCTAAGTCATGCCTTCCGCGACCGCACCGCAAGACACCAGAGACGCGATCCTGAACGCCGCCAACCGCGTAATCCTGCGCGACGGCTCCGGCAGACTGACCCTGGAAGCCGTAGCGAAGGAAGCCAACATCAGCAAGGGCGGCTTGCTGTACCACTTCAAGAACAAGGAAGCGCTGATCTTCGGCTTGCTGGAAGCGCAACTCGCGCAGTTCGAGCGCGCGCTCGAGGATCATCTGGACGGCACGCCGGGATCGTGGACTCGAGCCTTCGTGAACGCCTCGGTTTCGGACTCGAGTACCCACGAAGAACTCGAGACGAACGCCGCACTGCTGGCGGTGGTCGGTGAAAACCCCGGCTTGCTCGAGCCGTTCCGCGAACGCGCCCGCGCCTGGCAGGCGAGCGCAGAATCGGACGGCATCGACCCAGTCGCGGCCACGCTGGTGCGGATGGCCACGGATGGGCTGTACTACGCGGAACTCTTCGACCTCGGGCAGCCAGCCCCGGAACTCCGCGCGCGAGTCGTGGCGCGAATGCTCGAGATGGCGTCACCGCCAGTCCCTTCGGCCCCCGGAAAGAGGAAATGAAATGAACTCTTGGATTCTCTTGGGCATCGCCATCATCTCTGAAATCATCGGCACGACCGCACTCAAAGCCTCGAACGGCTTCACCAGAATCATCCCGAGCGCGCTGGTCGTGCTGGGCTACGGAACGGCCTTTTACCTGATGTCGCAGACCCTCAAATCCCTCGAGATCGGCACGGTCTACGCCGTCTGGTCGGGCGTCGGCATCGTGGGTACGGCGATCATCGGTTACTTCATGTTCCGCGAGGGTATTGACCTGCCCAAAGGCATCGGCATCGCGCTGATCGTGGCGGGCGTGGTGATCCTGCAAGCCTTCAGCAAGACCGCCGCGCACTGATGCCCGATGCAAAAGCACCGTCCAGCACGCTGTTCCCTGAAACTCAAAAGCCTGGTGCTGGACGGTTTGCGTGCGCACCATCTGTCCTAAAACGGCGGTTGATGTACGCTCACCCTGAAATGAGCCATCCTCGAGCACCCAAACGGAGGTCGGCATGAACACGAAGTTGATTTGGAACGGTGCGCTCACGCTGATCGGCCTGGTTTTCCTGCTGGGCGCGTGCCTCGCGCCCGCGCCGACCACGCCACCACCGCCACCAACATCACCCGCTCCGCCGCCAGCACCACCGGCATCGCCAGCACCACCAGCACCGCCCGCACCACCGGTCGATGCGAACGCTTGCCCAAACCTGATCGGCATTGACGGCCAGAACTTCCGGTACGCACCCTCGAGTTGCACGATTCACCTGAACGGCTCGAGCAGAACCATCGCGATTGCGGCCTCGAACTCGCACCCGCTCGATGCCATCTCGGACAACTGGCCGCGCCCGATCAGCGCTGCCCTGAGCGACCAGACGGTCACGTTCACAGCGCCTGGGGTGTACCGGTTCCGTTGCCGCGCGCACTTTTCTCAGGGCATGACCGGAACAGTCACCGTCGAAAATTGACTGTTGAAATCTTGTCGTTGCGGGTTCTCGAGCAGGCCGTCCCGAGGCACGTCAGTCGTACCTGATGCTCTCGCGTCGAGCAACGCCACCGGAGCCCCGATGCTGCTGCCATTCTGAGGAGGCGTGACGAAGAATCTTTCGTCACGCCTCAGTCAAAAATAGGTAGTCCGAGAAAGGATTCTCGTCTCCCGTGCTCCGGTTTTTAGAAAGCGTTGGAAGATCAGGGTTGACGCGTCACTGTACGGTTTTCACTGTGCAATCTTCTTTTTCAACACCTCGCGCATGGAAATGGGTGGGCGACCGAGCAAATTGGCCAACGTCGGATCGACAGCCGAGAATTCGCCCTGGCGACTGGCGGCGAACAGTCCCACGAGCATGTCTGCGGCAGAGGCGGGCACACCGTGAGAGACCAGGCTGGTTCGGTACGCATCGTCGGTCACGACGACGCGCTCGACTGGGCGTCCGGTGAGTTCCGAGGCGATGTCAGCCAGGTCGGCCAGGTCGAGCGCCGCCGAACTGGTGAGTGGTGGTGTGATTCCCTCGAAGCGGCCCTCGTTGGCGAGGATGATCGCGGTCGCCTCGGCGAGGTCGGCGTGGGTCGTCCAGGAGACCGGGCCATCTTCGGGTGCGACGAGCCTGCCCGTCTCGAGCGCCTGGCCCATCAGCATCAGTCCACTGTCCGCGTAGAACCCGTTGCGCAGCGAGGTGAACGCCACGCCCGAGGCGTGCAGCATGCTTTCGGATGCGGCGTGGTCGGGCATGGGCGAGAACGGGGATGCTGGGTGAGCGCCCATGTGGCTGGTGTAGAGGATGCGCTGCGCTCCAGCGTCCCTGGCAGCCTCGATCGCCGTGCGGTGCTGGTGAAGCGCCTGCTCCCCGGTGCTGTTGGCGGACACGATCAGCAGCTGAGAGACACCCTCGAACGCGTGGTGCAGGCTGACCGGATCATCGAAATTGCCCTGGCGGACGCGCACGCCGCGCTGGCTCAGTTCGCTGGCCTTGGCTGGATCGCGGACGCTGACGCCGACCTTCTCGGCTGGCATCCGCTCGAGAAGTCGCTCGACGACGGCGCGACCCAGTTGGCCGGTGGCTCCAGTGACAATAATCATGAATTCTCCTCGCTTCCGGCGTCGGATAGCACCTGTTGTTTCCACCGATAGCAAAAATATGTTATCAAAGATAATTACTGGCTGCAAGAGCCAGGACCGGTGATTGCGCGGGACGCCTATAGTCGGGCGTATGACGGAGCAGCTCAGCGTGGAAGTCATCGAACCAGCCAGTGCTCAGGACGGGTCGCGATCGCGCATCCTGTCCGCCGCGATCGAACTGTTGGCCAGCGAGGGACGAGACGCCCTGACGACCCGAGCGGTGGCCGCCGCAGCCGGTGTGCAAGCCCCAACGCTCTATAGACTTTTCGGTGACAAGAATGGCCTGCTCGATGCGGTCGCAGAGCACGGTTTCATGGCGTACTTGAAAGAAAAAGAGGTTCGTGAACTCGGCCCCGACCCGGTCGAGAATCTTCGGGCGGGCTGGAACCTGCACGTCGAGTTTGGTCTGGCCAATCCGGCCATTTTCTCGATCATGTCCGGCGATCCTCGCCCCGGAGTTCAGTCGCCTGCGGCGGCGGCTGGCCTCGATCACCTCAAACGGCAGATCAGAGCCCTCGCCCTGGCGGGGCGACTTCGGGTGAGCGAGGATCGCGCCGCCGATCTGATGCGCGCCTCGGGTCGCGGTACGGTGCTGACGCTCCTGGAAATGCCGGAGGGCCGCCGGGACCTCGGCCTGTCCGAGGCCGCCCGCGAAGCCGTGATCGCCGCCATTGCCACCGAAGTACCGACAGTGCAAGATTCCAGTGCTGCCGGGGCAGCGATTGCGTTGCGCGCCGCGCTGTCGGACGCGACGGTGCTGAGCCCCGGTGAGCAGTCGCTGCTCAAAGAATGGCTCGATCGTCTCGCCGGGAACCCGTCGTAAGGTGCGGCTCGACCTTTGACCAGCCCCAAAACACCGTCCCGGACGCGTTATCTGATTCGCGTCCGGGACGGTGCTCTCGAAACCCTGACCATTGAGCTCGAGCGCTGCGCTCGAGCATCACGCCGTTCAATTCCCGACGTGCACCATCGTGGACACCGACGGCACGCCGTTCGAGTCGATCACGAACAGCATGTAATACCCGGCGGGCGCGATGTTCGGATTGCTGGACACGGAAGCCGTCAAACCACCAGCGGAAGCTGTGAACGACAACGGCACGTAGCGCTGCCCGGTGTTGAACGAGTGCGTCACCGAGCCCAACTTGACCAACGCGACCTTCGAGATGCTGGCCGCATCCGGGGTCTGAATCGCGATGCTGCTGCCGTAAGTAACGTTCTGGCTGGCGCTGGCGATGGTCGGGCGCGCGGCCAGCCCGCCGGAGGCGTTGAACAAATACGGTGGCGAGAAGAACTCGACGTTGTAGCGGTTGGTCGTGCAGGTGCTGCAAAATCCTTCACCACCGACCATCACGCGTCCGTCTGGCAGCAGCAGGGCGGTCGAGTGGTACTGGCGCGGCGTCTGCATGCTCGAGAGCGTCCGCCACTGGCTGGTGGCCGGGTTCCAGAGTTCCGGTGACAGTACCGCACCGCCGGAATTGTCCGTGAAGTACGTGTTGCTCGAATTGCCTCCGGTGGCCAGCACCGTGCCGTCCGCCAGCAGGGTCGCGTTCAGCTGCCGACGACCGAAGCTCAAGGATGCGGTCGGTGCGATCACGGGAACAGCACCGTTGATGTCCATGGTCAGTGCGGAACTGGTCGAAGGGCCGCCACCGACGTACAGGATCTTGCCAATGTCGTACATCGCGGTCGAACCGTAATCGCGCCAGATGCCGTCGCCCCTGGAAACGCTGCTCGTCCACGCGCCAGCGCCGGAAGTGTTCAGGAAAGCCGTGTTGAATTCAGCGCCCGCAAAAAACACGCGCCCGTCCGGAGCCAGGTGCACCCGAGGGTAGTAATCGAGCGATACGTTGACGTTGGTGAGCTTCCGGTACGTGCCATCGCTCTGCCAGATTTCGGGTTGGGTGACGACGTTGAAATTCTCGTCCGTTCCGGCCACGACCAGGACTTCTCCGTTGGCGGCGTTCACCACCGACGGATACCAGCGCGCGTACTGCATGGGTTGCCCAATCGTCCAGAGGTTGGAATTCGGGTTGAAAATGTTCGTGTCCTTGACGCCACGGTTGACCGGAGCGGTGCCGCCCGCGCTGAATACTCGCCCGTCCGCCAGTTGCGTTTCGCCCGCGCAGAACAGCGTCGTGCTGGTGTTGTCCGCTGGTGTGTGCGTGTTGGCGGATGGGTTCCAGATGTCCACGACCGTATACGCCCCGACCTGACTGCGCGTGTCGCCCTGCCCGTCGTAGGTCATGACGCGACCGTCCGCCATCAGGATGCTGTGGATCGGTACGACCGGCCACGGCGTCACGGCTGACCATTGACCCGTCTTGCACGGCCCGCTCGAGCAGACGGCTGGAGGCGGTGGTGGCGGTGGCGGCGGTGGCGGCGGTGGTGGTGCGGGAGGTATAGAGGCTGTCGTCTCGAGGCCCGAACTGCTGCCCGCAGCATTGACCGCCCTGATGCGGTACGTGTAGCTGATCCCTGCGCTCAGAGGTGAATCGGTCATCGAGGTCGCGGTCGGTGCCGCAATCTGCGCGTAAGGAATCGTGTCGGTCTTGCGCTCGATGGTGTAGCCCGTCGCTTCAGCCACGATCGTCCAGGTCAGGCTGATTGCGCTACTCGAGCTCGGCGTCGCAGTCAACACCGTCGGGTTGGACGGAGGTGATGCTGGCGGAGGTGGTGGCGGATCAGGTGGTGGCGGATCAGGTGGTGGCGGTGGAGGTGTCGGAGATGGCGGCGGTGGCGGTGGCGCTAACGTCGTTACTGACGCTTCCCGGCCCGCGCTGCTCGAGCCGTTGTTCACGGCTTTGAGACGGTACGTGTAGGTCTGACTGGCATTGAGGCCGCCGTCAGTGAAGATCACAACGCCCGCCGTCGGCGCAGCGATCTGCGAGTAGGTGGTCGTGTCGGTCTTGCGCTCGAGCGTGTATCCGGTCGCGCCCGTGACGGCGCTCCAGGCCAGGTTGATCGCGCTGCTCGAGGTGGAAATGGCGGCGAAAGCGGTCGTGTCTGGCGGTGCCGGGTTGCACCCGACGCGAGCCATCGCCCAATCGCCGTGGTCGTTGTGCGTGTTGTCGCCACCGTCGGTCAACACCAGGCGCAGTTCCGTGCGTCCGGTCACGTCCAGGTTGACGGATGCGCTGGGCGATGTGCCTAAAACCTTTCCTGAATCGTAGAGTTTCGCGCCGTCTGCGAAAACCTGAAAGTTGCCGCTACCGTTTCCGTAGGTTTCGTCGTCGATACCGACGATGGCTTTGAAGCTCGAGCAGACGCCGCCCAACGCGTATCGAACGTCGGAAAGGGACTGAACGCCCAAGCCTTTGGTGTAGGACACGCCACGAATCTTGATCGGGCGTCCGTCCCCGCCAGCGGACTCACCGTTGGATGTATCGCGCTCGAGCGGCCCCCAGCCGTTGCTGACGACGTTCAACGTCAGGTCGCTGAGGTAGCGTTCCGTCGCGGCGGGCGGTGGTGGGCTGGGCGGTGGCGCGGGAGGAGTCGGAGGAGGTGGTGCTGGTGGCGGCGGTGGTGCTGGTGGCGGTGGCGTGGGTGAGGGCGGTGGAGGTGTCGGAGATGGTGGCGGTGGTGGCGTGGTCGCTGCGGACGTGGTGGCGGTGGCTTCCTTGCCCGCGCTGCTCGAGCCATTCACGGTTTTGATTCGGTACGTGTACACCGTCGAAGCCGTCAGTCCGGAGTCGGAAAACGTGGTCGCGCTGGCTGCGGGGGTCGCGATCTGTCCGTAAGCGCCCGCGCCCGTTTTGCGCTCGATCGTGTAGCTGGTCGCACCAGCCACGGCGCTCCAGCCCAGGTTGATGGCGCTGCTCGAGGCGGCGGTGGCGGTAAACGTGGTCGGGTCGGCTGGTGCAGCCGCGCCGCAGGTGACGCGAGCCATCGCCCAATCGCCGTGATCGTTGTGCGTGTTGTCGCCACCATCGGTCAACACCAGGCGCAGTTCCGTGCGTCCGGTCACGTCCAGGTTGACGGTCGCGCTGGGTGACGTGCCCAGCAGCTTGCCGGAATCAAAAAGCTTTGCGCCATCCACAAAGACCTGAAAGTTACCGCTGCCGTTGCCGTAGGTTTCGTCGTCGATACCAACGATGGCTTTGAAGCTCGAGCACAAACCGCCCAACGCGTAACGCACGTCCGATAAGGACTGGACGCCTAACCCCTTCGCGTAGCTGGTGCCGCGAATTTTCATGGGTCGCCCATCGCCAGCGGCAGCTTCGCCGTTCGACTTGTCGCGCTCGAGCGGCCCCCAGCCGTTGCTGACGACGTTCAACGTCAGGTCGCTGAGGTAACGTTCCGTCGCGGCGGGCGGTGGGCTGGGCGGCGGCACGGCGGTCGTGGTGGTGCTGATCTCCTTGCCGGGGCTCGAGCCGACCGGGTTGATGGCGGTGATCCGGTACGTGTAAGCCGTGCTGGGGCTCAGGCCTGAATCGTTGTAGCTGGTCGCGCTCAGGTTGCTCGCCACGCCCGAGTACGCGCCGGTGGTTTTGCGCTCGAGCGTGTAGCTGGCGGCGTTGCTGACGGCGCTCCAGGTCAGGCCCGCGGTGGTCGAACCGGGCGTGACGCTGAAACTGGTCGGGTCGGCGGGTGCGGTCAGCGGGCCGCATTCGACGCGGGCGTTGGCCCAGTCGGCGTGATCGTTGTACGGGTTATCGCCGCCGTCGGTGACGGTCAGTTTCAGTTGGCTGACGCCGCTCAGGTTGACATCCACGGCCTTGCCTGCGCTGGTGCCGTTCATCAGGCCGGAGTCAAAGAGTTTCGTGGCATCGCCAAAAACCTGAACAATCACGCTGCCCGCGCCGTGCGTCTCGTCGTCGATGCCGACAGTGGCCGTGAAGCGCGTGCAACTGCCGCCGAGATCGTAGACGACCTGAGAATTGGCGTGGACACCCAGACCTTTAGCGGCTGTGACACCGCGCAGACTGATGGTTTTGCCGTCTCCGGCGGCGGCTTCACCGTTGGATTTATCGAGTTCGACTGGTCCCCAGGCGTTGGTGGCCGACACCCACGCCTGGTCGCTGAGGTAGCCCGAGCTGAGGGCTGCCAGCGCCCTGATGGTGGGCGTGCTCTGCCAGGGTTTCAGACCGTCACGGTATTTGTCCGGTACGGTGGGGCTTCCTGAACAGGCGATTGCGCCCAGCGCGAGAAGCAGAATCGGTGCGAGCCGAATAGGGTGAAGTTTGACCTCGGGCATCAATACCCCCTCAGGTACTGTCGGAACCCACAGCCTGTGGTGCTGGTAGGTGTATCCACCAACTATTTGTCTCAATAATTAAATTCATATTAACTTTACATTTTCAATTTCGATGCGGCTCGAGCCTCGAGAACACTGTCTCAGACGTGAATCCTGAGCGTGCCTGGATTTGCACAATGCGAATGCCCGAGCCCTGAATTCGACGCGCGGATCAAACACCGTCCAGCACGCAAGTCTCGAGATTCGAGAAATCACGTGCTGGACGGTGTCGTTCCCAGGTTTCGGTGCGTTCAGGCTGGGGACAGGCGCACGGCTGGCTCGAGCGATTGACCTCGAGCTTCCGCGAGTTCTTCGCAGACCTGCCAGATGCGGCGCTGGATCGTCTCTTTCAGCGCGTCCTTCGGCGGCGATGCGCGGCGGCTGTTCGTATCAAAGTACGCGCCGTTCACACCCGAAACGTTCGGGCTCGAGGCCAGAAAAATCGATGACTGCGCGGCCCGTTCGGGTTTGGCGTTGCGCGTCATCATTCGGAACGCGGGCCAGAGCAGGCGCAGCCACACGGGGACAAACTCCGGCGTCATGCTGGCTGACATCTCCGTTGCGGCTGATCCTGGGTAGGCAACATTGAGCGTCACGCCATGCCCCGCGAGGCGGCGCGCGAACTCGAGCGACATCGCCACCATCGCGGCTTTCGCGCGCGAGTACGTCTGGAGGCCCAGAAAGGATTTTTCGGCCTGAAGGTTGCTCAGGTCAATCCGGGCTGGCAGTCCGCCCGTGACGTTGATCACGCGCGCGGGTTGACCCGTCGCGGTTCCGGCGCGCTCGAGCGGCTCGAGCAGTGCGTGGGTCAGCACGAACGGTGCGAGCACGTTGACCGCGAAGCTCGCCTCGATGCCGTCCGCCGTCAGTCTGCGCTCGCCTTCCAGCAATCCGACGTTGTTGATCAGCACGTGGAGTGCATCGTGGATCGCCCCGAAATCTCGCGCCAGTTGGTGCGCGCCCTCGACGGTGGACAGGTCACTGATCAGGAGGCTGACGCGCTGGTTACCGCTGATCTGGCGGATGTCCTGGATGGCCGCTCCGCCCCTGGTGCGGTCGCGTCCCGTGACCACCACCGATGCCCCGAGCCCGGCGATGCCGATGGCGGTGGCCTTGCCGATACCGCCCGTGCCGCCCGTCACCAGGACAGTTTTTCCTTCGAGTGTCCAGTCGTTCATGTGGGTTCCTCCTGGGGTGTTCTTCGCCTCGAGCAACACCCTAGGATCAAGTACTCTATAAAGTCAAGTACTTTGAGATACGCCGTGAAAGGCTAGACTGTCCAGATGGAATCTCACCCGTGCGGCGACGCCGACCGCCAGCCGTACCACCGCACGCTCTCGTTGCTGCACGAAAAATGGGTGCTGTTCATCGTGGACGCCCTGCTGGATGGCCCGATCGGTTTCAACGAAATGACGCGACGTGCGGCAATCAACACGACCACGCTCTCGCAGCGTCTGGACCTGCTCGAGCAGCACGGCATCGTGACCCGAACCGTACACTCCACCATTCCCCCGCGCACCAGCTACGAACTGACCGAACGCGGTCGCGCTTTGCGCGGCGTCCTCGAAGCTATCGCGCGCTGGACGGAGGCTTATCCGCACGACCCGTCCGTCATGGGCGACTGTGAACCCACCGCGCCCGAATCCCGCCAGTCGCGTCCCACGAAATAACCGGCTAGAGAAGACCGTCCAGCACGCGGTTCCTCTGGACTCGAGATTCGTGTCCTGGACGGTGTTCTCCGTGCTGATCGGCGGATAGGCGGTACGTCCCGACCTGAGCGCGATGCTCAAGCCCCGCGCATTCCGGCCACGCGGGGCGATGGATCGTGCCGCTCGAAGGGACATCCCGAACCTTCCTCAGGTCGCTGCTCCACCCGCCGCGACTGAACCCGCGACGGCCATCCATCCCGAGTCATCCTCCCGAGCGTCGCGCCGGGCACGGCTGTAGACTCGAATCTCGGGGTAAACTCTACTTAGACCCAGTTCAAACGCGCAGCGTTTCCCCGGTCGTGGACGGGAAACACGCCACCAGGAGATAACATGAAAATTCGCAAAGCCGCTGTGGTCGGTTCCGGCACGATGGGTGCAGCCGTCGCCGCCCACCTCGCCAACGCCGGAATTCCCGTGCTGATGCTGGATATCGCCGCTGACGGCAAGGATCGCAGCCCTGATCGTGTGCTGGATCGCAACGAAATCGCCAAGAAAGGTTTGGAGCGTGCCCTCAAATCCAGACCCGCCGCCTTCATGCACCCATCCCGCGCCAAGCTGATTCAGATCGGCAACCTGGATGATGACCTGGGCAAACTGGCCGACGTGGACTGGGTTTTTGAAGCCATCCTCGAGAAGCTCGACGTCAAGCGCGCCTTCTGGGAGAAGGTCGAAGCCGTGGCCGGGCCGCACACGATCCTCTCCAGCAACTCGAGCGGCATTCCCATGCGAGACCAGATCGAGGGTCGCGGCGAGGCGTTCAGGAGGCGCTTCGTCGGCACGCACTTCTTCAACCCGCCGCGCTATTTGAAGTTGCTCGAGGTCATCCCCACACCCGACACCGACCCGGACGTGATCCAGACGATTTCTGAATTCGGCGACAAGGTGCTGGGCAAGGGTGTGGTCGTGGCCAAAGACGTGCCCGGCTTCATCGCCAACCGCATCGGCGTCTGGGGCATGGTGCACACCATCCGCGACGCCATCGAACTGGGCTTGAGCCCGGACGTGGTGGACGCCCACATGGGGCCGTTGATCGGGCACGCCTCGAGCGCCAGCTTCCGCACCAACGACCTGTCCGGGCTGGACATCGGGCTGGCGGTGGCGAAAAACCTGGCCGCCGCGACCGATTTCGATTACGCTCCGCCCGCGATCCTCGAGAAGCTGGTTTCCATGAACCGCCTGGGCGAGAAAACGGGCGAGGGATTCTTCAAACGCATTCGAGAAGGCGGCAAGAGCGTGATCCTGAGGCTCAACTACGACACCCTGGACTACGAGGATCGCGGCAAGGTGCGCGTCCCCGACGAGATCAGAAACCTGCCCACGCCAGTCGAGCGCATCGAGGCCCTGTTGAAGCTTCAGACCCCGCCCGGCGAACTGATCCGCCGCGGCGTCTACGGACTGATCTGGTTTTCCGCCATGAACATCCCCGATTGCGCCGACACCGTCCAGGAAATCGACAACGCCCTCAAGTGGGGCTTTAACTGGGAGATCGGCGCGTTCGATTTGTGCGACGCGCTCGGCCTCGAGAACGTGATCGAGGGCATCCGGGCGCTCGGGCTCGAGGTTCCCACATTCCTTTCGGACAAACTCGCGTCCGGCACGAAGTTCTACGACGGTCAGAACACCGTGCGGGACGGTGTTCTGGTCATCAAAGATTTGAAAAAAGACGCGACCAGGATTGTCAAAACCATGCCCGGCGCGAGCCTGGTGGACATCGGTGACGGCGTGGCGCTGCTCGAATGGCACTCCAAGGCCAACGCGCTCGGCGAGGACGCGGTACGGATGGCGCAATACGCCATCAAGACCGTGCCCGAACACTTCGCTGGATTGGTGATCGGCAACCAGGGTGAGAACTTCAGCGCGGGTGCGAACCTGGCGGTCGTGCTGATGCAAGCCCAGGACGGCGATTTCGACGAGATCGACATGGGCATCAGGCAATTTCAGAAGATGGTCGCGAGCTTCCGCTACAGCCCCTTTCCGACGGTCGCCGCGCCGTTCGGGTTGTCGCTCGGCGGCGGGTGCGAGATCCCGCTGCACTGCGATTTCGTGCAGGCGCACAGCGAAACCTACATCGGCCTGGTCGAGATGGGCGTCGGGTTGATCCCCGCCGGTGGCGGCACGACCGAAATGCTTTTCCGCTTCACCGATGCGCTGCTGCCCGGCGAGGACGCCTTCAGCGCCGTGCGCAAGGCGTTCGAGCAGATCGCGCTGGCCAGGACATCCACCAGCGCACTCGAGGCAAGAGAACTGGGCTACCTGCGCCCCAGCGACGGCATCAGCATGAACCGCGACCGCTTGATCGCCGATGCGAAACGCAAGGTGCTGGACCTGGTGCCCGATTACGTGCAACCCCAACCCCGAGAAATCACCGTCATGGGCGACGCGGCCTTCGCGAACCTGAAGATCGGCATTCACGGACTGGTGCTTTCCAGACAAGCCAGCCAGTACGACGCGGAACTGGCCACGCACCTGGCCAGAATCCTTTCCGGCGGCACGATGAACCGCGCCACCACCGTCACCGAGCAGTACCTGCGCGACCTCGAGCGCGAGGCGTTCCTGACGCTGACGGGCAAGAAGAAAACCCAGGAACGGATCGCGCACACGCTGAAAACTGGCAAGCCGCTCAGGAATTGAAGGCCGCGAACTAGACTCCGGACAGAGGTGAACGCATGACTGCCGAAACGAAACCCGAAGAGCGAGCCCTCGAGTACATCATCGACGCACAGGGCAACAAGAAATACGTCCTGCTGCCTGTCGAGGAGTACGAAGCGTCGCTCGAGAAACTCGATGATCTCGAGGATGTCAGGCTGTACGACGAAGCCAAAGCGAACGATGATGGCACGCGCATCTCGCTTGAGGACATGAAACGTCGGCTCGGGCTCGAGTGAACACGTACACCCTCGAGTTCGGTTCTCGCGTCGAAAAGCTGATGGCGGGTCTTCCAGCAGAGCTTCAACGCCGCTTGCTTGAGCGCATGAGTGCGCTCGTCGAGAACCCGTTCGCATCGGGAACAAAAAAGCTCGAGGCTCGAGATGGGTACAGGGTTCGCGTCGGTGATTATCGGTGCACACGAAAGCTCGAGTCGTAACCATCCTCGCCATCGCCCATCGCAGTCGGGCGTACCGATGATGAACACCGTCCAGCACGCAAATTATAAATCGTGTGCAGGACGGTGTTTCTCGAGCAGGTTGAAATCCCAAGCTGAGGTATTGAAATGAACATCCAACACGAGCGATATCGAGCGCGACCTCGGGCCTATCGGCGCTGGCTCGGCGCAATGGCGCTCGCGCTGGCTTGCGCGGCCTGCACGCAACCCGTCACGCCGCCCGGCCCACCCTCGCCACCCAGCCCACCGCCAGCCTCGCCCGAGCCGTACTCGCCCGCGACCAGCTTCCCAGTCACGTACTGCACGGACGGCAAATTCCCCGATCAATGGGTCTGGAATCCCGCCAACCTGCGCGAACCCGCACCGCAAGCCGCCACCGAAGCCGACGGCAAACCATTGATCAAGCAAGTCCGCGCGGGCAAGGTGATCGCCACGTACACGTCCTTCGGCGGGACGAGCGCGACCACGGCTGAAAACAACACCGACGCGCACGACGTTTCCGGCGGCGCGTTCCACCGCACGCCCTACACCAACTGGCACGACGGCGACGTGTTCGAGCTCTACCCCGCCGTGTACCAGGGCGCAGACCAGCAACCCTGGATTGGCCCGCTGGTGGACAACTACCAGAACTTCATGGCTGGCAAATTCACCGTGCCCAGAAACATCACGATTCGCGGCATCACGGTCAATGGCAAACGCGCCGTGATCCGCAACCCCAGCACCGGAGCCTCCAACAACACGCTCGGGCAGGGGATCGTGTACGTCGACCAATCCGAAAACATCACCATCGAGAACCTCGAGATTCGGGATGTCAGCGCGGGCGGCGGCATCGGCAAGGCGGGCGTGTACGTCAACGGCGCGAAGAACCTGACCCTGCGCGACGTGAAAATATCCGGCTTTAAGACGCACGAGGCCAACGGCATCTTTGGCACGGGCAACAACACGGGCACGCTGAAGCTCGAGCGCGTGGAACTGGATGGGAACGGCGGCGGTGGCGGCCCAGAACACAACGCGTACATCAACGCCAGCACCACCGACCCGAACTTCACCGTGACCATGACGGGTTCCTGGTCGCACGGCGCGTACTACGGACACCTGTTCAAATCCAGGGCGCAAGTCAATATCCTTGAGGGCAATTACTTCATGGGATCAAAATGGGACGGCACGACGCAGACGGAGAATTACCTGGCGGACTTCCCGAACGGCGGTCGCGTGACGTTGCGCAACAACATTTTTGTCAAGAACCATTCCGGCGATAACTCGAACGCCATGTCCGTCACCTACGCGATGGAAGGCGTTCCTGACGCTCGAGCCCTTAGCCTGGACATCCAGCACAACACCTTCGTGGCGCTGGATCGGTACTACGATGGCAGCCACCCGCTCTACCCGATGCAGTTCTATTACCCGGCCAGAATCCCGACCGACGCGGGTTTTCCCGTCCCGAACGCGGTCATCGCGCACAACGTTTTTGTCGGGTACTGCAAGCAAAACCAGCCTTTCATGGACTACCGGGGCGAGAATCCATTGGAACTGAACTTCAACCAGATTGACCAGAGCTTCCGCCCTCGAGACGCGGGCATTACCGGGAATCCCGCCATCAAAGGCACGCTCGAGTACGCGCACCCGTTGAAAATTATTCCCAGAACCACGTCCTTGCCCGGTGCAAGAGATTAGCGATGATTGACTTCAAGAACACCGTCCAGGACGCAAA
>CAXTKV010000120.1:0-16108 GCA_964244895.1 uncultured Deinococcales bacterium
TGATCTCGGAGGGGAAGGCGCTCGTCGGGGGGGCTGCGTTGGTGACGGGGGCCGGGCCCGTCTTGGCGACGCTCCGCAGCACCGTTTCCGCGTCCCGCGGCACCAGGCTGCGCAGGTCGATCACCTCGACGCTGACGCCTTCGTCCTCGAGCAATTCGGCGGCGCGCAGCGTTTCGATCATCATGCCGCCGTAGCTGATCAGCGTCAGGTCGCGCCCCTCGCGGCGCACGACGGCCTGACCGATGGGCACCAGGGCGTCGCTCGAGAGGTCGACTTCGGCTTTGACGGCGCGGTAGATGCGTTTGGGTTCGAAGAAGATCACGGGGTCGTCGTCGCGGATGGCAGATTTCAGCAGGCCGCGCGCGTCGGCGGGCGTGCTGGGCATCACGACTTTCAGGCCGGGCGTGTGGGTGAAGTAGGCTTCGGGGCTCTGGCTGTGGTGGTGCCCGCCCTTGACGCCGCCGCCGGAGGGCGTGCGGATTACCATCGGCGCGCTGAAATGGCCGCCGGATCGGTAGCGGATCTTGGCGGCCTGCGAGACGATCTGGTCGAAACCGGGGTAGATGTAATCCGAAAATTGAATCTCTGCCACGGGTCGTAAGCCTCGCAGGGCCATGCCGATGGCCATGCCGACGATTCCAGCTTCGGAAAGGGGTGTGTCCAGCACGCGAGATGGGCCGTATTTGGCCTGCAAGCCCTCGGTCGCCAGGAACACGCCGCCGCGCCCCCCCACGTCCTGGCCGAAGACCACGACGCTCTGATCGCGGGACAGTTCCTCGTCCAGGGCGCGCGTGATAGCCTGAATCAAGTTGAGCGTGATCGCGCCAGATGCGTTCCGGGATGGTTTCTCGGGTGCGATGGTCACGACCTGACCTCCGCCTCGAGTTCGGCCTTCTGGCGTTTCAGAATCGGTGTGGGTTCCAGGAATACGTCGTCGATGATCGTGTCCCAGCCGGGTTCGCCGGATGTTTCGGCGCTTTGAATCGCGGCGTCGATTTCCGGGCTGATCTGGTCGCGGTAGCGCGCCTCGAGATCATCCGTCCAGATCCCCTCGCGTTCCAGGAAGCGCTGGAAACGCTGGATCGGATCGCGGGCTTTCCAGGCTTCGACTTCCGCGCGCGGACGGTATTTGCTGTCGTTATCCGCGCTCGAATGCGAACCGTAGCGGTAGGTCACGGCCTCGATCAGGCTGGGGCCGCCGCCGGATCTCGCGCGATCCGCGCATTCCGCGACCACGGATTGCACGGCCAGCACGTCCTGGCCGTCCACCAGGTAGCCCGGCATGCCGTAAGCGTGCGCCTTGACGCAGACGTTCCGGGATGCGCTCTGGCCGCGAAAGCCGACGCTGATGGCGTAATGGTTGTTCTCGCAGAGGTAGACGATGTTCGCGCCGTAGACGCCACCGAAGTTCATTCCGGCGTGCCAGTCGCCTTCAGAAGTCGCGCCCTCGCCGAAGCTGACCAGCGTCATCTCGTCCCAGCCGTTCAGTTTCTGCGCGATGGCCGTACCCGCCGCTGGCGGCAGTTGCGAGGCGATCGCGGAGCAGACGCTCACGAAATTCCGTTCTCTCGAGCCGAAATGCTGCGGCATCTGGCGGCCCTTGGCGGGGTCGGCGCTTTGTCCCATCAGTTGCGCCACGATCTCGAAGATCGGCACGCCGACCGCGAGGGCCATGCCGAGATCGCGGTAGTACGGGTAAATCCAGTCGCGGCCCGCTCGGACGGCGTGCGCCGCGCCGACCTGGACGCCCTCTTGACCGCTCGATTGGGCGTAGAAGCTGGTCTTGCCCTGCCGCAAGAGCGTGACCATGCGCTCGTCCAGGACGCGGGCCGTCAGCATGTCGCGGTAGATGCGTTCCAGTTGGGCTTGCGAATGCTCGAGCGTCCAGCGTCCGATCCGCTTGCCGTCGTCACCCACGCGTTGAATGGGGTTTTCGGTGAACGGCTTGTGCATGAATCGCCTCCATCTCGGGATGCTCTGATCGTCTGGTCGGGTTGCGTTTTCTGAATCATAGCCGCCCCACGCATGAGTGCTCCAAGAGGCGTATCGCTTTCGGGCGTGACAGCATCGTGAGGGACGGTTTGAAATGAAGATTCTCCGTGCTGGACAGTCTTCTCGAGATACAACGAAGACCGTCCAGCACGACACTTCCCGCAATCTTAGATATTCGCGTCCTGGACGGTGTTATTTACTGTTCGCCCTCCCCTGCTTCGTCGAGTCGGAGGGCTGGAGCATCCACTTCTCGATGCTCCAGCCGGGAAGGGGGCGCGCCAGGACGCTCAGTCATCGGCCAAAATCGGCTCTGGAGTCCGGGCAGGCCAACCGTTATAGTGGCGCGATGACGCTGGCGGGCACGTCTGACATCCTGGTTTCGCTCGAGGGCATCACCAAAGCCTTTCCGGGTGTGGTCGCCAACGACGACGTGACCCTGGAGGTTCGCGCGGGTGAGGTTCACGCCCTGCTGGGCGAGAACGGCGCGGGCAAGACCAGCCTGATGAGCGTGCTGTACGGCATCTACCAGCCGGACGCGGGCCGCATCAGCCTGGCGGGCAAAGAAGTCCGCATCCGCAGCCCGCAGGACGCGATGCGACTGGGCGTGGGTCTGGTGGCGCAGCACCCGATGCTGGTGCGGCGGCACACGGTCGCGGAGAACGTCGCGCTGGGCGTCAGGACGGGCTTCTTGAACCCGACCCGCGAACTCGAGGGGCGCATCCGCGAACTGGGGCAGCGCTACGGCCTGGCGGTCGATCCGCGCGCCTTCGTCTGGCAGCTTTCGGCGGGCGAACAGCAGCGCGTCGAGATCATCAAGACCCTGCTGCGCGGCGCTCGCGTGCTGATCCTGGACGAACCCACCAGCGTCCTGACGCCCCAGGAAGCGGAGGAGTTGTTCAAGGTGCTCGAGCGCATGAAGCTCGAGGGGCACGCGGTGATCATCATCACGCACAAATTAGACGAGGTCATGCGGGTCGCGGATCGGATCACGGTGCTCCGGAAGGGACGCGTGGTCGGGCGGATGGACGCGTCGGACACCAACAAACGCGATCTGGCCAAACTGATGGTCGGACGAGAATTGTTGGACGTGCGATCCACCGGCCCGCTCGAGCTGGGAGAAAACGTGCTCGAGCTGGACGGGCTCTGGGTCGACGGCGACCGTGGCGTACCCGTCGTCAGGGATCTCAGCCTGAGCCTGCGCGGCGGCGAGGTGCTGGGACTGGCGGGCGTGGCCGGGAACGGTCAGCGCGAGCTCATAGAGGCCATCACCGGCTTGCGCCGCGCCAGCAAGGGCCGCGTGCTGATCGGCACGAATGACCTGACGGGCGCGGATGCTCGAGGCTTCGCGGCGGCGGGCGTGGCGCACATCCCGGAAGACCGTTTGCACATGGGCGTGGTCGGCAACCTGAGCGTCACCGAGAACCTGGCCTTGCGCGCCTTCGAGCGCGCGCCGTTCAGCAAGGGCGAATTGCTGGATCGCGACCAGATGGAACGCTTCGCGCTCGAGTCGATCAAACGCTACGAGGTCGCCACACCCAACCAGAATACGCGCACGAGGTTGCTCTCGGGCGGCAACGTCCAGAAATTGATCCTGGCGCGCGAACTGGCGGAAAACCCGAAGTTGATCGTCGCCGCCCACCCGACCTACGGCCTGGACGCGGGCGCGACCGCGCAGGTGCAGGAACTGCTGCTCGAGCGCGCGCGGGCTGGTGCGGGCGTGCTGTTGGTCGGTGAAGACCTGGAAGAAGTCATGAACCTTTCCGATCGGATCGCCGTGATCTTCGCCGGAGAATTGATGGGCATCGTGTCCAGGGCGGACGCCAGCATCGAGGGATTGGGCTTGATGATGGCGGGGCAGCGAAGGGAGGTTCACGCGTGAACCTCGAGCGCCCTGGGAGGGGCGAACGTGGAGTTCGCCCCTCCAAAACCTGTACCGTAGGGGCGAACGTCACGCCCATGCGTGCGGGGCACGACGTGATCGCCCTCGCACCCAGAACGATCCCGAGGCTCGAGATCCCGTGGTGCAAGCCGTGAGCCTCGAGACGCCCGCCGCGCCGTCCCCGACGACCCCGAACGCGGCGCGCAAAACTGCTCAGAAACGCTACGGCCCGTTCCTGGTCGAACTGCGCGAGAACCCGCCAGCATCGTGGGTGCTGACCATCTCGGCGCTGTCGGTGCTGGCGGCCTTCATCCTGACGGGCGCGGTTTTTGCAACGAACGGTGTGAACCCCATGTACGCGTACTCGAAAATCATCGAGGGCACGCTGTTAAATATTCAGGGCCTATCGACCGCCGTGGCGAGGGCAATACCGCTCTTGCTGATCGGCGTGGGGCTGGTGGTGGCGTTCCGCGCGCAATTCCTGAACATCGGTGCGGAAGGTCAGATGGTGGCTGGCGCGACCATCGGTGGCGCGGTCGCGCTGTTCCTGCCGCCGTTGGGCGTCCTGACGCTGCCCGCCATGTTCCTGGTGGCGTTCGCGGCGGGCGCGTTCTGGGCGTTCATTCCGGCGATCCTGAAACTGCGCCTGGAAGTCAACGAGGTCATCACGACCCTGATGCTGAATTACGTCGCGGCGGGCATCCTGTCGTGGCTGGTGAACGGCCCGTGGAAGGGCAAGAACGCCGTCGGATACAGCTACACCGCCGATTTCCCGGAGGCGGCCCGCTTGCCGTTGCTGGGCTCGAGCTACATTCACTGGCCGACGCTCTTGCTGGGGTTGGCGTTCGCGGCGCTGGTGTCTTTCGTGCTGAACCGCACCCGATTGGGTTTCCGCATGCGTGTGCTGGGCGAGAACCCGGTGGCCGCGAAATACGTCGGCATCAACGCGCTGGCCACGGTGATGATGGTCGCGCTTCTTTCTGGCGGTCTGGCGGGCGTGGCGGGCATCGCGGAGGTCGCGGCGATTCACCACAAGCTTCTAGATCCGACCCAGATCTCGCAGGGCTACGGGTTCACCGCGATCATCGTGGCCTGGTTGGCCAGAGGCAACCCGCTGGGCACGATCATCACGGCCTTGTTCCTGGGCGTGATCTCCGCGTCCGGCGACGTGATGAAGGTTTCCTTGCAGATGCCGGGGCAGACGGTCAACGTTATCAACGGCCTGATGCTGTTCTTCTTGATCGGCACGGAACCGTTGTTGCGCTACAAGATTTCATTGGGGGGCAGGGCTGATGCGTAGCTCGAGAAATCTCGCTTCACGCGTGCAGGACGGGTTATTCGCTGCGATAAAAGACCTGGCGGTGAGATGCTCGAGTAAGCCAGGGTTCTCGAGAACACCGTCTGGGACGCAACTCGAGATCCGCGTCCTGGACGGTGTTCCTGCAATCAACACGCCTGAAAGGTGCAACCGTGGCTGAAGAATCCTTCCTGGTGTCCACCATCGCTCGCTCGCTCGCCTCGAGCACGCCGTTGCTGCTGGGGGCGCTCGGCGCGATCTACGCGGAGCGCGCGGGCGTGGTCAACCTGGGCATGGAAGGCATGATGGTGCTGGGGGCGCTGGCGGGCTTCGGCGTGTCGTACCAGACGGGCAACCCGTGGCTGGGCTTGATCGTGGCGGGGCTGGTCGGGATGCTCGCCGCCAGCATACACGCGTTTATTTCCGTGACCTTGCGCGCCAACCAGACGGTGTCCGGGCTGGCCCTGACGATGTTCGGCCTGGGCCTGTCCGGGCTGCTGGGCAAGTCCTTTCAGGGCGTGGCGCTCAACAACATCCTGTCCGCCGACGGCGTGCGGGATTCGTCGTTGCAGAACGTGACCGTGCCGGGGCTGTCAACAATTCCCGTGATCGGGCCAGCCTTTTTTTCGGATCAGAGCCCGTTGACGTACATCGCGATCGTGTTGGGTGTGATCTTGTGGTTCGTGCTGTTCAGGACGCGGCTGGGCATCATCATCCGCAGCGTCGGCGAGAACCCCGCCTCCGCCGATGCCCTCGGCGTCAACGTGGCGCGCGTGCGCTACGCGACCGTGATCTTCGGCGGGCTGATGGCTGGGCTGGGCGGCGCGTTCATTTCCGTGGCCTACAGACCATCCTGGACGGAGGGCACCACGGCGGGCGTCGGCTGGATCGCGCTGGCGATCGTGGTGTTCTCCGCCTGGAACCCGTTGAACGCGATCTTCGCCGCGCTGTTTTTTGGCGCCTTGACGCACCTGTCGTTCCGCCTGCAATCGGTCGTCTCGAGCGCGGAATTGCTGACGATGCTGCCTTACGTATCCGTCGTGCTGGCCCTAACCATCAACGCGCTTCGGAAAGGCGCGAAGACGGGCGCGCCGGAATCGCTGGGGTTACCGTACCAGCGCGGGCAACGGTAGATAAAGCCGCAAGGAAAGCCATAAGCCGCAGGCCGCAAGGAACATCTTGAAGCCTCGAGCCGTGAGCAGCGAGCGGCAGGATAACCCTTGGAGCCTCGAACCATAAGGAAAACCTTGCGGCTCGAGGCTTGCGGCTTGCGGCTGCCGTCAATTCAGTTCGCTGATGATCTTGACGACCGGCATGAACGGCGGCAAACCGGATTTGTGCGTGCGCAGCATGGCGCTGGCGCGCATCAGGGCGTCCTCGAGGTTGCCCGCCTCGACCACGGCCCAGCCGACGGACGCGCCGCCGGAGCGTTCGGTGACGCGTTCGACCAGGGCTTGACCGTCCTCGAGCCCGAGGTGCAGGCCGATGAATTCGTCGTCGCCGGTGCGGAACACGGCGTCGTCTGCGCGGGCGCTGGCGTGCAAGGTGCGGGCGAAGACGCGGATGCGCTCGTCACCGGCCAGGCGTCCCTCGCGGTCGTTGGTGCCCTTCAGGTCGTCCAAGTCCCAGATGCTGACCAGCAGCGGCGTCTCGCGGCGGCGGGCCATGGCGGCGTACCGATCGAAGGACAGGTTCAGGGCGCGTTCGTTCTCGAGGCCGGTCAGCGCGTCCAGGGTGTTCGTCTGCTCGAGTGCCTGAGCGGTCCGCTCGAGTCGATCCAGGGTGCGGCGCTGGTGAACGCCCATCGCGGCCATCGCCAGCAGGATCGCGGCGGCAAAAGGCCACTGGTCGAAATCGGCGCGAGCCGATTGCGATCCCAGGCAGATGCCCGCAATCAACAAGCCCAGCGCTGCGAAACGCCGACCGAAGTACGCGCCCAGGCCGTAGACGGCCAGCCCAGCGACGACGCCGAAGACCGCCAGCCCCAACCCGACGGTGTTGACGGCGCTGCTCGCGTCCGCGAAATGCCAGTTGGCCAACGGGATCAACCCGATCAAGAAGACCATCACGGCAAAATCGGCCTGGGGTTTCCAGGTCGCCCAGCAGAGCGCCGCCAGCATCGCGTAGACGCCGTGGCGCAACCAGTCGTTCGGCGCGCCGGAAAGGGCGTACAGGGGAATCGGCAAGAGCAGCATCGCCCAGGCGGGCCACCATTGCCAGCGCAATCGCCAGATGGTTTCGGGTTCCAGGCTGAGTCGGGCGCGTTCCTCGGCGGGGTCGATCGGCGTCAGGCTGTCGGCGCGCCGCCAGGTGGTTTCAGGCAACGACATAGGTGGTCTCCTTTTCGGTTCGTTCGGAATCTGATTTGAGTTGCGATTTGTGGGCGTACATCATGCGGTCGGCTTCGGCCATGGCGGCGTCCAGGTCGTGCGTGTTCTTCGTCCAGCCCGCCGCGACGCTCGGGAAGGTGTCTCTGACGCGGTCGATCAGTTCGGTGGCGTCCGTCAGGTTCAGGTGCAATCCGATGAATTCGTCGCCACCGACCCGAAAGAAGGCGTCTTCGGCGCGGGCCTCGAGCCGGAGCGCGTCCGTGAAGGCGCGCAAGTGCTTGTCGCCCGCCGCGTGACCGTGCGCGTCGTTGATGCGTTTGAGGTCGTTCAAATCCCAGCTCGTCATGACCAGTTGCACGCCCTGGCGGTGCGCCATCGACGTGTAGCGCTCGTAGTTCGTCTCGAGCGAACGGCGGTTCTCGAGATCGGTCAGGGTGTCGAGCATGGCGGCCCGTTCCAGCGCGGTTTTTGCCTGCTCGAGTTGCTTGATGATGTTGTAAATCATCGAGCCAAAAAACGCGACGGACACGATCTGAAAGGTCGTGAACGGCAGGTAATCGGTGGTGCGCATCAACACCAGCAGGATCACACCCGTGATGGCCGCAATGATCGCTCCGGCCCAGCCGAAAAACACGCTGACGCTCATGATCGTCGGGATGCTGATGGTGCTGAAAACCAAAGACGGATCGACGTTTCGCGCCGGACCGCTCGGATCGTTGACCGTCCAGGCGATCACGATCAAGGTGCTGATGAAGTGCAGCAGCGCGCTGACGTACACGTTCCATCTGGATGTGACCTGCAGGCCGAGCGTGAACAGCGCGAACGCGCCGACCCAGACCCAGTGACCGGCTTGACCGATCAGCAGGTTCAGCACCACGACGCACAAGACCGTGACCCACGCGCCTCGCCAGAGGTTGCTGGTCTGTTGCTGGGTGAATTGCTCGAATGGGAGGGATTTGGGGTTCACAGTGGTTGGCGTCCAGGTGTCGTATCCGACGTGCTCAAACGATTGTGCTCGTCAGACCATGACGATTTTCTGACCCTTCTGGACATAAAACAAGAACACCGTCCAGGACGGTGTTCTGTACGCATCAGGCCGATGCCCGAGGGCAATCCGTTCGATCGGCGCTCAGGAGGCGTGCGTCGATGGCGCACCGGAAGCTCCGAGGAGTTCCACCAGACCCGCCTTGATGCTGGCCTTGTCGGCGTACATCCGACGATCCGCCTCGATCAGCGCGACTTCGAGGCCGTTGGCGGTCTGCGCCCAGCCCGCCGCCGCGTCCGGAAAGATCTCACGCACACGCTGGATCAATTCCTGACCGCGTTCAGTGCCCAGGTGCAAACCCACGAATTCGTCGCCGCCGACGCGAAAAAACGCGTCCTCGAGCCTGGACGCGGCCTGCAGGGCGCGCGCGAAACGCTTCAGGTACGCGTCACCGATGGCGTGCCCCAACGAATCGTTGATGCGCTTGAGGTCGTTGACATCCCAGCTCGTGACGATCAATGGCACACCGCGCCGGGCCGCCAGCGCCTCGTAGCGCTCGAACTCGAGCCCGAGCGCACGGCGGTTGCCCAGGCTTGTCAGTTCGTCCAGGCTGGCCGCCCGCGAGAGCGCTTCTCGAGCCGCCTCGAGCTGCACCAGCAGCACGTGAATCACCGACCCGAGCGCCCCCGCCAGGAGCACTTGCATGGCCGCGAACGTCCACTGCCCGGTCTGGATTTGCGGCACGATGCACGCGCCCGCCACCAGCGCGCCGACCAACGCACCGCGCGGCCCGAAGTACACACCCAGAGCCATCACCTGCAGCATCGAGATCGAAGCGAACCCGAGCAGCCCGAACCCGCGCTGGAAGGCCGCACCGCTTGGGTCGAGGAAATACCAGGCCACGATCAGCATCGCCAGCGCGATGTGCGCGAAGGTCGCCAGCGCCACGCGCCGCCTCGAGACGAGCCACAACATCAACGTCATGCCGACGTGAATCGCGTGCCTGACCCAATCGCTTTGGGTGGCGTGAATCACGAACAGGAATACCGGGAAGGTGCCCATCCAGGTGCTCCACCAGTACGCGTGAAAGTACCGCTCGCCCAGCGGGGATAGCCTCATTACTTCGGAGTTTTTCACGATCCACGAATGTATAGCGTCCAAAACCCGCACCGCCAGGCGGATGCATCCCAATGGGCGCGGCGAGAATGGCTCGTTCCCCGCCAGTCTCGAAAGCCGCGGGTCTTTCTCGAGGATAGCGCGAGAACACCGTCCAGCACGCATTCTTTCATTTGCTTCCTGGACGGTGTTCCTGTGCGGAGCCTCACGGCAGGCTTCACGGCGCGATGCTCGAGCACCCGATATGGGCATGAAGACCGTTCCAGACGGCGTTCTCGAGTCCTGGGAATCCGCAAACCGCGTCCACCACGCCGCGCTGCGGTAAACTCGCGGCATGACACGCAACATCGCCGCGTTGTTCCCCGGTCAGGGCTCGCAAACCGTGGGCATGACCCGCGCGTTTTACGACGAATCCGACGCCGCGCACCCGGTTCTCGAGCGCGCCTTCCAGATCATTCCCGGCCTGGAAGCCCTGATGTTCGACGGCCCAGAGGACGACCTGAAGCTCACGCAGAACGCCCAGCCCGCGCTGGTCGCGTCCGGCATCGCCTGCTACCGCGCCTGGAAGGTCGGCACGGGCCTGAAACCCGACTACGCCGCCGGGCACAGCCTGGGCGAGTTCAGCGCGCACGTCGCCGCCAAAACCCTCGAGTTCGACGATGCGCTGCGATTGGTTCGCGCCCGAGGCAAGTACATGCAGGCCGCCGTGCCCGTCGGTGAAGGCGCGATGGCGGCCATATTGAAAGTCAACCTGGACGCCATCCGGGAAGTCGTGGACGCGATCGACGGCGTTCAGGTCGCCAACCTGAACACCCCAGAACAGACCGTGATCTCCGGCACGACCGCCGCCGTCGCGCTCGCATCCGAGCAACTCAAAGCAAAAGGTGGTCGCGTGATCCCGTTGCAGGTTTCCGCACCGTTCCATTCCAGACTGATGAAACCCGCCCAGGAACGCCTGGAACGCGATTTCGCCGTGACCGAATGGCACGCGATGGATTTCCCCGTGATCGCCAACGTGACCGCCCAACCCGTGATGGACGCGCTCGAGGTTCCGGGGTTGCTCTTAGAGCAAGTCACCGGCAGCGTGCGCTGGGTCGAAAGCATCCAGACGCTGGCCGGGCTGGGCGCGACCGAATTCATCGAGTTCGGCCCCGGATCGGTGCTGACGGGCATGGTCAAACGCATTTTGCCCGACGCGAAAACCTTCAATATCTCGAGCCCAACCGACCTGGACGCGTACATCAGGGCGAACGCCTGAATGGGCGTCCTGGCCGATCTTTTCGTGGCCACCGAGGACGACGTGCGGGCGCTCGGGCCTGACGAACTGCCGTCCGAGCACTTCCAGACGCTCGAGATGGCGGGGTTGACCGAGATTGAACTCGGCGCGCTCAACGCCCAGATTCGAGACCTCGAGTTCGAGGATGCGATGGATGACCTCAGCTCATTTCGGGCGCTGGATGAAATCAACGGACCGTGGATCGTGAAATTCGAGGATGCGTTCACGGAAGCTCTGGCCGCGTTATCGAACGAACACCTCGAGGAACACGCGCGAACCTGGGCGAGCATCGAAGAACTCCAGGATTGGGAATCGGATGATGCGCTCGCGGTGCTTCGCGGCATCGTCGAGTGCGCGCGAGCAGCAATCCGGGATCAAAAAATCGTGTTCCTCTGGAACAGCCTGTAAACTCGGACAAATTTCAGCCCGCCAAGACGTTCCAACGGAGGTTCATTCATGTCCACAGCACGCAAAACACTCGTCACCGGCGCGGGTCGCGGTTTGGGTCGCGCCATCGCGCTGGAATTGGGGCGTCGCGGGCATTTCGTGGCCGTTCACTACGGCAAATCCGCCACGGAAGCCGAAGCGGTCGCCCGCCAGATCACTGAACACGGCGGGCAATCGGTGCTGGTGCAGGGCGATCTCTCGAGCATGGAGGGCGCGAAAGCGGTCGCAGCACTGACCGTGGAAAAACTCGGTGGCCTGGAAGTGCTGGTCAACAACGCGGGCATCACGCGAGATGGACTGGCCCTGCGGATGTCGGATGACGCCTGGCAAGCCGTGATCAATACCGACCTGAGCGCACCGTTCGCGCTGATCCGCGCTGCCCTGAAGCACATGATGTCGGCGCGTTACGGACGGATCGTCAACATCGCCAGCGTGGTCGCCATCAAGGGCAACCCCGGCCAGGCCAATTACGTCAGCGCCAAAGCCGGACTGATGGGCCTGACGCGCGGCATCGCGCAGGAATACGGCAGCAAAGGCATCACCTGCAACGCAGTCGCACCGGGGTTCATCCATTCGGACATGACGGACGGCCTGCCGGACGCCATCAAAGCCCAGTACCTGGGCGATATTCCCGCCGGGCATTTCGGCGAACCCGAGGACGTGGCGGCGGTCGTGGCGTTCCTGGCGTCGGAGGAATCGCGCTACGTCAACGGTCAGACCATCAGCGTGGACGGCGGCATGTACCCTCACTGAGAACACCGTCTCGCACGCATCCTCGAGGACACGGTGCAGGACGGCGTTTCTCGAGAAAAGATTTCGAATGCGCGCTCAGGGAACTGAATGACGGACGAACCCAAATGGAGTCTATGGCTTGGAGGGATCGCTGTTGCGATCATCGCTGCCGGGCTAATCTGGGTTCTGTTGAGCGAGTGGCAAAGCGGCAACGCATCGCTCGGTTGGCGCGAGACGAAAGGGTTGATCGTTACCTCTTACACGACCCAGGTTTCAAGCCGTTCAGGAAGCCGTAACGTCTCGGTCGTGAGATACGTGTACTCCGACTCACCCGGTTGGTCACCCCAACAACTGACCGGGCCATCACGCGAGACGAGCGGTCTGGTGGGTTTGGATCCTCAAACCCGCGAGACGCTTGAACGATTTTGCGATGGCAACGGAAACACGATCGCTTACGAACGCCAACTCAAACTGAGGCTGTACTGCGGCTTTCGAATCGCGTATGGGGGCGATTCAGAGAACCCAATTTCCGCATTGAAGTACATTTCTGGTCGGGTGGTGCCCGTCTACGTTGATCCAGTTGAGCCCAGGCGCGCAGTCATAGAGCAAGGTTGGCACGGATTGAGCACCCTTGAGTGGTCTATTGTTTTCTCAGGGCTTGGCTTGGTGGTCATGGTGATGATTTTTCTTTTTGCCAGATGGCGACAAGCGTCGTAGGTTCAGTGAGAAGACCATTCCACACGCATTCTCGAGAAACACCGTGCTCCACAATGTTTCTCGAGGAACCGCGTCGAATTCGTGCGGTAGGATCACCGGATGGCCCGAGGCTCGCGCACCGATAGGCTGAGCTCGGGTTACTGGATTCCAGGTCTGATCCTTGCGGCGTTTATGATCTGGGCTGTCGCAGAGACGGTCATCGAATTTCGGGATGGGCGCGCGTCTGTGGGCTGGCGCGGGGTGCAGGGCGTGATCCTGCGTTCTGAATTGGTCAGGGCGACGAACAGGTACGGCAGGGATCAGTACGCGGTACATTACTTATTTTCGGAGTCACCCAACTGGTCGCCGGGCCGCTTGAGACAACTCCCGCGCGAATCGGACATGACGAGTTTGATCGGCGGGTTCAACCTGGATTTGAAGATTCTTGAGACATTCCAGGCGTTCTGTGGCGGCTTCGATGGCGGCGGCAAAGTCAGCTTTTATGAACACAACCTCGGGCTGAAGCTGCGTTGCGGTGATCGAATTGCGTTCGGTGGCGACGCTGCGAACCCGGCGTTCGCGCAGAAATACCCGGTCGGTCGCGCGGTGACGGCCTACTTCGACCCGGCTGATCCAGCCCGTGCCACCCTCGAGCGCGGCTGGCACGGGCTGAGTTTGCTCGACTCGATTGTGATGGTGGTTTTTGTGGTGGTTTTGCTCGGCGGGTTCATCGTCACGATCTCGTACTGGCTCTCGCAAAGACGACGGTTGATGTGATCCGTTGTACGCCGTCCTGCACGCATTCTCGAGAGTACGTGCGGGACGGTGTCCCTTAACCCTGTTCGGGCGGATCGTTCGGTAAGCGCTGGCCGGTCAGCCAGTATTGGACGCGATCCGAGACGTTCTCGATGTGATCGCCGATGCGTTGCAGGCTGCGTCCGACGCGAAGGAGCGCGAGCGCTTTGGTGATCGTGCGCGGGTCCTCGAGCATGTAGGTCACGAGTTCGCGCTGGGTCTGCTCGTAGAGTTCGTCGATTTCGGCGTCCATGTCGGACGCGGCTCGAGCGCCCGCCGTATCGCGTTCGGTGAAAGCGCGGGATGTGGCCTCGAGCATGGTTTTCAATCGCGCGATCATCTGGCCCAGGTTGATGTAGCGCTTCAACGGCGGTTCGGCAGCCAGCAACCTGCCGTCGTCGGCGACGTGAACGGCGTAATCGCCGACGCGCTCCAGGTCGGTCAGGGATTTCAGCACGGCGGCCACCAGGCGCAAATCCGAGGCGACGGGCTGATGGCGCGCGATGATTTGCAGGCACTCGGTTTCGATCTTGATCTCGAGCTCGTCGACCGTCCTGTCCAGGTCGCGGACGCGCTGGGCGTCGGGAATGTTTTTTTCCAAGAGGACGTTCCCGGCCAGCTCAAGCTGTTCTTGGGTATAAGAGATCATCCGAATGAAATCGGCGCTCACTTCGCGGATGTCGCGTTCCAGGGCTTCGCGCATGAATGTCTCCTAAAGGACTTCGGATCAATACCCCAAACGGGGATTCAGGCTGCCCCTGCGGGCACGGTGAATCCGAACTCGTTGCCGTGCGATTCCGTATTGTAGCGGCCCCAGACGCGCCCGCCCCAGGCTTGCACGATGCTGCGCACGATGTACAAACCCATGCCCGAACCGGTCGAGTCCTCGCCGCGACGGTGCGCTTCGAAGAGCGCGTCGTAATCGCTCAGGGCTGCGCCGCTGTCGCAGACGCGCACCGTCACGAAACCATCGTGCCCGGACTCGAAAGGCATGGCTTCGAGAACCACCGTTCCGGGGTTCGGGCCGTGCCGCACGGCGTTCTCGGTCAGGTTCAGCATGACCTGAACCAGTTTGTCCGGGTCGCATTTGACCAGCACGTGCTCGCCGGTGACGCGCAGTTTGACTTCGCGGCGCATCAGTTCCGAGCCCAGCAAACGCAGGATTCGCTCGAAAGATTCGCCGAGCGCGAAGGTGCGTTCGCTCTGCGGGCGGAATCCGACCGTCAGGTCTTCGGTCAGGCGCACCAGCCGTTCGACCTCGATGCTGGCGATCTCGATGAAGCGCTGGCGTTGGGCTTCGGGCATCGTCAGTTGCATCGCCTCGAGCAGGCTCTTGATGGCCGCCACGGGCGTGCGGAACTCGTGCGAGAGCACGCTCATGACTTCCTTGAGTTCGCGTTCGCGGCTGCGCTGGTGCGTGATGTCTTCCAGGATCAGCGTGCTGGACACGCCTCGCGCCCGGATCAACTTTCCAGAGAGTTCCAGCTCGAGTTCTCCGCCCCGCAGCGCGAGTTGCTCGAGTCGGTGGTGGCGCAGGACTTCGATGGCGGTGCGGCCCACGGCGCGTTCGCGATCCACCTGCAACAACTCCGCGCAGGCGCGGTTCATGCCGATCACGCGCCCACCCTCGAAGGCCATCACGGCCTCCGAGAGCACGTCCAGCAGCGCGAGTTCCATGTCGAAGGTCATCATGACGCGGTTTCGCTCGTTTCGTGAAGCGTCGGGGCGCGCATCCGGTAGCCCTTGCCGCGCACCGTCTCGACGTAACGCGGTTCGATCGGGTCGTCGTCCAGGTGCGCGCGCAACTGCGTGATGTGCTGATCCACGGTGCGTTCACCACCCATGAAATCCAGCCCCCAGACGCGATCCAGCAAATCCTGCCTGGAATACACGCGCCCCGGATGGGACGCCAGGAAGGCCAGCAAATCGAATTCTCGGCGCGTCAGGTTTAACTCTCGTGCGTTCATCAGGGCCGTGCCCGCGTCCAGGTCCACCTCGAGCGGACCGAGTTTGAGGCTGCCCTTGGGGCGATCCACGCCCGTCCTGCGCAGCAAGGCCCGCACGCGCGCCGCGAGCTCTGCGGCGCTGAACGGTTTGGTCAGGTAATCGTCGGCGCCCGCGTCCAGCCCCTCGACCCGATCCAGTTCCGTGGCCCTGGCGGTCAGCATCAGCACGGGCAGGTGGCGGTGTTCCGCGCTCGAGCGCAGGCGTTTGAGCCAGTTGATGCCCGATTCGTCCGGCAGCATCCAGTCCAACACGATCACGTCGCTGCCCGGCAGTCGCTCCCAGGCTTCCAGGGCGGTCGGGCAGGCGCGCACGGTGTACCCGGAACGTTCGAGGTGAAAACGCACGGCTTCCCGGACTGATAGTTCATCCTCGACGAGCAGAACGGTAGATGACATGCCTGAATCTATTCTCGGGCTTCACGTCAAGGTTTTGTCAGCCTCACGGCACGTTTGAAGGATGATCTCGAGCAACACCGTCCTAGACGCATTTTTTTTATTTGCGTGCTAGACAGTGTTCTGATCTCAAGGCCAGCACCCACCGTCGGAGCTCGGGGGTC
>CAXTKV010000121.1:0-15945 GCA_964244895.1 uncultured Deinococcales bacterium
AAACCTACCGCGCGCAACTCGAGCTGTTGGGCTCGAGCCCCGAAATCGCGGACGTGCGCGCCCACATCAACCGCCGTATCCAGGATTTCAGCGCCAACCACCAGCGCAGCACGACCTTCGAGGTCGTTCGCGCCGAGGTCTACGACTTGCCGAACGGTCAGCGCGAGCTGCGTTTCGCTGGGGACGCGGTTCCGAACGGCGTCAAGGTTTTCGACCTGGGCGTCGGCGTGACCGCGCGCGACGTTCAGGGCGTGTTGGACACGCAGTTCAACCTGATCCTGGGCATCAGCCTGGCCGCCATCGCCGCCGCGCTGGTGATCGCGATCATCGTCAGCCAACGCCTCGCCCGTCCGATTCTGGACATCACGTCCGCCGCCAACCGCATCAGCCTGGGTGAGATCCACACGCCCGTCACGGCGTTGTCCCAGAACGAAGCCGCCCGAGACGAGGTCGAGGATCTGGGTCGGGCCGTCGAGCGCCTGCGGCTCAGTCTGGTGCTGGCCATGAAACGATCCAGGGTGCGCTGATGAAATCACTGACGAACCCAACGCGCAACCTCGAGAAAACACCGTCCCAGACGCTATTTCTTGGGCATCAAAAATCTGTGTCTGGAATGGTGCTCTCGACTCGAGAGACGGAGGGGTCGCCGCGCACCGACCTCTACGTTATCGGCAGAAGGCGGGGTGTCACGTGATCAGACCGATTCAAAAACGCCAATCCCTCGGCGCGGACATCGCGCAGCAGTTGCAGGGAATGCTGGTCAACGGCACGTACAGACCCGGCGACCTGCTGCCCAGCCAGCGTTCGCTGGCCGAACGCTTCGGCACCAGCCTGGCGAGCGTGCGCGAGGCCATCAGCATCCTGGCCGCCGCCGGGTTGATCGAGGCGCAACCGGGGCGCGGCACGGTCGTGTGCGCCTTCCCGCAGGCCACGGGCAGCTTTAACGCGTGGCTGGGCGCGGTCAACCACCACACGGAAGCCCACGAGTTTCTCGAGGCGCGGCGTTTGCTGGAGCACTACACGATTCAGCACGCGGCGCAGAACGCCACGGTTGAACAACTCGCGGTGATTCGCGGCATCTTAGAGCAGATGGCGGACGCTCGAGACGACGTGGAGAGTTTCGTGCAGGCCGATTTCGCGCTGCATTTCGCCATCGCGGACGCGTGCGGTAACCGCGTCGTGGCGCGGATTCTGGACTTTATTCACACGCCGCTCGCCAGTTTGCTGCGCACGCTCTGCGCTGCACTGTTCGAGGCGAAGGGCTTCGACCGCCTGCACGCCGCGCACGTCCGCATCGTCGAAGCACTCGAGCGACGGGACGCAGAGGCCGCGATTCTGGGCTTCGACGACATGCTCGATCAGGTCGCCAGCGCGGACGATCTGGAGCACGCGCTGCGCCAGAACGATCCCGCCAGCGACCCGCTCGGCCCGGCGTTTCTGGAGGACGTTCGATGGAACCTGACGCGATTGGTCGGGCCGATGGCGCAAGTGGTCATCACGGATGCCGCAGACGAACTGGGCGTGGTGCTCGAAGAGTTGCAGACGCACCAGCTCGAGCGCTTTTTGAAGCAGATCACCAAGCAATTGCCCGAAGGGAAATTCGAGGAATTCGCCGTGCTGACGGATTTATTCACCCGGCGTTACGGTTCCAGGGGTTAATGTTCGAGAAGCGGCAGGAGTCGCGCAGGTCTCTCCGCCTCGCGCATCGGAAAAGCTGATGCTCTATTCGACCTCCTGCGAACATCAGGCTCGAGAACGTGTTCGCGCGAGGGCAACCATCAAGGTTGTCCCTACAGGGCAGTGTTATAGGGGTCACCCTCGTGGTGACCCCTCCTACGAACGGCATTCGGTCACTTTCGCAAGGAAGTCTGTTCCGTCCTTCCCTGCCAAGCAGCGGGGGGCAAGAATCGTGCTGGAATCTCGAGGCTGGATGAATTCGTGAATACGGGAACACCGTCCAGGACAGCATTCTCGAGCCGAAGAAAATGGCGTGCTGAACGGTCTTCTCGCGATCCTCCATTTCGAGCGAACGCAACCGTTACACTTCGAGCGTGAAACTTCTGATGCTGGTTCACCGCGACGACGCCGCGCTGCAACGCTTCATCGACGCCGCGCGCGCCGAGAAGCTGGCGGGCTTCACGATCCTGCCCTCGCACGGCGTGGGGCGCGGCGCGGACGCGCACCCGACCGAATTCAGCGTGGGCGGTTTGCTGAACCTCCTCAAGGGCGACCGGCTCGAGAACACGACCGTCCTCTCGCTGGTGACCGAAGACCACCTGCTCAGAATGCTGGAACTGGTGCGGGCGCACCTGACGGATCTGGATCAGCCGGGCGGCGTCTACGCGGTGCTGCCCGTGGATGCGTTCGGCAGCCTCGAGTGATGAGCGGTATCAAAAACCTGGGGCCTTCGTGACGGCCTTTCTGGAACTCGCGCTGGTGCTGGGCGCGATCGTGCTGGGCGCGAAACTCTCCGGCTACGCCGCGTCCAGGGTCGGGCAACCGATGGTCGTCGGCGAAATCGCGTTCGGTCTGATCCTGGGGCCGACCGCGCTCAATTTGCTCGGCTGGAACGGGTTCTCACACGCGGGCACGACCGCCGAAGTCGTGCACCTGCTGGCGGAACTCGGCGTGCTGTTGCTGATGTTCCTGGCGGGATTGGAAACCGATCTGGTCGCCATGCGAAAAGTCGGCGTTCCGGCGCTGAACACGGCCATCGGTGGCGTGATCGTGCCGTTTCTGGGCGGTTGGGCGCTCTCGAGCGCCATCGGCTTGCCGAGCGCTGAAAGCATCTTCATCGGCACGGTTCTGACCGCCACCAGCGTCAGCATCAGCGCCCAAACCCTGATCGAACTGGGCAAATTGCGATCCAAGGAGGGCATGACGATCCTGGGCGCCGCCGTGATCGACGACGTGATCGGCATTCTGATGCTGTCCGTGGTGGTGGCGCTGTTCGGCAGCGGCGGGGCCGCACCGGTGAGCGTCTGGTTGGTAGCGCTCAAGATGGTCGCCTTTTTTGCGCTCGGGATGCTGCTGGCTCGGCCCGCCAGGGCGTTCGTGCAGGGCTTCTCGAGGCTGCCCGTATCCGAACCCCTGCTGGCCGGAAGCATCGTGGTGGCGCTGGTATACGCCTTCGGTGCGGAAGTGCTGGGCGGCGTGGCTGCGATCACGGGCGCGTACCTGGCGGGCGTGATCCTGGGTCAGTTGGGCAGCAAACGCGAACTCGAGGAGAAAGCCCGAGCGCTCATTTACGCGCTGTTCGTACCAATTTTTTTCGTGGACATCGGGTTGGGCGCAAACCTGCGGGACGCGCTCGGTGGGCCGCTGCTGGGCTTCGGGATCGGCATCGTGGTGATCGCGCTGGTCGGCAAGGTGATTGGCGCGGGTGCGGGCGCGCTCGTCTCCAGGTTCAGCCTCGCGGAATCCTTGCGGGTCGGCACGGGCATGATTTCCAGGGGCGAGGTCGGGTTGATCGTGGCCGGAATCGGTGTGCAGCGCGGGTTGATCAACCGAGATGTCTTTTCGATCATGGTTTTGATGGTCGTGATTTCCACGCTGGTCGCGCCCGTGCTGTTGCGGCTGAGTTTCCCGAAGACCGCGCCGCCCGAGCCTGCCGCCGCGAGCGAATAAACACCGTCCAGCACGCATTGCACAAAACGCGTGCTGGACGGTGTTCTCGATCATGACGCTCGAGAACAGGTTTGCGGGGTGGCGGTATCTCGGGCCTGAACGGTTCAGCCCGAGGCGATCAGTTCCTGCAACAGCTCGAAACCTTCAAGCCAATCGCCCAGACCGCTTTGCGCGTTGATGTGACCGACCGCGCCGACCGCGACCAACCGCGCGCCCCACGCGTCAGCGCAACGTCTCGAGTGTTCCAGGCTGCCGTAAGGGTCATCCGTACTGGCCACGACGATGCTCGAGAAGCCGAAAGGCTTGAGCGGCACCGGAGAAAACCCGCGAGCCCCACGCGGAAAATGCGCGCCCTCGGGATCGGGAACGGCGACCAGCAAGGCGGCTTTGACACGCTTGCCCGAGCCGGACGCCCAGTGCGCGACCGCCAGGCACGCCAGGCTGTGCGCCACCAGGATCACGTCTCCTCGAGCTTGACCGACGACCAATTCGATGGCCTTCACCCATTCGTCTTTTTCTGGATGATCCCAATCGCGTTGCTGAACGCGGCGAAACGCGGGATTCTGTTTCTCCCAGAGACTCTGCCAGTGATCGGAGCCAGAATTGCCAATGCCGGGAAGAATCAATACACTCGGCTCGTGCGGGTCGCGGTCCACGCCACCAGTTTAAAAACCGCAGCCGAAAACGGGAATGGGATTTGATCGCTTTGAAACGCGCCTCGCCTCGAATCGCGAAAGAGAAACCCGCCGTGGCCTCGAATCCATCGCTGGACGCCAAAGACTGGAAGATTCTCGAGGCGCTGCAACGGGATGCGCGCCAGAGCCTTTCGGCCTTGGGCAAACGCATCGGCTTGTCTCAGCCCGCCATCAGCGAACGAATCCGCAAACTCGAGGACGCGGGCGTGATCGAAGGCTACGGCGCGCGGCTCAACCTGCGACGCCTGGGGCTGGGCTTGCAGGCGATCATCCGGCTGCGCACCACGCACCAGCACATCAAATTTTGCACGGAGCACTTCGAGCGAACCCCGGAAATCCTGGAAGCCTTCCGCGTCACGGGCGAGGATTGTTTCATCGTCCGGTGCGCATTCCCGAGACCCGAAGACCTGGAACGCATCGTAGATGATCTGGCGCGCTACGGCGGCGTGACCACCATGCTGGTGCTGTCCAGCCCGGTCAGCAAACGCATCACGGCAGAAATCTTGAACGGGCGCGCCTGATCTGATCGCGCTCAGAGCGCGTCGCGGTGGCGATCGACGACTCGAGACGCTACGCGCCCCCACCGATGCCGGACACCAGCCGCGCGATCAGGTAGGCCGCGCCCGCAGCCAGACCGCCGACCAGCGCCGTCTGGAACGCCCCGCGCAGCACCGGAACGCCCGTGAACCGCGCCTTGACGCCACCGAAAATCACGAGCGCCACCAGGGTCACCACGACCGAAGCCAGGAGCGCCGTCGGAACTGGCAGCGGAAACACGTACGGCGCGAGCGGCACGATCCCTCCCGCGATGTACGCCCCGCCAATGGTCAAGGCGCTGCGCAGCGCGCGGCGGGGGTCAGGTTCCTCGAGTCCGAGTTCGTTGCGCATCATGAAGCGCACCCAGACGTCCGGTTTGGAGGTGATCGCCTCGGTCGCACCCTCGAGCGCCGCACCTTCCAGACCGTATTCCGCGAAGATGCCGCGCACCTCGTCGCGTTCGGCCTCCGGGATGTCGCGAACCTCGCGGCGTTCGCGCTCGAGTTCCGCGTGGTAGTTCTCCTGCTCGCTGCGCGCCGCCAGGAAACCGCCCAGGCCCATCGCGATGCTGCCCGCCGCCATCTCCGCGACGCCCGCGACCAGCACGATGCTGGCGCTCGAGACCGCGCCCGAAAGCCCCGCAGCCAGCGCGAACGGCACCGTCAGGCCGTCGCTCATGCCGATCACGATGTCGCGCACGACCTCTGAACCCGTGAAGTGCTTCTCCTGGTGCTCAACCCTGGATACGATCACGTGCACCCCCATGGTTTGAGCCTACACGAAGCCGCGACGGAATTCGCGACCTTCCAGTCCGCGATTTTAGCGGCAGGACGCGTCACGTTCACCTGCGCGGCTCAGGCTTCGAGAACGACCTGAGGCTCGAGACAAAAAACTGGACGAGCGTTGCGCTCGTCCAGTTCGGGTTCAGTCTTTCGGTTACGCGCCAGCGGATTTGGCGTTCTTGGCGACCGCGACCAGACCCTCGAAGGTGGTCGGTTCGAGCGCGGCCAGGTCAGCCAGCATCTTGCGGTCCACGTCCACACCCGCGACCTTGAGGCCCGCGATGAAGGTCGAGTAGCTCATGCCGTGCAATCTGGCTGCGGCGTTGATGCGCTGAATCCACAGGCGGCGGAAGTCGCGCTTCTTGTTGCGACGGTCGCGGTAGCTGTACGTCGCGGCGTTCAGGAGCGTCTGCGAGGCGTTTTTGTACTGCTTGGAGCGCGAACCCCAGAAGCCCTTGGCGCGCTTCAGGATCGTCTTGTGACGGCGACGGCGGACGATACCGGTCTTGGCGCGCGGCATCAGCGATCACCGTAGGGCATCATGCGCTTGGCGCGTTTGGCGTCCACGTCTGCCAGAACGAAACCGACGCCTTTGGCCTGAATTTCGCTGCCGGACTTGTGGTAGCTGAGGTGGCGCTTGCCGCCCTTCCAGCCCATGACCTTGCCCGTGCCGGTGATTTTCAACCGACTCGAGGCTGCTTTGACGGTTTTTTGCTTACCCATGCGGTTCTCCTCGCTCGAGAGCGACGCTGTTCGCGTTCCCTGGAACCTGGCGGCCTGTTGGCACTTGAAAGCCGGGCTCACTTAGAGCCCGAAGAGTGTACACCAGGCCGGGGGGTTTTGAAAGTTCTTCCGGTCAAAACATCAATCCGTCCAGAACGTGCTGTCTGTGACGGGATTGCGTGAATCTCGGGTTCTGATGCTCGTGGCCGGGGAACGATCCTGATTTCGCGCGGGTCTCGAGAACGCGAATGTCTCCCGGAATGCGCCTCTCAACACGTGGGCGATTCCGGGGACACCGTCCAGCACGCGCATCAGAAATACCGTGCTGGACGGTGTTCTCAGCTTCCGCCCGGAATGCCCGCCTCCTCGAAGGTCATCATCTCGCTCAGGGTACGGGCGGCAGCCTCGAGGAGCGGCATGGCCAGCAGCGCGCCCGTGCCCTCGCCCAGCCGCAAGCGCAGGTCGAACAACGGCTCCAGGTGCAGATGCTCGAGTTGCGCCACGTGCCCCGGTTCCTGCGAGACGTGCGAGGCCGTCAGGAATGCGCCGACCTTCGGGTTCGCGGCGACTGCGACCAGCGCCGCCGCACCCGCGATGAAGCCGTCCACCACGACCGGCACGCGCAACGCCGCGCCCTGAAGCATCACGCCCGCCATGGCCGCAATTTCCAAGCCGCCCAGGTGCTCTAAGATGCCCAACCCATCCGTGGCTTCCAGCCCCGCGTTCCGGGCGCGCTCCAGAGCGCGTTCCACGGCGCGCACTTTTCGTTCCAGCGCGTCGTCCTGCACGCCCGTGCCGCGTCCCGTCACGGCGCGGGGCTCGAGTCCCGTGATGAGGGCCGTGATCGCCGCGCTGGGCGTCGTGTTGCCGATGCCCATGTCGCCCGCCGCGATCAGGGTCGCGCCGTCTCTGATGGCTTCCTGCGCCGCCTGAGCGCCGAGCATGATGGCCTGCACCGCCTCGAGCCTGGTCATGGCGGGTTCCACGGCGATGTTGCCCGCGCCGCGCCGCACCTTGCCCGCGATCAGGTCGGGATGATCGGGCAGGTCAGCGTCAACGCCTGCGTCCAGCACGTAGACCCTCGCGCCGACCGCGCGCGCGATCGCGCTCACCGCCGCGCCGCCGCCCAGGAAGTTCGTGACCATCGCGGGCGTGACGCTGGACGGGAAGGCGCTCACGCCCTCACTGGTGACGCCGTGATCCCCGGCGCAGACGATCACGGCTTTGCCACGAATCACGGGTTTTTCAGTGCCGTACACGCCCGCCAGCCAGACGGACAGGTCTTCCAGGCGACCCAACGAACCGGGCGGTTTGGTCAGTTGAGCTTGCCGACTGAGCGCGCGGGTTCTGGCGTCGGGGTCGGGTTCGGTGATGCTCGAGAGGAGGTTTTGCAGCGCGGCGTCGTTCATAGGTTCCCCTGTGAAAACACCGTCCAGCACGCATTCAACGATTCAGGTGCTGGACGGCCTATCTGAGTTTGATGGGCAATCCCGAGACGATCAGAAACGCCTCGGTCGCGGCCCGCGCGACCATCTGATTGGCGCGACCCAGCGCATCCCGGAAGGCGCGCCCGAGCGGGTATTCGGGCACGATGCCGGAACCGACTTCGTTGCTGACGACGATCAGGGCGCGATCTCGAGACTGCTGGATGTTCAGGAGCGCAGCCACCCGTTCGAGAATCGCGTCTTCCTCGAGCGCTTCGTGGTCGGCATCACCGAGCATCAAATTCGAGACGAGGATCGAGAGGCAGTCCAGCACGACCGCACCGGATGCACCCTTAAGGGCGGCGGGAACATCGTGCGGTTCCTCGAGCGTGATCCAGTCGGCGGGGCGCTCCAGCTTGTGCCGCCTGATGCGGTCGCGCATTTCGGCGTCGAAGGCTTGCGCGGTAGCGATGAAGGTCACGGGTTGAACGAACGCGCTGGCTTTCTCGAGCGCAAACGCGGACTTGCCGGATCGCGCGCCGCCCGTGACGAAGATCAGTTCATTCGTCATAGCGCCCATCCATCGGCGGTTCCAGCCCCGCGTGCAAGGCTCGCGCGAGATTGATCGTGCGCGGGTCATCCATGCCCGAAAACCACGCCTCTCGCAACTCGCCAGCTCGCCTGAAGTAACACGCGACCGTCGGCCCGAACTGGCACGCGCCCAGGCAACCGGATTCCGTCAGGCGCAGGTTTCCGCCCGCGCTGTAATACGTTAGTTTCTCGCGCTCCAGGCCGTTCCAGGCGGCCTGAAACAGCAATCTGGAACCTCTGGATTCGCACTGCGGGCCGGTGCAGATCATGACGTGCGCTCGGGTTTTGAAAAAGTTGGGTTTCATTTCACCTTCCAGATGCACCGTTCCAGACAGTGGTTTTTGTATCTCGAGAGCACCGTCCGGGACGGTCTTTCTTTGCACCCGCCCGCCGCGAACTCGAGCGCGTCGTGTCGGTGTTCGCGGCTACTTCAACTCCGGGTGCAGCGCCATCGCGATCGCTCGCAGCGCGACCGGCAGGCGCGGGCCGGGACGCACGATGGCGTCGTTGATCTCTTCAGGGAAGACCAGCACGCGCTTGTTTTTGACGGCAGCGATGCTCGCCCAGCCGGGACGCTTCAGCACGTCGTCCAGACTCACGCCGAGGATCGCGGCGGGGTTGGCGTTGACCACCAGTTCCGGGCTGATCTGCGGGAACTCCCCGAGCCCGGCGGGGATCACGTTCAGCCCGCCCGCTTTGGTCATGAGCGTACCGATGAAACTGTTCTGGCCCGCCGCGTAGGGCGTGGGGTCGAGTTCGAAATAGGCCGTGACTTTCGGCAGGGCTCGCACGCTGGCCTCGATTTTGCCCAGTTCGGCGCGCATCCCGGAGATCAGTTTCACGGCTCGCGTCTCGCGGTTGGTGATCT
This sequence comes from uncultured Deinococcales bacterium, assembly GCA_964244895.1. Classification (GTDB taxonomy): domain Bacteria; phylum Deinococcota; class Deinococci; order Deinococcales; family JAAFIG01; genus CAXTKV01. Next base: position 9,248 of record CAXTKV010000121.1, read on the forward strand.
TGCCGATCACGGCGATTTTCTCGAAGACCTCGTTGTAGGTCTGGGCCGTGCCGCCGTAGACGGTCAATCCAGCCTGGGTGAGCTTTTGAACCAATGGGCTCGAGGTGGATTCGTCCGCCAGCACCAGGTCGGGTTTCAGGCCGATAATCGCTTCGAGGTTCGGCTCGAAACCGGAACCGACCTTCTGTATTTTGTCCGTTTCCGCTTTCGGGTAATTGCTGTACTCATCGATCCCGACGAGTTTGCCGCCCGCGCCGATGGCGAAGAGCGTCTCCGTGTGGCTGGGCAGCATCGCCACGATGCGTCTGGGTTCATTTTGAATCGTGATTTTGCGCCCCAGGTCGTCCGTGACGCTCAACGGGTAGGTGGTCGCGGCGGCCAGGCCGGACAGCGCCAGGCTCGAGAGGGCGGTCAGGGCGATCAGGGCGGGTTTCAGACGGTTCATGGTTGCTCCTGAGGGCTCGAGCCTGAACGACTCGAGCGGTTCAATGGGTGGCGAGTACCGCGACCAGCGCGGCGATCTCGGATGTTTCGATGATTGCGCCGTACACGTCGCCAGAGATGCCGCCACCCAACCGGCGCGCGGCGAACCCGGCGACCAGCAGCGCGCCGAGAACTGCGGCAATCGCGGCGATCGGCGCGAGCAATACGGCTGGAACGGCGAATGCCAGACCGACGGGCCAGTTGCCTTCTCGGGCTCGCGCCCCCAGAGATTCCGCGCGGGCGGCAGGAAAAATGTTCATCGGCAGCAGCACCGCGCCCCTGGCCAGCACGGGCGCAACCAGCAAACCGAGCGTGCCCGGATGGGCTTCCAGGGCGCTCCATTTGAGCAGCAGCGCGACCACACCAACCGCCAGTCCGAACGCGCCGATGTGAACGTCAGACAGAATCTCGAGCCGATGCGCTGGGCTTTTAGCGGCCAGGAGCGCATCGGCGGAATCCACCAGCCCGTCAAAGTGCAGCATCCCCGTCAGGCCCAACCAGACCGCCAGCGTCAAGGCCGCACCCACGCCCGATGGCAGCCCCGAGGTGATCCAGGCGGTCAGCACCAGCAGCAGTCCGAGCGTCCAGCCGACGGCGGGATAAAAACCGCTGGCGTAGCGGAACTCGCCGTCTTTCACCTCGTTGACGTGCGAAAAAGGCAGGGTCGTCAAGAAGGTGTGAGCCAGGTGCAGGCCGCGCAGGACGGTCATCTCATCCCCCGCAGACGGGGCGCAGGTAGCCTTGGGTCATGCGAATCTGGACACGGTTGGTCTGCGCCCTGGCGCTCGGTGGTGGTCTGGCGCTCGAGATGCCGGTGGAGATCAAGCTCGGCAAGTCCTTCGCGCTCGAGACGAAAGGCGGCGCGTCCGTGGCGCACTACAGTCCTGCGAACTGGAACCTGGAATTCGCGCGGGTTAAACACGATTCGCGCTGTCCCAGAAAAGTCGTATGCGTCTGGGCGGGGGATGCCGAACTGGAGTTCGTGGCGTATCAGAACCGCGCCCAGAAACGTTTTTCCTTGCACACCAACCTCGAGCCGCGAGCGGCGCTCGCGTTGGGCTACCGCCTGAAGCTCGTCAAGCTCGAGCCGGAACGCGGGGGCGGCGCGCCGCTCGCGTACCGCGCGATGCTGGTGCTCGAGAAACCCTGAGCGCCGCCACACCTCGCGCTGGCTCATCGGCCCCGTCACGTGCTGGCTCATCGGCCATGTCACGTGCTGGTTCATCGGCTCCGTCACGTGCTGGTTCATCGGCCAGACCGCGCGCTGGGCACGACGACCACGCGACCGTCGCTGGCGCGTAAGGTCTCGAGGTGCAGACCGTAGACGGGCTCGAGCATCTCGGGATTGAGTACGTCCGCAGGCGCACCATCGGCCAGAATCCGCCCATCAAAAAGCAGCACGCACCGATCCGCGTGGGCCGCCAGGTTCAGGTCGTGAACCACCATCACCACGCCCAATCCGCTCGAGGCCTCGCGGCGCAACAACGACATCAGGTCGGCCTGGTGCGCCAGATCCAGGTGGTTGGTCGGTTCGTCCAACAACAAGAGCTTCGGTTCCTGCGCCAGCGCCCGCGCCAACGCCACGCGTTGGCATTCCCCGCCCGAGAGCGTACCGATGGCGCGATCAGCGAAGCCCAGCGTGTCCGTGCGCTGCATGGCGCGTTCGATGGCCCTCGAGTCTTCCAGGCGTTCACGACTCCAGAAACCCTGAAACGGCAACCTGCCCAAGCGCACGATCTCGAGGGCGCTGAAGTCCGTGGGCAACGGCTCCGATTGCGCCAGGTACGCCACGAACCGCGCCCTGGGTTCGGGCGCGCGGACAGTACCACGCTGGGCGCGAAGCAGTCCGGCCATGAGTTTCAAGAGCGTCGTCTTGCCCGCCCCGTTCGGCCCGATCAGCGCGACCACCTCGCCCGCCTGAACGTCCAGGTGAACGCCGTGCAGCACGGGATTGGAATACGAAAAGCTCGCACCGATGATCTGGAGCAGAGGATTCATCTCGAGCGCCAACGGCGCGAAAACCGTCCAGGACGTATGTTATCGAGTATCGCATCCATACCGTGTAGAACGGTGTTCCTCTGCGGCACGATCCAGCGCGCCGTCCGATGCACCTCAGCTCGAGGCCGCGCAGGACGCATCACCCGCGCCTCCGCAGCAACCACAAGAAAAACGGCCCGCCGATCAAGGTCGTGACCATCCCGACGGGCAACTCAGCCGGTCGCGTCAGGGTGCGCGCGCCCAGATCGGCCACCACCAGCAGGCTCGCGCCAGCCAGGGCTGAAGCGGGAATCAACCAGCCGTGATTCGGGCGACCCAGACGCCGCATGACGTGCGGCGCGACCAGACCCACGAAGCCGATGATGCCCGCAAAAGAAACCGCCGCCGCCGCCATCAGGCTCGAGGCGATCACCACGCCCAGTTTGACCCAGACGAGTTTCAAACCCAGCGTCCGCGCGGTGTCCTCGCCGAGTTGAAGGGCATCCAGCGCCCTGGAAAAACCCATCAGCGCCGCGAAACCGATCAGCGCGAACGGCAGCACCGCCAGCACCTCGGCCCAGCCCACCAGCGACAGGTTGCCGAGCGTCCACGAGAAGACCGCGCGCATCCGGTCGGCGTCGCGCAACTGGATGTAGGTCGTGATCGCGGTCAGGATCGAGCCGACGATCACGCCCGCCAGGATCAGCGCGCCCGTGCCCGATTGGGACGCGCCCTGACGCGCCGCGCCCGAGAGCCAGACGGTCAGCAACACCCCAACGAGCGCACCCAGGAACGCGAACGCCGGAACCAGGCCCGAGGCGTTCCCCCTCGAGACGATCGTGGCCGCGAACGCCGCCGCCTGCGATCCCGCCGCGAAGATCGCTACCGTCGCGCCCAGGGCCGCGCCCGAAGCCACGCCCGTCAGGTACGGGTCGGCCAGCGGATTCCTGAACAAACCCTGCATGGCCGCGCCGCAGGCCGCCAGGGCCGCGCCCACCAACGCGCCGAACACCACGCGCGGCAAGCGGATGTTCCAGACGATCGCCTCGAGCCCCTCCAGGGATTGCCCCATCAGGCCGTGCCAGACGGCGCGCAGGGTCGTATCCGGATCGATCCCGAGCGTACCGTTGCCGACCGCGATCAGCATCGCCGCGACCAAGACCACTGCCGCCACGACCAGCGCCAACGCTGCCTTTGAGCCTCGAGGCCGCGACCGGATTGAACGAATCGGTGAGTCTGATGTCACAAAAACCCCTGCCTGCCCCTGAGTCCCGACCAAACCGACAAACGACGAGTCCTCGCCAAGCGGCGAGGACTCACGAAGACGAAATCCGGTGCATGAAAACCCCTTTCGGCGAGAGGTGCGCCCCGAGCGTGTCTCGAGGTCGCGGTCCCTGGCAGGCATTCGGGCTCGGGTTTTCAACCCACACCGTTGCGCTACAGCGCCGGAATCTCACCGGACTTCCCCACTTTAAGCTCGAGCCTTGCGGGTCGAGCACCAGAGCGCCGTGAGACTACACCCGCCCCGCAGAACGGGTCAAGGCGAAACCGATTGAGGCTCGAGAAGAAGCCATTCACGCCGTCCCGAGGCTATGTTCTGTGATGCGCCGGGTGGTGTTCTCGGATGTTCTCGCCCGCGTCAATCCCGTCAGCGTACCGGCACATCCGATCGCGCTCAGGAACATCCAGTCGTCTCGAGCCCGAGTCCGTCGAGCCTCGAGCGGGCCTGAATCCATCACGCCTCGAGCGAGTCCAAGTCTGTACATCTCGAGGAAACACCGTCCAGCACGCAATTTTAGACCACGCGCTAGACGGTGTTCGTAAAGGCTGGAGCTTCAAGCGTTCAGGCACTCAGACGGGCGCATCGCCGGGCTTTTTCGCATCCTGGCGGTTCTGCTCGCTGGCGCGAAGCAGCGCGGGACCACCGATGAACGGGCCGATCAGCACGTACAGGTAATACGAAATCAAGCGCCAGATGGCGATTAAAGGCAGCACCGCCGTCTCTGGAACCTTGCTGGCGCGGAACAGTTGCCCCAAAGCGATCTCGAAGTAGCCCGACCCGCCGGGCGTGGGAATGAAGAAGCTGGCGGCCACGACCATGGTCTGCGCCGCCAGAATCGAAACGTGATCGACCTTCAAACCCAGCCCGAAGGCGACGGCGTTGAAAGCGATGAAGTGAATCAAAAACGATGCGGCGGTCAGGACGTGCAACAGCACCTGCGACACGAGCGGCATGGTGCGAATGCCCGCCAGCGCGGTTCCGGTTTCGCGCACGAACTGGTACGCGCCGCGCCGGAAGCGCAGTAAAAAGCGCGGCGAGAACACCCACCACACGAAGCGTTCCAGCAACGAAATCCTGAAGGTCAAAGCCCAGGCGACCGTCAGCGCCAGCGCCGAGGCGAAGATGATCAGGATGCCGATAAAAGGCCCGACCACCGGGATTTCCAGATTGACGTGCCGAAGTTCCAGCACCAGGAAGCTGGCAGGCAAACTCCAGGCGTAAAAAACCAGGTCGAGCACCAGCCCGTACAGCGCAATCGCCGTGGCGCGCCGAGCATCAATGTAGCGAGACAGGTACCAGCCCAGCCCGAAGCTCGCACCGACGGCGGCGGGTGTGACGGCGGCTGAGAACAAGCTCAGCAGCATCGCCCTGGACGCCCGCCCCAGCGTGACCTGACGGCCTTCCGGCCCGGCCAGCACCTTGATTCGCAGGCCCCCCAGCAGCCACCAGGCGACCAGCAGCACCACGACCAGCACCAGACCTGCGGGTTGGACGTTGACCAGGCCAGCGAAGGCGGACAGGTCGAATTTTTTGCCAGTCAAGAGCAGAAATCCGAAGCCCAGCAAGGACAACAGGATTGAAAGAAGAACAATCTGGACGGCGTTTTTCAAGGGGTTTCCTTCGTGGGGATCTGGTTAGGGGTCGTGGCGGACGGTGTGCTTTGCGACTTCAGGTTGTGAGTCGGATTCAAATCCATCGGGCATCTTTGTACCATTGGGCGGTCGTCCTGAAGCCATCACTGAGCGCGGTCGTGGCCTTCACGCCCAAATCCCGAGCGATGGCGCTCGAATCGCAGACCCAGCCGGGCGCGCTCAGGTCGCGTTGGCGGGATGTGTTGATCAATCCGACGCGCCCGAAGACCTGCGCGGCCTCGCCGAGTCGCGCGGCGACCTCGAGCGCGGCGTTCGGCAAGAAAAATGGTCGGTACGGTCTGTCGAACAACCGGGCCAGCGTCTCGAGGATCGCGCCCCAACGCGCGGGTTGCTGATGGCCCAGGAAGTACGTCTCGCCATTCGCCCTGGGGTTTTCTCCGGCGGTAATCATTCCGGCCACCAGGTCGGTCACGTGAACCAGCGTGTAGACGCGGTTCGGATCGCCCAGGATCGGGAATACGCCGAGTTTGGCGGCCTGGAAGGCGAACAAAAAATCCCTGTCGCCGGGGCCGTAGACGCCCGGTGGGCGGATGATCGTGAACTCGAGCGGCAGCAGCCGAGCGGTTTCGTGGACGCGGTTTTCGCCCTGGAGCTTGGAGCGTCCGTAGGGCGTGATCGGTTCTGGCGGATCGGATTCCGTGCGCGGTTTTTGGGGGGTTCCCGTGCCCGCCGCCGCCAACGACGAGACGTACACGAGCTTCGCCCCCGCCTGCGCCGAACCGAGTGCGGCGGCGCGCGTACCTTCGGCGTTGGCCCACATGAATTCAGCGCTCGCGGCAGCCCGCGTCAGACCCGCCAGGTGGAACACGAGGCGCGCACCATCGGCGGCCCTGGCCACGCCGTCCGGCGTCAGGTCACCGCGCACGACCTCCACGGAGCCGGGTTCGTTCGGCGCTCGCGGCGCGACCCAAGGCCAACGCACGCCCTGGGCGGGTCTGGGGCTCGCGCTGGCGGGTCGTTGCAGGGTGCGCACGGCGTAACCGCGTTCCAGCAAGGCCCGCACCACGTGCCGACCGATGAAACCGCTCGAACCGGTGACGAGTGCGATGGGTGCGTGTGCGTCGGTCATAAAGGCCGGAGGTCGACTCCGGGCGTTTCATGTTACAACGCCACCGCAGCCCGATTGGGGCAGATCCTGAAGGCGGCGACAGTCTTCACCGCGCGAGAAAGCGGAATCGAGATTCTGGTCGCGCGTGTCAGACTACCGATCGTGTCGCTGATTCGCCTCGAGAAGATCAACCTGACGTTGGGTGGACGGCGCGTGCTGGACGATGTGAATTTCACTTTAGAAGCCAACCAGGTCT
>CAXTKV010000122.1:0-15782 GCA_964244895.1 uncultured Deinococcales bacterium
CCCGCGATGGCCGCCTTGACGCCCGGACGCTCGAGCAGTCCGAAGAGCGACTCCTGCACCGGTACGGGCCGCTCTAAGCCACCCAGCCGCAAGTCCAGGCGTTCGACCTCGAGTCCCGGCTGGATGGCCGCCTCGAGTACGCGCAAGGCGTTCAGCCGCAGCGCCTTCGGGTCGGCGCTGGACGCCTTCAGCACCTGCCGCGCCGTGGCCTCGCCCAGACCCGTGCGAACCGTCACCGTAACGACCCGCGCCCAGCGACCGTTCAGGCGCTCGACCGCCTCCGGCACGAGCTTCTCGAGTACCGGCAACCACTCTTGCGGCTCGAGCGCGGGCCAGTCGAAGTCGAAGCCCACCTCGACCTCGTCGGGCGGGCGGTGCGCCGGGATGGGCGCGTCGTCGCGCCCGTTGGCGAGCGCCCAGACGCGGGCCGCGACCGCGCCGAAGTGCGCCTCGAGCTGCCTGGCCGTGACGCGCCGAACGTGCCCGAGCGTCAACCAGCCGAAGAGCTTCAGGCGCTCCGCGACCCACTCCGGGACGCCCGCCGCGTTCAAGAGATACACCGGCACCGCCTCGAGAAACGCCCCGTCATCGCGCACGCGCCTCGCGGCCCCATGCGCGGTCGTGAGCGCCGCCAGGAGCGCCGTCCCGCGCGAGTGCGCCAGGCCCACCCGCACGCCCAGCTCGAGCGCCACCGCTTCCGCCTCGAGCGGGTCGAGCTGACCCGCGTACATCGCGCCCAACCCACCCGACTCGAGGTACGGCGTCACCCGATAGGCCGCCCCGATGGCGGCCTCCCACGCGGCCTGAACGGTCGGACCGTCCAGGGGCACGACCACCGCGTCCGGGCACAGGCCACGGGCGCGGTCGAGCGCATCGCCGGGTTTCACACCCGCCCTGCGCGGCCCAGCGTTCGCCCCGACCACGCGCCGACCCTCGACCACCAGCACCGACCGGCCCACGAGGGCCGGGTCGGTGCGCTGTGCCGCCCACGAAGGCGCGTCCGAGACGACGAGCGCCGCGACGGTCGTGAAGACGGTGGGGACCGTCCTGATGGGTTTGTGGGCGAGTACGGGCACAGGTCACCATCCCGGCCCTTCTAGGGAATACACTGGACGGGCCGAACTACGGTACGAGACCAGCGGCGACGCTGGCTTCGGTCACGAAGCGCGCGGTCAGCTTCCCGGCGAGACGCGCGCTTCCTCTTTGGTTCAGCTCTGGCTACACGTTGACCTCCTTGAACAACCCCTCGAGCCTGCCGCGAAGCAAACCTTGATAGACGCCGTCCACGTAGACTTCGGAGAGTGGAACCTGGATGGAGTCGTATTCGCGGTTCTGCGCCTCCAGGAGCGCCTTCTTGCGGCGCACATCCCGGTACAGGTACTTCAGCGTCGCCTCGTGACCGTTGACCCGCACGGCGCACATCTCGCCCTGTGCAGGCTCGAGGTTCGCCTGAAGGATGACGATATCGCCGTCCAGCACGCGGTCAGCCATCGAGTCGCCCGTGACGCGCAGCGCGAACCGACCGGGCTTGCCTGGAAGCTCGAGGTAGCCCACGACCTCCGGCATCGCCTCCGACAGCGGCCCGCCCCGGATGACGCCTGCGACCGGGACGACGAGGCCCGCCTCCGCGCGACCGGACAGGGTGAACGCCAGCGCGGGCGTGCGGCCCGCGCCGAGCGAACGCACCTCGAGCAAACCCTTGAGTTCGAGCGTCCCAAGGTGCTGCTTGATGCGCGTCTCGCTGAGCTTCAACTCTCGAGCCACGGCGGCGGGCGCGGGCAGGGCACCGAGCTTGCGCGAGGTGCGAACCAGAACGTTCCAGACCTTCTTCTGCGCGGGCGTGAGCAACACGGTCGTTCTCCTCTGAGTCTCTGGTATCCGCAGTCTGTGGATACCGTAGTCCCTCGAGAGTACGCGAGCTTGACGGTTCCCGTCAAGCTGGAACACTTCATTGTTGAACCGTCGAGGTCAGGAAAGTTGGAGATACCGAGCGAGTAAGGCTCGAAGCCGTTTGAATTCTTCGCCGACGGCCTCGACGTGCTTCTCCTCACGGCTGCTCAGGTCAGAAATAACGTCTGTCAGGATGGCCTCAAAGTCATTCGACTCGACAGCTAGGGTCAGGGTTTTGAGTGCCTTCTCGAAAAGGAACAGGGCTTTCTTCAACCGTTCCCCGAGGGTTGTCAATGCGGTGTCCAATTCCTCGTGGGGCAAAAAGTAGATGGGAACCGATAAGGCTTCAGAATTGAACCACACAGTGATGTCGAGCAGGTCGCTCGAAACGGTGGCATTCCACTGCTTGAGCTGTTCTTCAGCTTTCCAGGTCTGTTCACGCCAGAGGTTGTATTTTTCTGGTGGACTCAAGTTTTCAATATGCTGAAGCTCTTCGTCAGAATGCACAAACATTTGCACCCTGAGTCCGTTGATGGCGTTCCGCATTTCACTCATGCGCGATATCACGCGACTCTGAAGTGAACTCACCTTCTCGAGCGTCTGCATCGCTATCTGAGACCGTTTGTCCCACAGCAACTCCTGCCGCTTCTGGGATGCCTCATAGGACTTTGTGAGCGCTGATGACAGCAAGTTGACGAAAGTAATAATTGCTGTGACCATCAAGCCGAGCAGCGTCACCTGGGCTGGACTCGTCAAGTCCAGCTTCAAAAGGTTGCCTGGACTCAGCAAAAGCCCGAAAGCGAACGCGAGCAAGATGAGTAGAGCAGCGACGACATAGGCCGTCAGTTTCACGCCGTTCCCAGCTCCTCCGTGATGCTCGAGAACTGCTCGAGCGCCAACTGAAGGTTCTCGGCTATCTCCGCCGCCAGCAAGCCCGGCGCGGGCAAGTTCTCGCCGTCCTCCAACGAGTCGTCCTTCAGCCACGTGATGTCCAGGTTGACCTTGTCTCGCGCGAGCAGTTCCTCGAGCGTGAAGACCTTGAAGCGTTCCGTCTCCTTGCGGTCGTGGCGCTTCTCGGGGTTGTAGCAGCGCACGAAGTTTTCGAGGTGGGACTCGCGCAGGGGGTTCGTCTTGAGCGTGAAGTTCTGGTTCGTGCGGAGGTCGTAGACCCACAGCTTGGTGGTCAACGCGTCGGCCTGTCCGGGTTTGCGGTCAAAGAACAGCACGTTCGCCTTGACGCCCTGCGCGTAGAAGATGCCCGTCGGCAAGCGCAGCAGCGTGTGAACGTCGTACTGCTGCAACAACCTGCGGCGCACGGTTTCACCCGCGCCGCCCTCGAACAGCACGTTGTCCGGCACGACCACCGCCGCGCGACCGTTCTGCGCGAGAATGTTGCCGATGTGCTGCAAGAAGTTCAGTTGCTTGTTGCTGGTCGTCGTCCAGAAGTCGTTGCGCTCGTAGCTGACGCTCTCGCGCCCCGCCTTACCGTCCTCACCGATGACGGTGATGCTGGACTTCTTGCCGAACGGCGGGTTGGCGAGAACCACGTCGTAGTACGCGCCACCCTGCACAGCCAGGCTGTCCTGCGCCCTGACCGGGCTGGTCTCGCCGCCGATGTTGTGCAGGTACAGGTTCATGGCGCACAAGCGCACGACGCTGTCCACGATGTCGAAGCCGAACAGCGTGCGTTCCTTGAGCGCCTTCGCCTGGTCCTTGTTCGGCCTCTGCGCTTTCAGGTACTCGTGCGCGGCCAAAAGAAACCCGCCCGTACCGCACGCCGGGTCGCAGACGGTCTCGCCCAGTCGCGGGCGAACGCATTCGACGAGCGCCCGGATGAGCGAACGCGGCGTGAAATACTGGCCCGCACCGCCTTTCACGTCTTCGGCGTTGCGCTCGAGCAAGCCCTCGTAGATGTCCCCGGTCACGTCCGCGCCGATGTCCAGCCACTCCTCGCGGTCAATGAGGTCCACCAGACGCCGCAGGATGGCGGGCGTCTTGAGCTTGCTCTGCGCTTTGGCGAAGATGGCCCCAAGCAAACTTCCGCCGTGACCCTGCCCGAGCAATTCCAGAACGCGAGCGTAATGCTTTTGCAGCGCGTCCCCCTCGAGTCCGCGCAGACTGGCCCAGTTGAGACCCTGGGGGATGCGTTCGCGCCCTCCGCGCAGTTGCGCCATCTCTGACTCCATCTTCAAGAACAGCAGGTACGTCAATTCTTCAACGTAGTCGCCGTAGCTCAGGCCGTCATCGCGCAGGACGTGCGCGTAATTCCAGACTCGAGAGACAATAGCGGGTGCAGCTTGGGTCACAACTCTCCCCCAGGAATGCGATGGATATTTCCCATCCCACCTTCAACATCGCAAGACGGCGTGCTTGCACCAGCTTGTAGCCGATGAGTAACCACACCTTCGTACCGCGCGTGAGGAATTCTTAGAGCGCGATGGCAACGGACGAACCTGCCTTTGTAGGGTCCAGGGGTGATAACCATTACTGACCACTCGGAGTCTCTTTCGTTCCAAACACATTCCATTTCTACTTTTTGATATGGGTGCATCGTTCCCCCTAAAATTCACAACAAGCGGTTTTGGTTTAGTTCTTTCGTGGACGCCCGCGCTTTCGCGGTGCATCACCGGGAGCACCGTCCTGCACGGTGTTCTTCGTTTCACGTGTGCGACGGTGTTTCTGCGTACCCGCGAACCGTTGTGCTTTCTCGAGCTTGATGCGGTGCAGTAGTTCTGCGGCGGGTTCATCGTTCGGGTCTTGCGGCACGAGCTTCCCGGCGAACGCGCGTTTGAGAATGGACTGACGCAGGTGTTCGGCGCGTTTGAGTTCGTTCTCGAGCGTGTCCTCGAGCGTGTCAAGCACCTCGAGCCGACGTTCGATAAAAGTGGCGATGACAGCTTGTTCTTTTAACGGAGGTATGGGTATTGGGGTACTGTCTATGGTTTCAGAACTTACGTGAGGAAGGTCTTTCCCATCCTGAGAACCTTTTTGACTACGGATGAGATGCTGCCGGAACGTTGGCCCTCGAACGAAAACGTAAAGATATCCGGCCTCAATAGCAAGCGTAGTCAAGAAACGACCAACTCGCTGGAGCAGCAGTGCCCCGTTCCAGTCCTCAGTGAGTTGAACGACTTTTGTTGCCCGAGAACCGCTCGAATACACTGGTCTATCCATTGCAATAGCGATATCGCCTGTTCTCAGCAGAAACTTCTGAAGTTTCACAGCATCAACTTCATCCCAATAGTCAACGTCAATGTCTGCTAACCAGCCATCACGAACGTTGACACCTTTAAGAAGCTTTACTCCACTTTTCTTAAACCCTGAGCTTGGGAACGCATAGCCAGCTTGTAACGATGCGACCTGTGCAATAGATGCCCACACCCATCCCTCTGGCAATTCCGGCAAGCTCGAGACATCTGGCCCCTGTGGTTCCTCGTACTTGGCTTTCCAGGCGTCCGTGAGCGGGTTCAACCCCTTCAAACGCATTTTCTCGAGTTGTTCCGCTTCCCACTTCGCGCGGCGCTCCGAGAGCACGCGCTCGAGGAGCTTCTGGGCTGGCTCGAGTTCGTGCCGGTGCTGCTCGCGCCATTCGCGCGTGAGTTCGCCTTCGACAGCGGCCTTGAGCACGGACTGACGGTAGCGGCGCAGCAGGGCACGCGTGCGCTCGAGGGCTTTCACGCCCGCCTCGAGTTTGGTCAGGAGTTCCTCGAGCTTCGAGACGATGCGGCGCTGCTCGGGAAGAGGTGGGAGGGGAATGACACTCTGCGCGAGAAATGCCGTCGGCACACGCCGCAGTCCCACCGCGCCCGTCATGCTTCCTTCAGCGATGCGTCGGTAACTACTCTGAGATAGAAAATGGAAAAGGTATTTTGCCGTCTCCGGCATCGTTGCCCTCAAAACGTGGAATTCAGTTGACCCACATCCAAGGCCATTGCGAAGGCCATTAACGACGGCGAGTTTTCCATTTTCCATGCAAGGTGTGACCTTTGCAAAAATAAGGTCGCCATCTATGAAAGCTGTGTAGCCCTTTTTTACTTCACCGTATTTTCTCGAGTTCGAGGCATCAAACCGTCCTGAGAGTTCCTCGACAGCTCTCATCGGAACGAATGTAACGTCCGTTTCGTCTGACGGTGTGAATTGCCCGAGTCCAGGGTTCAGGTGTGCTACTTCCTCAACAGTCGTCCAGACCCAGCTTGCGGGTATGTCATCGGTTTCGGGTTGTGCTTCGGGCACGTTTGGTACGTGGCGCACGGGGTCGTGCGCTGGTTTCTCGGTGGTCAGCACGCGGGCATCCTAACCTGACGCGGTGGGGCGTGCCAAGACAAACACCGTCCAGGACGGTGTTTGTTCAACCTGCAAAACAGCGTGTGGGACGGTGTTCCTGGCCGGGTTCAAGTCGGGTCTGGTGGCTCGGGCTTCGCTGGCGCTTCGCCCAAGCGGTCAGGGTAGGTCACGGTCACGCTGCCGTCCGGGTGGAAGGTCGTGACGCGGCCCGGTGGACGCTCGCCGCGCAGGATAGCGCCACCTTCTTTGACGTTCTCAACGAGTTCCTTGAACAATTCATCGTCCATGCCTTCAGCTTACGCGACCAGTTCGCGGCGCAGTTCTTCCAGCAGCGGCTCGAGGCCCTTGCCGAAAAGCTTCAGGGCGCGGTACGGGCCGCCCTTGTCGGCGAAGGGTTCGTATTCCAGGTCGGCGGGGTTGACCTCGAGCGAGTCCGCCAGGCGGTCCTTGATGAGCGTCAACCACTCGCGCTGTTCGGGCGTGAACATCCGGCCCTCGAGTTCCTGCCTCGACAGCCACGCCTGGAAGCGGCGTTCGACGGTATCGGGGAAGGGTTCCAGGGTGTCGGTTTCTTGAAGGGCGAAGCGCACGAGGCTGACGAGGTTCGTCAGGAGTTTCTGTGCGCCCGCGCCGCGCACGCGGGCGCGTTCGAGTTCCTCGTAGGCCGTCCACAGGCGCTCGGGCGTCAGGTTGTACGGTGGTCGGGCGATGCCGCTCGCCAGGCGTTTGACATCCTCGAAGGTCGCCAGGCGGTCGCGGTACGGGCGTTCGTAGAGCAGCTGAAAGGCCGTGACCTCGTCGCGGTGTTCGTCCAGGTACGCGCGGAAGCTCTGCACGGCGGCCTGGGCGCGTTCGTGGGCGCTGGCGTCGTACCCAGCGCTGAGTACGGTGTCCTTGGTGGTGGCGTCGAGGGTTTGGTCGTTGCGTTTGTGGACGGAGAACAGCAGGTTGCGAAAGCTCGAGTTATCGAACGGCAGGCAGGCTTCCTCCCGGACGGTTTCGGCGGCGCGTTTGATGTCGGCCTCGGTGGGTTCGGGTTGGCCCGTCTCGAGCCGGGCGCGTTCGAGGTGCGTGTCCGGGTCGGTGGCGTCCAAGAGCGCCCCGACGATGGCGGTCATGCGGGTTCCGGCCTGCGTCTCGAGTTCCTGGCGGTCTTGCGGGTCCAGTTCCCGGTCGAGTTTGGCGAGCCGCCCGGCGAGGCTCGTCAGGTAGTCATCGCCGCGCTGCCCGAGTTGCACGGCCTGCACGAGCTTCTCGAAGCTCACGCCCTTCTTGCGCTCGAGGGGTCGCATGTCGGTCTTGTCGGTCTCGGTCACGCCCACGGCGTCCACCAGCACGAAGCGCGTCTTGTGGCTCGCGTCCGGCGTGACGGCCTTCAGCTCGTTCGGGTCTATGGTGCGCGTGCCGCGCCCTTTCATCTGCGCGAAGTACAGGCTGGACTTGACATCGCGCATGAACAGCAGGCACTCGAGCGGCTTGATGTCCGTGCCGGTGGATATCATGTCCACCGTCACGGCGATGCGCGGGTAGTAGGCGGTGCGGAACTGCTTGACGAGTTCTTCGGGTTTGTCGGCCTGGTAGGTAATTTTCTTGGCGAAGTCGTTGCCCTTGCCGAACTCCTCGCGCATCATGATGACGATGTCCTCGGCGTGGCTGTCGTCCTTGGCGAACACGAGCGTCTTGGGGACTTCAGTGCGGTCGGGAAAGAGTTTCGGGAGCGCGTCCTTGAACGCGCGGATGACGGTGCGTATCTGGTCGCCCACGACCACGCTGCGGTCGAGGTCGCGGCTGGAGTAGGTCAGGTCCTCGTCGAGCACCTCCCAGCGCAAAGCCCGCGTGAGCTTGTCGCGGCGGTCAACGAAGTCTCCCGCCTCGACCTTGCCGCCCTGCTCGCTGACCTGCGTGCGGATGCGGTACACGTCGTAACCGACGTTCACGCCGTCCGCCACGCTGCGCTCGAACGGGTACTCGGTCACGAGGTTCTGGTTGAAAAACCCGAGCGTCTGCTTGCTCGGCGTGGCCGTCAGGCCGATGAGGAACGCGTCGAAATACTCGAGCGCCTGCCGCCAGACGTTGTAAATGCTGCGGTGGCACTCGTCGGTGAACACCACGTCGAAGGTCTCGGGCGGGATATCCGGGTTGTACGCGACCTCAACCGGTCGCGCCCCCTCGAGCTGACCTTCGTGCAGGCTGCGCTCTTCGGCGCTCGCGTCGAACTCGGCCTCGCCGCGCAGCATCGAATAGAGGCGCTGGATGGTCGTGACCACGACCTTCGCCACCGGGTCAATGCGGTTCGACTCGAGCAACTGCACGTTGTACAGCTCGGTGAACTTGCGCCCGTCGTCGGGCGTGACGTACTGCTGGAACTCCGTCAACGTCTGCCGCCCCAGGTTGCTGCGGTCCACCAGGAACACCACGCGCCTCGCCCCGCCGAACTTGATGAGCCTGTAGATGCTCGAGATGGCCGTGAAGGTCTTGCCCGCGCCCGTCGCCATCTGGATGAGCGCGCGCGGTCTCGCCTCCGCCAGCGAGCGTTCCAGCCCGCCGATGCCCTCCGTCTGGCAGTCGCGCAGACCCCGCGTCTCGAGCGGCGGGAGCGCCCGCAGGCGCGAGCGCAGCGTGTCCGGCTCGAGCGTCCACTCCAAGAGCGTCTCCGGTCGGTGGATGGCGTAGACCCTGCGCGACCTCGAGTCCGGGTCGCGCAAGTCGCGGAAGAAGGTCTCGACCCCGGTACTCTCGAACCCGAACGGCAACGGCAGCGCAACGTTCTGAAGGTTCGCCGGTACCGCCGAGAGGTATTTCGCCGTCTGCTCGGACACGCTCGAGAGCGTCGTGCCCTCCGGCTTCGCCTCCAGCACGCCGACGGGCTTGCGCTTCACGAACAGCATGTAGTCCGCTGGCCCTGCGCTCGTCTGGAACTCGCGCACGGCCACGCCGACGGACGCGGTGAAGTCCAGCTCAGCCAAGCTCTGCACGCTCCAACCTGCCGCCTCGAGCATCCTGTCGATGTTCTGCCTGGCGCGCTGCTCCGGGGTCACGAACCCAGTTTATGCGAGCAGCGCCCTTTGTGCGCGGTCAGCACGGCTCTGGCAGCTTTCAGGTAAGGTTTTTCATCACAAACTCCTTTCGGCTGGTCGGGGCCGCCAGCCCCGACCAGCCTCTTTGGTAACGTCGCGGGTACCGGACGGTAAGAGTATTCAAACGTGCTTAAACCCCAACAGCTCCGGTACCTGCCGTCTTATACGACAAGCCTGCGCTGGCGGCTGCGGGCCGCCAGGCGGAGCAGCCGCCCTTATGCGAGCATTTATCGCACCAAGCAATTCATTCAGTCACCGTCCCCCCTTTAGGGGGACGGTGACAGTATTCTCGTTCAAACACCAAGCATCTTCATACGGCATCGAGCGATATCGCGCAGAGTTCGTATTTCGCTCGATGGCCTTCACCTTTGATGACCCGTTTCTTCTCGACCAGCACGTTCAACGCTCGGCTCTTGGTCGAGTCACTTCCGCACAGTTCTGAGCGGCTCTTTGGACCATTTTCGAGCAGTGCCAGAATACGGTCGGTAGCATTCTCGAGCGCCTTGACCTGCGACGGGAGGCTGACACCTGTGCCGAGGCCGTGGAGCTTCAAGACGGTGACGTTGCCATCTGCATCTTCTTGAAACTCGAGGCGCGTGTGATACGGGTCCCAGCGCTTCGTAAGGTTTGTTTTGTCGAGTGTCCACTGGATGTAGCCGTTGGCTTTCGGACTGATAGTTACGACGACTCTGGCCCAGGCACGCTTTTGCTGACTGCCCATCGGCGCTGTCGAGCCGCGCTCAGCGGCTCGCTTCGGCGTGTGGTCGAGAACAAGGATGGCGGCGTTCAAGCTCTTGATAGGGTTCAAGACCTTTGCTAATACCGCGTGCACGTCCGCATCAACGCTCATATTGCCGTCGGTCGCCTGGCCGATGCTGTCCACGACGACGAGGTCAATATCGTTATCTTGAACCATCCAAAATAGAAAGTCTTCAAGGTCCTCGAGCGTGGTCGGCAAGGTACCGGTCCCGTTGGAACACTCTTCCTCGCTGGGTGAGAAGTAGTACAGGAGGTTATGTGGGATGCCCGAAATTCCAACGCCCTCGAGCGCCGCCGTGAGTAGGGGGTGCGATAACCGCAAGCCGCCATCGAAGTCGAGATATAGCACCCGCTTGCCCTGTTTGATGAGGTCGGCGACGATGCAGACCGCGTGACGCGTCTTCGTCGCACCGGGTTCACCAGCCAGAATGGTTCCTGCACAGCGAGCCAGAAGGTCTTTAACAAGCCACTCAACCGGAGGCGGCTTTGCGACGGTGGCGAAGTCGAGGATGCGAGGTTCTGCGAAGCCTTGTCTGGATGGCTTGGCGCTGTTTCTACCGGCGGGTTTGTGAGTTGCCATGATGTTCTCCTCTATGGCGCGGACGGCCTTGACGCCAACCGCTAAGCGATGAGAAGACCCCGCCTGTCGGCGGGGTCGGTTTGAAACGAGTCTGAACTGTTTGCATCGGTACCGGCTGGTTTTGAGGGCGGTCCTCGCGTGCGCTTCGCGCCCTGCTGGGCAGACATGAAAATGGCGCGCACAGGCGCGCCGGATAGCGAAACCGCGTTGTTCGTGGTCTGCATTCGTACCTCTTTCGTTGTCGTTTGGTGTGCCTCGAGTTTATCAAATTGAAGTACGCGAATTTACCTGGACTGGGGTGCAAATGCGGCGACTCGAGAACTACCCTTCAGACGAACGGCTTCTTGAGCAGATGGGCGATACTCGCCATTCCGCGCCCCTCAAGGGACGCGGAACGTGACGAGCGCACTGGCTTGAAGGCGCTCGCTCGTTAACCTCTTGGGCGATGAGCCTGGCTGCCGAAGAGTTTCCCGATGACCCGCTGTTTCGACCCGTTCACAAGAGCTGGCCTCGTGCCATCGACTATGCCTCGAGACCGACGCGTCAGCCGCCCGAAGCGCTCATTGATGGCCTGTTGTACCGCACGGCGGGCACCATCATCAGCGCCGAACCGGGTAAGGGCAAAACCATTCACGCGCTGTGCATCACGGCGCAGCTCGTGAAGCAGGGACGGAAGGTGCTGTACCTGGACTTCGGTGGTGGACTCTCCTGGACGGGGCTGTACCTCGACGCCGCCTTGCGCGGCGTCGGTCTCGAGGCCGCACCGGCGGGCCACCTGCTGTACTACTCGCCGGGCGATGTCGAGGCGGACACGGGTTTGCTCGGCGTGCCGTCGAACATCGAGGGCCTCAAGGACTGGATATTCGACCACGTGGTCGAACACGAAATTGACCTCGTGGTGGTCGACAGCCTCGGTCAGGCGATGCTGGGCGACATGAACTCCGCGCAGGACGTGACCGCCGCCCTGGCGGGTGCGCTCAACCCGGCGCGCAAGGCGAACGCGGCGGTACTCGTGCTGGACCACAACACGAAAGCCTCGAGCAAGTCGAAGGCCGGTTCTCGCGGCCCGATGGGTTCGCAGCAGAAGCGCGCCTGGGCGCGCGTCGTGGTGGACCTTGAGTCGAAGCACGCGCTCGGCGAGACGCACTGGCGGCTCAACAAGACCAACGCGGGACCGTGGGAACGGGACCGCGTGACGCGCGTGTACATCGAGCAGAACGACGACAAGACGCCGAGGGTCATCCGCCTCGAGGGACTCGACGGGCTGCTCGGGAGAGAGGCGGGCGTCGCTCCGAGCGACGCCCGCCACCTGCCCTCGTTGAGCGCCGAGGTCAGCATCCTCGAAGCCCTCAAGGCCGGGGCGAGGCGTCAGAAGGACCTGTGCGAGGGCGACCGCACCCGCGAGCGCGTCCTGAAGCGGCTCGTGGCGCAAGGTTTGGTTGTGCGACTCGAGCGAGGGGTGTACGGGCTGCCCGAGGTCCGAAAGTAGGGTGAATGCATTCATCGTTGTTTCCGGTCTCGTCCCGCCACCACCCCGCCTTACAGCGGGGGGTGTGGGTGTCGGGTCTTTCGGTTGACGACAAAAGCCGACAGCTTTCCGCCACGGTAACTTCTGGGGTAACGCCCTGAATGTTTGAGTCCGTACCAAACTCGTTTCTTTGAACCGACACTCGAGCAACCAGCGTTCCCGTCACCGGTTGTTGGCTTGGCGAAAAGTCCTCGACCGACTGGCGTTCCGACAAGCCGGGAACGTCCTGACGGGATAGACGACCGAACCTGTTCTACAAACGAGTTTTCCGTTCGTGCGCTGGTAGCCGCTTCTCCCTCCGTTTTGGGCGCGGCGTCAGCCGCATTTCACGTTATAGGACCGTTGTTTTCGCGGCGGTAGCCGCACGCATCTACAATGCTCACTCTTCGCAACCGTGGCCCGAGCGGTGTCTGGTGTCTCAATGAAACCCGCGTTCTAAGGTCATCCCATCTCGTTCGCGGCGGTAGCCGCATTTCTCATGCCTATGGGGTTCCCCATTTTGGGCGCGGCGGTAGCCGCATTCGCCTTCGCTAACTGGGGTCCCACCGTAGTTTTCGCGGCGTAGCCGCATCACAGCTCTGAACAACACACCGTTACTGTTTCGGGCGAACACATCCGACGCCATATTTCCGCTCCGAACACAGCTTTTCAAACCCCGTTTCGTTCGCGGCGTCAGCCGCAACTGTGCTGACCGCGTGCAATTCCAAGGACACATCGTGGCGCGGTGAACCAGTTCCCTCGAGCGACACGCACAGCTCATCGCGCACCATGCGGTACTCGAGCCGGTACCGGCAGCTTTCGGAAGGCTCGAGGCTGGGGTGGCTGTCGGGCACGTCCGAGGCGTGGTCGCCTCGCTGGACACCGCCCTCAAAACTCCGTTGTTTTCGCGGCGCTAGCCGCCACCGGACGGTTACCGCCTCCGTGCGAGGACCGTTCGTGGTGGGCAAACCCACGTGAACGCGTGGGATACGCACCACGTCTCGGCCAGGCCGGGGGTATCGCCGACGGAAGGCTCGAGCCTTCCGTCGCGCAGGCCGGTCGGCACCGGGGGGTGTTTTTTTGACGAAAAGTCCCCTGCCCACGTTGGCTGGTCGTACAGCACCGAAGGGTTCGTGGAGCGAACTCGGCTCACCGGCTCAGAGCAGGACGCGCATCATGCAGACTTCGAGATAGTAGGCCCACGCCTGTGCGAGTCCGAGTTCGGCGCAGTCCGCCGCTTTTGCGCCCGAGACGGTGATGAAGCTGTGCAGGGGGTCGACGCCTGCGCGCTCGATGTAGTGGAACTCGAGGTGAAAGCTCGTTCGCACGCCGTCCTCGGGCACTCGCGTCGTAGCCACGCCGTTCGGGCGCAGAACGTCCGACCACGCGCTGGTCGCGCTCAGGGCCGCGCTGGCGGGCGAGGGGCGGATGCTGGGCTGCCCGAACTGCATCGGAACCTCGAGGTTCGACGCGGGCAGTACGAACCGTTCAAGGATGTGTTCGACCTGGAGCCGGGCGGTGGCGGTGAGGAATGGGCGACCGCTCTTGGGGTCTTTCTCGAGCGTGCGCGCGATGAGTTCGGCGTTTCGCAACGATGGTCTCACGCCGCTGACGGCGTCGCGCTCGCTGGCGACGAGTGGGTACACGCCGACACGCTTGGCGTGGTGTGTGATGGACTGACTGCCCTCGAGGTACCGGGCGGTCTGGACGGTGTCGAAGCTGAGGTGAGTGAGCATGCTGGGTTCTCCTTGGGTTAAAGTTGAAACGAAAAAGGCGGTGCGCCTCCAGGCGCACCGCCGGATGGTCTGGGTTAACGCAGTTCGTCGGACTCGAAGCGCATGGCGGGTCCCATGTACTCGAACGCGCTTCTGAAGCGCTCGGCTTCATTTGCGAGGGAGACATCGCCGAGGCGCTTTCGGACTTCCGTGTAATGCACGCCCTGAGCGCACAGGGCGTGCGCCAGGGAGTAGCGCAACCGGGCCGCATCGACCGTCCCGTCGAGGCGCGCTTGCTCGCCGAGGGTGCGAAACCACGCCTCGATGGTCGAAGGGTCCGCGCCCAGGACCGTAGCGGTCCTAGGTCGCTTCCGAGGCAAGCGCTCGAAGAGGCGCAAGCTCCGGGCTGACATTCTGAGCGGGCGCGCCACGAGCGTGATGCGGTGCGCCTCGTTCACGTCCTCAAGCCTGAGCTGGGCGGCTTCTTCGAGC
Source organism: uncultured Deinococcales bacterium (assembly GCA_964244895.1). GTDB lineage: Bacteria > Deinococcota > Deinococci > Deinococcales > JAAFIG01 > CAXTKV01. The sequence goes on from CAXTKV010000122.1 coordinate 14,305, forward strand.
GTTAGGCCGACGCGAGCGATGAGGTGAAGCGCGAGGAGCTGGCGGACGTTGGGCTTGGCGGCCTTCTCGAGCGCCTCGAACTGCTTTTGGCTGAGCGGTCTGGGCGGCAATTCGAGGCCAGGGAGGTTCAGCGCCGGGTTATGCGTGAGTTCGCCGTTGGCGGCGAACCACGCGAAGCACTCGCGGATGAGCTGGGCACCGTCCAGCAGGAGGTGGGCGCGTATTGCACTAACCTGGTAGCGCAGCATCGAATGATGTTCGTACTCGTCGAGGTCTTCGTCGTACCCGAGGCACTGGCACAGCAGGATGGCCTTCTGCTCGCGGCGCTCGGGTTCGGGTTCGGTCGCTTCGGTGAAGCGCCGGACGGCGTTCATGATGAGGCGCGGGTTGTCGAAGCGGTTCGTCATGTCTGGAATACTCCTCGAGGGTGAGCGGGGAGAGGGTCGGTGCGTGCCAAAGTCACCTAGCGCGCGTGGGAGCGCGCCACGGGCGACACGCGCGCGTGAACGTCTTTAACGTCCGAGGTGTTCATCCGGGCATAGCGGCTGGACATGGCGAGCGTCGTGTGCCCGAGGATGCGCTGAAGGGTGAATACGTCGCCGCCATTGCGGACGTAAGCCACTGCGAACCCGCGCCGGAACGCGTGCGGCCTGACGGGTTTGACGTTGGCCGTCTTGCAGTGCCGCTCCAGGATGGCCCTCAGCGTGTCGTACCCGAGCGGGTGGTCAACGCTCGAGAGGAACAGGTGCGGGTGTTCGCTCGACGGTCGCTCGTGGGTTTGGTACTGGCTCAAGCGTTTCAGGACGGGTCTCGAGGCTGGGACGAAACGTTGTTTACCGCCCTTGCCGTGACGGATAATGATGCCGCCCTCGGCGCGCGAAACGTCGCCGAGGTGAATGCTGCACAGTTCTGTGGCCCGCACCCCGGTGTCGAACAGCAGGCTGAAGATGGCCTGGTCGCGCAACGGGTGCCGCCCGAGCGCGCCTGCCGCCATGAGCGCGCGGTACGCGGCGTCCGTGACCACGTCCAGGTCGCGGTCGGGAACTTTCGGCAGTTTGACCTTGTCGAACGGGTTGGCGACCAGCAGTTCCTCGGTGCGCAGGAAGCCGCACAGCGCCCGCACGGCTCGCATCCGAGCGTGGACGCCGCCCGGCGACATTCGGCTCATGCACTCCCCGAGGTAAAGCCGCACCAGCCCGACCTGAAGCGCGTCCAGCCCGGTCGCGCCCTGGTGGGCCGCGTAAGTCGTGAACTGCTGAAGCGTCAGCCTGTACCAGCGTTGCGTTCGCGGGCTGAGTCCGCGCGCTTTACCGTCCGAAAGAAATTCTTGAATGACCCGCTCGAGTGTCGTCATACCTCTACCTCCACACAGAAGACTTCTCGGCGTAGTGCAAAAGACTCGCGCTGGAACCGGTCTTCCGGGAAGTTGACACCCTCGTACTGGACGGCTATCCTCTTATGGCCTGGGCCGGGATGGC
>CAXTKV010000123.1:0-15760 GCA_964244895.1 uncultured Deinococcales bacterium
CTACCGCCACGGCCCGGAGCTGAGCGCCTTTTACAGCGCGGTGGCGGCGCGGCTTTTTCCCGAATTCAGCGAACTCGGGCTGCCCGCAGAAGTCCGTCCGGGGCGAGAATCCAGCGCGAATTCCGGGGCGGAACCCGGCGCACCCCGCGCGGAATTGCACGTTTTTCAGGGCGCGAGCCTCGAGATCGCGCGGCGCAACGAGGCGCGGTTCCTGGCGGATCGCTTGCTGGGGTTGCACGAATCGGGCACGCCGTGGTCGGAGATGGCCGTGCTGGTGCGGTCGCGCACCGCTTTGCCCCCGTTGGAAGCTGCATTGGCCGCGCTGGGCATTCCCGCGCTGGCGGTTTCCGGCCAGAAATACTACGACCGCCGCGAGATCCGCGATGCCGCCACCTTGTTGCGCGCCCGCTTGACGCCCGACGCGCCGCACGTGCTGGCGGCCCTCGCGCGCTTGCCGGGGATCGACCTGGAAACGGATGTCCTCGAGAAGATGCTCGAGGACATCGAAGGCTTCACCGTCGCGCTCGAGCGATCCCGCGCCGCCGCCGCGCGGCGATTGCGCGAACTCCTGGAACGCATCCGCCGCGCCGGAGACGCGATCGATTTGTTGTCGGACGCATGGAGCTTCCTGGGGCCAGCCAGTTTCACGCGCGACCGACAGGCCGTGGCCAACCTGGACGGGTTGCTCTACCAACTGGCTGCTCGGGGTTTGCGCGACCCGCGCACCGCGCTGACCTTCCTGGAACGCGCCCGACTCTCGGAGGCCGAAGGCGACGAACCCCTGGAGGCGGGCGACAGCGTGCGCCTGCTGACCGTCCATGCCTCGAAGGGGCTCGAGTTCGGCGCGGTCGCGGTCTTCGACCTCGCGCGCGGCGAGCGCAACCAGACCGATGAAATCAGCGTCCATCCGGACGGCGAAGTCGCGCTCAAAGGATCGGGCCACGCCGCCCGGATCGCGGCGCACTGGGACGCGCGGCGCGACGGCGAATCGAACCGATTGTTGTACGTCGCGTTGACGCGCGCCAGGGATCACTTGATTTTGACGGGCTCGATGACCAAAACGCCGCGCGCCTGGTTGGAAATTCTGCTGGCGCAACTCAGGTTGGGCAACGAAGACCACGGCATTCCTGGCATCCGCGTGACCGCGCACGCCGCCACTGAAGACGTGCTGCCCGCGCTCTTGGAAGCGCCCGCGCCCGCACCGCGCTTCACCGTGGACGCGACCCTGGCTCGCGCCCGATTCCCCAGACCCAGACGCCGCGTGCGCGCCCCGACCCGGTCTCAGGAAACGACTGACGCTGACGGTGAACTCGATCCCGACGAAGTCCTGGACGGACTGCCCGATCTGGGCGAGGCGCTGGCCTTACCGCAAGCGGAACGCGTCATCGGCACGCTGACCCACTACGCCATCAGCGAGGGACTGGACGCGACCAACCCGACGCACCGCAGCGTCCTGAGCGCGCAGTACGTGCTGCACCCGTTCCCCGAGCGTGAACGCGAAGCCATGCTGGAACGGTCGTGGGCACTCAAGGCTGTCCACGACAGGTTGTACCCCGATATCGGTGCACGTTTGGAGGATCGCGCGGAGTTGCCGTTCGCGTTTTCGCGGGACGGCGTAACCTGGCAGGGCGTGATCGACCGGTTGTACCGCGAACCGTCCGGGGCGTGGGTGCTGGAGGATTACAAGACCGACGACGTGCCGTTGGATGCCGTTTCCGAACGCGCCGCGACCTACCACCGCCAGCTCGCGCTGTACCGCGAGGCGATCAGGCTGGCGCGCCCGGAACTCGAGCCGGAAATCCGGTTGACGTTCCTTCGGCACGGCATCGTGTTGAAGCTCGAGACGAGCGATCTGGATGCGGCCATGCAGAGCCTGTGAAGCTGTGCGCGTGAACTCGACAACACCGTCCAGCACGCGTTTTGAGATATGCGTGCTGGACGGTGTTCTCTAGGGTGAATGTTTCTCGAGCTTGAGAATTTTAGTGGATGGTGAACGCCACCAAGCTGTTCAGCACGCCAACAAACGCCGCCCCGTAAATTAATCCTCGAGACAAACCGGAGTTGAAGTTGCACGCGGTGCGATGACGCAATAACCAATGCAGACCCGCGTGGACGATCAGGAACGCGCTGGTGAGGGCTCGAGACCAGAATTGCAGTTCGCCTGGTGCTTGTGTGACGACGAGCAGGATCAAGAACAGCGGAACGTGAACGGCGATGAAGGCTCGAGCCGCAATGTCCTCGGGCATGTGGCGCAGCACGAACAGCAACCGCCATTCGTGCTGGCGCACCGCATCGAGTTCGTGCGTGAACAACAGCGCGAGTCCGAGATTGAACAGCAGGTTTTCGGGCGCGGTCATCGCGCGACTTTCGGCAGGTTCGAGCCTCGGTTCAGGCCGTCCTGGATTTCCCCAGCGGTCCAAGGAAGGCTGACGTGATACCGACGAAGTAAATCCAAAGCAGGTGCGCCCCGAAGATGTACGCGACGCTGGGGTTCATGTTGGGATAGACGCTCCCGAAAAAGCCGACGGTGAACGTGTCCATCAGCATTCCGGGTGCGACGATGCAGACGGCGAAGGTCACGCCCTCGTATCGGCTGAGGTTTTGCGATGTGATGTATGCGCGAATGCACCAGGCCGTGATGGGCGTGAGAAAGAGCGCGAACGCCACCGATATCAGGGCCGCGTCAGGGGCGAAGAACCAATGTCCGATCAGCCGAAAGCCGAGCGTTCCCAGCATCCAGACCACGAAGCCGACGCCGAACCACCTGCTGATCCTGGAACCGCCCGAATGGTGCTGTACTGCGTTCATGCTTGCCTCCTCGATGCTTCGAGTTCCGCCCGAAGCCAGCGCGAGAATTGCTTGAATGCCGAATCGAGGGTTTTGTCCTGATTTGATGTCAGGCGCATCAATAAAAGCCCGTAGAAGGTCGAGACGATCAGCACCGAGAGCGTTCTGGATTTCGTTCTCGGCAGGCCGTAGGTTTTGAGCGCGGCCTCGAGTTGCGCCGTCCACGGTTCGACCAGGCTCGAGAGGAAGGATTCAAACCCTTCCGGGCGCACCAGCGCCTGCCCCCAGACCTCGAACGAGAGGCGTTCGACGTGATCTACTTGACCGCTGGTCAGGATTTTCCAGAAGCGCTCGAGCCCAGCCGCGGGATCGCCATCGTTGGATTGCGCCGCCAGCAGTGCGACGTACTGGTGTTCTATGGCGGTCAGGATTTCGGCCAGCAGGGCTTCCTTGCTGCCAAAGTGGTGAATCAGCATCCGGGCGCTGGTGCCGATGGCTTCGGCCAGGGCACGCAGTGACAGGTCGGACAGGCCACGCTCGAGGACGTGAGCGACGGCTTTCTCGAGCAGCAGCGCCCGGATTTCGGGGTCTTTCGATTTGGTCACGTAACGAGTGTTACATGTAATACTCGTTACGTCAACTGCTCGAGCCTCGGATCGATACCTCGGTGATATTAGACCTGCTGCGAAAGGGGTCGAACGCGTCTCGAGGGCAGGGTAACCACGAGGGTTACCCCTATAAAAGCCTGTTCTGTAGGGGCAACCTTGATGGTTGCCCTCGCGTCAACGCGTTCTGGGGACTGACTTTCGCAAGAGGTTCATTGACGATTCGCGGATGAAAGCCAGCCTGAGCGTTCAAAAACACCGTCTAAAACAGTGTTTTCAAGGTGACGCCAGTGGCGGTGTCGTTCGGGGCAAACTCGAAACGTCTCGCCCCGACCTCAGGCGCTGATTGGGGACGGATTCGCTCGCGCGATCATCGCCGCCAGCGCCGAAGCGGACAGGTGCGACAGCGCGACGATTGCCGCCAGCCCCGCCAGCCCGAAACGCGATTGCTGCGCCTGAAAAATTGCGTCCCGAATGTCGAAGGCCGCGAACAGCAAACCGAAGGCGACGATCCCGAGCATCAAGGCTCGAGCCCGCGATTGCGACGCACCCAGTGCGAGCGCGAATGACGCGGCCATCGCCGCGAGGACGGAACCATCCGATTCGGGATTGATGCCCAGAATTCGTTGCTCGCCCGCTTCCACGTGGGTCGCGGCTGATTGAATCGAGGCCGGTGGGTCTGCGCTCGAACCCTCGCCCAATTCGGTGCTTGTTTGCGCCGCCGTCTCCCCGCCCGAGCCCTCCGCCGCTTCGGAAGGCGTTTTGGTGGACGCCTGAAGCGCCGTCTCGGTATGCGATCCACCCGCGACGGAGCGCTCGAGCAGAATGCCCAGCCCGAAGGTCAGCGTCGAGCCGACGATCAGCCCGACGAGAATCGGTTGGCGCGCATTTGAAAACTGGGACATGCGCGGAGTCTAGGGCCTCCCGTATACGGGAGAGTCAAGCTTAGGATAACGTCAATGATTCGTCCGACACGAGATAACGGCATCCTTTAGCGCCATCGCAATCGGGTTCGGGGTTCGCATCGGCCCACCCGAGGCGCTCGACGAGTTCAATCTCGAACGCCCGGAGCGCCACCATTTTTGCGCGCACGCGCTCGAGTTGAAGCGCGATCTGGCCGCGCACCAGACCGCAATCCCGGTCGGGGGAATCACCGCAGGCGCGCAACAACGCCTCGATCTCCTCGAGCTTGAAGCCCATCGCCTGCGCCCTGCGGATCGTCGGGATGCGGTCTTTGAGGCTGGGATGGTAGTACCTGTAGCGGTTTTCGTCGCGTTGATCGGGCAGCAAGCCGATATCCGTCCAGTAGCGCAGCGTCTTGACCGTCTGCCCGGTTGCGGCGGCGAGCTGACCGATGGACCAACGCTCGAGCTTGTGAACCTCGCGTACCGGGCTCGAGCACGGCGGTAACGATGAGAACAGCTTCTCGACGGAGGTGATCCGATTCATGAAACCCCCTGTGTTCGACGGTTTTTGATGTACGGTTCGTCGGTCGACACCTTCAAGATACGCGAGCGAACCCCATCGGGCTCGATGCTCGAGATTGAACCTCGGGCTCAAAATCGAACAGACCGTTCGGGACGCGAAGGTTGAATCGCGTCCCGGACGGCCTTCTCACGGGAGCTTCAATCCTCGAGCTGCGAGAACCCATCCAACCCGTCATAAAACCCGCGCAACGGCCAGTGCGGGATCGGGCCGCGCGTGCCACCCAGAGAAAAACTCTCCCAGCTTGAACGCTCGCGCATTTTTTCTTGCCACTCGGGCGGCATCTGACCCATCCTCGAATTTGGTCCGGTCTGCGATCCGTGAAAACGGATCGCGGCCAGCTTCTTTTCCAGTTGCGCTTCGACGTTGCGCTTGACGGCGATGGTCGGGGCGGACACGCCGTACACTTCCGGCGTCATGCCCGGCGTCATCGGGCCGCCCGGCATGTCGATCCAGGTGCGCATGGTTTCCACGGGCATGGCCGTGTAGAACAACCGCTCCGGTGCGCCATCCAGGTGTCCGCTCGAGAACCAGGCCGCCAAGGTCGCCTGGTGAATCACGATGTGATCCGGGTGGTCGTAACCGCCGTGCGGATCGAAGGTCAGCACGACCTGCGGCTCGACCCGCTCGATCACGTCGCGCACTTTCGCCTCGATCTCGCGCGGGTCGGCGTTGATGCTGGCCAAGGGGTCGTCCTTGCGCAAGCGCTCCAGGCGGCCCGAATCGCGGTAGCCCAGAAAAATCGGGGCTTCGATGCCCAGGGCCTTACACGCATCACGCAGTTCCTGCTCGCGGTGCTTGCCCAGATCCTCGATGGTCAGGTTCGGATCGGTGATCTTACCCGCCTCGCCGCGCGTGCTGCAGGCCAGCGTGACCTTGACACCCCGTTCCGCGTAGCGCGCGAGGGTGCCGCCCGAACTGAACGCTTCGTCGTCGGGGTGCGCAAAAACCGCCAGCAGTGAAGGAGTGGTCATTGCTCGGAGCATACGCCCGCTGCGTCACCGCATCCGTCAGGTTCGAGACGTTGTTGTCTGGAATCCGAGGGGATTCGCTCGAGCCGCGAGCCTGCAGCTCGAGCGCGAACTCGGCCCGCTGAGGGTTCGTTGGACAATTGGAGACTACGGTAAAAACACTGTTCAGTACGCGCGCTGAGTATCGTGTGCCGGACAGTGTTGACCAACGCAAAGCACCGAGTGAAGCTCCGTCGAGGCCGCGCTGATTCGAGGAGCGAAGGCTCGAGGTCGATTCCATCGGCGATTTTAGAGAGCGTAAACAATGAAGATATAATTTATGTCTCATGGGTCAGATCGTCTCCGTTCAGGTGCTCCGGCTGTTGGCGGCGCTGGCAGTCGTCTTCCTTCACGTCTCGCACGACGCGCAAACCATCGCAGAGCGCACGGGCTCGGGCTTCGTTCCAACCTGGGGACCGTTCGATGTCGGGGTGGATCTGTTTTTCGTGATCTCAGGTTTCGTGATGGTCGTCTCCTCGAGCCGTCTGTTCGGGCAGGACGGCGCAGCCAGACTGTTTTTCGCTCGGCGTTTCGCGCGGATCGTGCCGATCTACTGGGCCACGACCAGCCTCTACGTGATTCTGGCGCTGTTCGTGCCCGCTTTGTTGAACGCCAACCGCATCGGGGGGCTCGAGATCATCGAGTCGTACCTGTTCGTGCCGTTCGCGCAGGCGGACGGTTCGATCGTTCCGGTCTTCAAGCAAGGCTGGACGCTGAATTACGAGATGCTGTTTTACCTGGTTTTCGCGCTGATGCTCGGGCGTTTTCGGAGCGCCAGACGGGTCGTGGTGGGCATCACGGTGGTGTTCGCGGTGCTGGCCGTGGTCGGCTGGTTCGCGCGCTTCTCGCCGGGACCGTTTCAATTCTGGACCAGCACCATGCCGCTCGAATTCGTGGCGGGATGCTGGATCGGGTTGTCGTTCGTGGGTGGCCTGCGCTTGCCGTGGGGCATCGGCGCATTGAGCGCGGCGGCTGGCATCGGGCTGGCGGTGCTACCGATGCTCTTCGGCCTGCACTACGAGCCGACCAACACCTTTCTTCGCGCCTTCGTCTGGGGTGTGCCCGCCGCGCTGATCCTGCTCGGTGGGGCGCTCGGCTTCCCTCAAAAGCAGAGCCGTTCGCGCCTGACGCGCGCCCTGGTCGGGCTCGGGGATGCGTCCTACGCGCTTTACATTTGCCATCCGTTCATCGTCAGGTTGTTTCGGGAAGTCTGGATTCGGCTCGGGCTGGCGTCCAGGTTCGACGAATGGGTGTACATCCTGAACGCCACGGTCGTGTCCGTCCTGGCCGCGATGCTGATTCACCGTTTTTTCGAGCGACCCCTGACGCGCTGGGTTCAGCGGCGCCTCGGTGTGGAGCGTTCGCCATCCTCGACCCCGATCAGCGCGGTACGCTCGATCCCACCGATCTAGACGGACTGCTCTAAAGCGCGTCCAGAACGGTGTTGATGAAGCGCGAGCCGCGGCGAGTTCGACCCGCGACCGATCAGACCTCGAGATCGAACACCTGGAACGCTCGCTCGAGCCCCTGCAGCGGGTCGCGCGTGGGAATCCATTCGTGACCGACGAAGCTCTGTGAACCCCACTGAGAGATGGCTTTGGCGATCGCCGGGTAGTTCAGTTCCTGGGCTGCGTCCGGTTCGTGCCTGCCGGGGTTTCCGGCCACGTGGTAGTGCGCGAACATCGCGCCCCACTGGTCGATGGTGCGCACCACGTCGCCCTCCATGATCTGCATGTGGTACGCGTCGTAAAGAAGGCGCAAACTGGACGATTCGACCATCTCGCAGACAGACAACCCCCATTCCGTGCGATCCGCCATGTAGCCTGGGTGATCGAGCCTGGAATTCAGCATCTCGAGCGCGATCGTCACGCCTGCGTCCCTGGCGTGACCGACGATGCGGCTCAGGCCTTCGGCGGTGATGCGCGCGCCCGTGTCGTCGCGCACGCCGTAGCGGTTACCCGAAAAAACGATCAGCACGGGAATCTGTTGGGCTTCAGCCGTTTCCAGGCTGGTCAGGAATTCTTTTTCCAGATCGTCGTGGTTCGCTCTGTCGTTCCAGCCGCGCTCGAGCGAAGATTGACCTCGGTGCGTGACGATCTTCAAACCCGCAGATTTCATCAACCCGTGCAGTTCTTCCGGCACGAGTTCCACGCCCTCGAAACCGATCCGAGCGATCCCTTTCGCGAAGGCTTCGGGGTCGAGCGCTTTCTCGAAGCACCACCAGCACACGCTCTGTCGGAGTTTTGGCATTGGAGATTCAGGATACACCGTTCCAGACGGTCTTTTACATCTTCAGGTGAACCGTCTGATGCGCGCGTTCTTTTTGACTCGCGCGATTCGCGGTTCACCCGTACAATCCGATGGTGTTGACGGCGCTTGAACTGGACGAAATCTTTGAGGCTGGAACGCTCGAGCGGGCGCGCAAGCTGCGGCAATCGCAGAAAATCCAGAAGATCACGGTCTCGAAAGACGGTTCGGTCATCAGCGGCGTCGTGCGCGGCTCGAACGGTGAGCGTTACGACGTGGACGTGTTCCTCGAGTGGAGCGATCGCGCCCTGGAAGATGTCAACGTCATCTGCGATTGCCCGGTCGAGTTCAACTGCAAGCACGGCGCGGCCCTGCTCCTGGAGGCCGACGAACGCGGGTTGCTGCCGCGACCCAAACCCCTCGAGACGAGCGCCGATCTTCGCGCGTTGATCGAAACCTTCGCGCCGCCTACGATCCCGCAGAAATCATCGAGCGTCCTCGAGACCTTCCAGAATCCGCCCGCCGCGCCCCGGCTCGAGCAGCAACTGAACGCGTGGTTGACAACTTCCTCGCGCATCGCGGAATCTGACGATGCGAAAACCCAGACGCAGACGCTGGCCTTCACGCTCTCCTCGACGCCGGAACGCAAGATCAGTTTCAAGGTCTGGAGCGGCAAGGAGCGCAGGGACGGCAGTTTTTCGGAACTCAAAGCCTACAACCTGCCCAGCCACCTGGATGCCCTGCCGCAGTACGCGCTGCGCGACAGGCCGCTCCTGCGTTCGATGATGAGCTTGCGCGTGTCGTTGATCGATTTTGCGACCTGCGTGATCGGCGATTTCCCGCCCGCGCCGGAGTTCTTGAAGCTCCTGCTCGAGACCGGGCGCTGCTGGTGGGACGCGCCGAACGGCCAGCCGCTGCGCATGGCCACGCCCAGATCCGGCGAACTCGAGTGGCTGATTCAGCCGAACGGTACGCAAGTCCCGAGCTTCCGCGTCTCACCCGCCTGCGATCACGTGCTGGCGCTTTCCCCGCCGTGGTTCGTGGACGTTTCGCAGGCTGCGATGGGCCTGATCGAGACGCCGTTCAAGCCCTCCTTGGCGCAGCATTTCGCGGCCTGCCCACCGGTCGCACCGGGTGAACTGAGCGCCTTTCGGGCCGCGTTCACGGCCCGATTCCCGGACTTGCCCGCGCCCGAAGCCATCCAGGAACGCGTCGTGGATCGGGCCTGTCGACCGATGCTGCGCCTGATGTCGCGCACCATCAAATCGAACTGGAACGTCCCGGTGGAACTGGACTTCGCGGTGCTCGAGTTCGGCTACGGCGACGCGCGTTTTTCGCCGTCCGACGCGCGCAACACGCCGCGCGAGGTGGTCAGCTTCAGGGACGGCGTGCTGGAACGCATCCTGCGCGATCCGGTGGCGGAACTGAACGCGGAACGATTGCTCTTGGCGCTCAAGTTGCAACCGATGCTGACCAGCCACCTGCCCGGCGTCGGGCGGGCGTACACGCAACCCGACGCCAGATCCGACGCGCTCCAGACGGCCTGGTTGCGCTTCATGAACAAGACCCGTCCCGCCCTCGAGGAACTCGGCTGGCGCATCGAATCCGACCCGAGCTGGCGCTACAACACCGTCGAGGCCGCCGAATGGTACGGCGAACTCGAGGATGAACGGGATGCCGTGGGAACCGTCACCGACGCACCGCTCGAGGATGCGGGGCACGGCGGCTGGTTCGGTCTGGAACTCGGCGTGATCGTGGACGGTCAACGGTTGAACCTGCTGCCGCTTTTATCCGACCTGGTGGCGCGCCTTCCCAAAGATTTCACGCCCGAGCACCTGCGCCAGATGCCCGACGACGCCCGCGTCTACCCGCGCTTGCCGGACGGTCGCTTGCTGGCCTTGCCCATTGAACGCGTCCGCGCCCTGCTGGGCGTGCTGCTCGAGCTGTACGCCGAACGGCCCAGGGGCAAGTTGCGACTCTCGATCTTCGACGCGGCCCGCTTGCTGGAACTTCAGGATGCCCTCCAGCTGCGCTGGCACGGTGGCGAACGGTTACTTGCCATGGCCGCACGCCTGCGCGATTTTCAGCGCATCGCGCCGCTCGAGCCACCCGTCGGCCTGAACGCCGAACTGCGCCCGTACCAGATCGAAGGCTTTTCCTGGCTGCAATTTCTGCGCGAGCACGACCTGGCGGGCGTGCTCGCCGACGACATGGGCTTGGGCAAGACCGTCCAGGCGCTGGCGCACGTGCTGCACGAAAAAGCCTCCGGTCGATTGGATCGCCCCGCGCTGGTCGTGATGCCGACCAGCCTGGTCACCAACTGGAAGCTCGAGGCTGCGCGCTTCGCGCCTGAACTCAAATTAACCGTGCTGCACGGTGCAAAACGCGATCATTCCAGAATTCTCGGATCGGACGTGGTGCTGACCACCTACCCCTTGTTGCTGCGCGATTTCGACAAGCTCAAACAGCACCAGTTCCACCTGATCGTGCTGGACGAAGCGCAGTACATCAAGAACGCCCGCAGCAGCACCGCCCAGAGCGCCAGCGCCCTGAGCGCCCGCCACCGGATCTGCCTGACCGGAACGCCGCTGGAAAACCACCTGGGCGAACTCTGGAGCATCTTTAACTTTTTGATGCCCGGCTTCCTGGGCGACGAGCGCGCCTTCCGCGAGGCGTACCGCACGCCGATCGAAAAGAATGGCGACACCGCCCGCCGCGCGCAACTCGCGAAACGCATCAGGCCGTTCCTGCTGCGCCGCGCCAAACGCGATGTCGCCCGTGAATTGCCGCCCAAAACCGAGATCATCGTGCCGTTGGAACTCGAGTCCAGCCAGCGCGACCTCTACGAGACCATCCGCGTGGCCGTCAGCCAGCGCATCCGCGAGGAAGTCGAGAAAAAAGGTCTGGCCCGCTCGCAGATCGTGGTGCTGGACGCGCTTTTGAAACTCCGTCAGGCCTGTTGCGACCCGCGCCTGGTCAAATTAGAGGGCGCGAAACCCGTCAGGCACAACACCAAACTCGAGTGGTTCACCGAAAACATTCCCGCCATGATCGAAGAAGGCCGCAAGGTGCTGGTCTTCAGCGCCTTCGCAACGCTGCTGGGCAACCTGGAAGCCGCGCTGGAGGGCATGAACGTTCCCTACGCCAAACTGACCGGGCAGACCCGCGACCGCGCCCAGCAAATCGAGAAGTTTCAGTCGGGGGACGCAGGCGTGTTCCTGATCAGCCTGAAAGCCGGTGGTGTCGGGTTGAACCTGACCGCCGCCGACACCGTGGTTCACTACGACCCGTGGTGGAACCCCGCCGCCGAGAACCAGGCCACCGACCGCGCCCACCGCATCGGGCAGACCAAACCCGTGTTCGTGTACAAGTTGATCGTGCAGGGCAGCCTGGAGGAAAAAATTCTTGAATTGCAATCGCGCAAGGCGGAACTGGCGCGCGGCATTCTGGAAGGTGGCTTGACCAGCGCGGTCGCGCTGACGCAGGCCGACCTGAGCAATTTGCTCGCGCCGCTCTCGAAGTGATCTCGCCCAGGGTCATGGAGCGAGAACACCGTCCAGGACGCGGTTTTTGGTTCTCTAGGGAATGCCGTCTGGGACGGTGTTCCCGAATCGAGCACCTCGAGAAAGCGCCCTCGGGAACCCTCAACGCTCGAGGAACAAAATCAGCGCCATGACCGCCGCGATGCCCACCACGGCTGCGACCGCGCCCACCCACTGCTCGCGCCAGACGAACACCACACCGATCAACATGAGCGCCACCATCACCCATTGAAGAACGCTCCGCAGGGTTCCGTTGAGGCTGAAGGCGTAAGCGCTGACGTACAGCGACACGAGTCCGATCAACACCAGCAACACGCTGATGACGACTCTCAAGATGATGGTCATTGCTCTGGACTATAACGCAATTGAGGGCTCAGATCGGCAAGCCCGAATAAGCCCGATCCAGCACCTGGAAGGTGTGCAGCACGCGGATCGGTTGACCCCTGGATTCCAGATGCCGCGCGATTTGCGTCAGGCAACCGATGTTGCCGCTCGCCACGGCGCGTGCGTTCGTCTCGAGGATCGCGTTGGCCTTGCGCTGACCCAACTCTGCCGCAATCGCGGGCTGTTCGATGTTGTACGTGCCCGCCGAACCGCAACACAATTCCCCATCGTTCAACTCGAGCAATTCCAGATTCTCGATGCTGGAGAGCAACCGTCTGGGGCTCGATCTCACGCTCTGCGCGTGCGCCAGGTGGCAGGCATCGTGATAGGCCAGCTTCAAGCGCTGCTCGAGGCTCGGGTTCTGGCGCAATCCGAGTTCGTCCAGGAACACGCTCACGTCCTTCGTGCGGTGCGCCAGCGCGGTCGCTCGGGCTTCGTCGGGTTCGCCCTTGAACAACAACCCGTACTCGTGCATTCCAGAGCCGCAACCCGCCGCGTTGGTCACGACCGCGTCCACCTCGCCAGCCTCGAGCATCGGTGCGAAGACATCCAGATTCCTGCGCGCCAGCCCGCGCGCCTGATCCTGCGCGCCCGCGTGCATGACGATCGCGCCGCAGCAACCCTGCGCTTTCGGAATCACCACCTCGACCCCGTTGCGCGCCAGCACCCGCACCGTCGCCCAGTTGATGTCCGGTTCCAGAACCTGCTGCGCGCAGCCCGCCAGCAACGCCACCCGCGCCCGACGCTCGCCCCGCGCCGGGATCAGTTCGGGCATGGGTCTGGCTTCCGGCAATCGTGACGGCAGCAACTCGAGCATGGCGCGCATCTTCGCGGGCAGCAACCCCGCGAACGGTTTTGCGAGGTTCCCGGTCAACGCTGCCAGCCGAAAGCGGTTCGGGTACGGCAGCGTCTGCAAGGCCATCAATCGCGTCAGACGATCCAACCCTGAACGCTCGCGCTCGTCCTCCGCCCACGCCCGAAACGGCGTGACCAGATCGCCGTACTGCACACCGCTCGGGCAGGCCGTCACGCACCCCACGCACCCCAGGCACTTGTCGATGTACGGCAGCGCCGCCTCGAGTTCCAGGCTGCCTTCCAGCACTTCCTTCATCAAGAAAATCCGTCCGCGCGGGCTGTCCATCTCCTCTTCCAGCACGGTGTAGGTCGGGCAGGCGGGCAGGCAGAAGCCGCAATGGACGCAACTTTCCACCGCCTGAGCCATCGCGGTTCCTTGCGGCGGGAGTTCAGTGATGGGAATCTTGTGCTGCACGGTGTTCTCCTTTGGAAGCCGCAGGCCGTAAGCCTCGAGCTTAGAAGCTGGGGAATTTGCCATCCGGGTCGAGCGCCCGCTTGACTCGAGCGAGCATCACAGCATCCGAGCCGACGCCCAGGATCGGTTTTTCGGTGTCGCCCATGAACACCAAGGCTGAAAGTTCCAGCTCGTGCAGCACGGCTTCCAGTTCGTGCAGTTCCGCGTTCCAGCCGACCCACGCGACCTGCCCCGCCGAGCCGTAGCGCCTGACCGCCGCGCCCTCGAGCCTGGATTCCAGCGCCGGAATTCGCTTCGGCGTGACCGGAATCTTCAGCAGGTACCGTGCAGAACGGTGTTCCTGGAATTCGCGGAGTCCGTCCCAGACGGTCTTTTCTGCATTACCCGTCAGCCTCACGGCCTTTGCGCCGACGAAACCCTCGAGCCGATCCAATCTTGCATCCAACGCTTCCGGCACGCCGCCCAGACGCACCAGCACCGTGCTGGACGGAATCAATTCCAACCCTTCCAGATCAAAGTTCGATCTCGAGAGGCGCACCACGGCATCCAACGCACGTTGGAAGCTCGGAAGCTCGAACCGCGCCGTCTGGAACGCCTTCGGCTTCGGGAAGACCTTGAACGAAAGCTCCGTCATGACGCCCAAACGCCCCAGGCTACCGACCATCAATTTGGGGAAATCGAAACCCGCCGCGTTCTTCACGACCTTGCCGCCGCCCCGAACGATGTTCCCGCGACCGTCAATGAACTGCACGCCCAGGATGAAATCCCGCACGCCGCCGTACCGCACGCGCCCCGGCCCGGACAGACCAGATGCGACCGTGCCACCCAGCGTCGCGCCCGCATCCACCAGCACTGGATCGAACGGCAGGTATTGCCCGTTCTTCTCGAGCAGATCGCGCACCTCGGAGACTTTGGTTCCGGCCAGCGCGGTGAAGGTGTACTCGCCGGGATCGTACTCGAGGACGCCGGAGAGGGCGGTCATATCGAGTGGGACAATGTTGTCGGAAGATCTCGAGAGGGCGGTTTTTGATTTCCCTGAATGAATCGAAACAGCGGTGCTTGCGAGAACATGGGCGCTAATGGATTGAATTGCTGCACCAGTCGTCATTGCGCTCATTTCGCTAAAAACTCATACTTCAGATATTCATGAAGTGTATCAGCGAAGTGAATTGCGTCATGATCCATGATTGAAAGGATTTCGCAATTTTTCGTTTCGTTGGTACATACGATAAATCGGTGCGCGTATATAGGTAATAGTCTATCACTGTCGTCAAGGCCAAATTCCGAGCAAATTTCAGCCATATATGGAACAGTTCTTTCTATCATCTCATGAACCGTATCAGTGTCTCGAGGAAATGAATACACTCCCACTCCATATCTATGAGGATAACCTGACGATCCATAAATGTTCTTTGTCGGCAAATCAGTTCCATTCATAAAGCTTAGCATTAGCCGAAAATCATCTGGCAAGCGAACCTGAAACTCTTCTTCAAGTGTGATTATTTCATCATCTGAGAGCCCGGGATTCCATTTTGTTCCAGGCTGAAACTGGAAACCATATGTAACTGGATTTAACTCCGTGGTTGCCCATTTTGTTTCGGTTCCGCGTTTGAATTGATCCAACCACTCGCGCGTAAGCATCTCAAAATCCTTATTTATTCCTCGAGATAATACCCGATTGCTCAAATCTAAGGTGGTGGCCTATCTACGAATGATGAGCCCAGAAATTTGCGTCAGAGACAACCTCGGGATTGCATCGAGCATTTGGGCTGACCCACTACCAAATCTAAATCATCTTTGAGTACTTCCCAATCTTCCAGTAAAGTGGCAGGTTCAAACGGTTGCTCGTAACGGACTACAGTCCCTTTGAGCGGATGTTGCATCTTCTTCTCGTTGGCGTCAATTTCTGGTGCATTTTTCGATGATTGATCGTTCATTTCTATCACTCCCTCGAGATTGCGCCGGATTGCTCGAGCGGGTGCGGGCCGTGGTGTTTCAAACTCGGGGCTTCACCGTCGGGGAACATCTTGCCGGGGTTGGACAACTCGAACGGGTCGAGCGCGAGACGAAGATTTCGCATGGCATCCATGTCCACCGCGTTGAACATCTCCGGAAGGTACTCGCGTTTTTCCACGCCGACGCCGTGTTCTCCGGTGATGCTGCCGCCCAGTCGAACGCACAATTTCAGAATTCCGCCCGCCAGGGTTTCGGCTCTCTCGAGCGCACCGGGTTCGCGCCCGTCGAACAGGATCAAAGGGTGCAGGTTGCCGTCGCCCGCGTGGAAGACGTTGGCGACGCGAATCCCTGCTTCTTTGGACATCCGTTCTATTTCTCCGAGCGCCAATCCCAGCTTGCCGCGCGGTACGACACCGTCCTGCACGATGTAATCGGGACTCAGGCGTCCCACGGCTGAAAAAGCGCTCTTGCGGC
>CAXTKV010000124.1:0-15585 GCA_964244895.1 uncultured Deinococcales bacterium
GGAGTTAGTTATCAGGGTGCATCTACCAATTAAATGTTCTCAAGTTAAACACCAGGTTTCAACCGGGGGCGACCACGTAGCGGTCGCCCCTGTGTCATTCCGCCGATTCGCAGATCATCCGAAACGTGTTTGAGTGTCACCTGGAGGCCGCGATGAAACCCGTCTCGAGAACGAATCGAATCGCCGGACTAGGCGTGAATGGAGTCGCCGGACTGGGCGTGAACAGAATCGCGTTGCTGGGCGGGCTGATCGGCCTTCTGAGCGCGATCTTTTTGTCTTTTTTGACGCTCAAACCGAACCGTCTGGCGGCTGGGCGCGGCGTGCGCACCTTCGAGATCGGGCTCGGGTTCTGGGTGTTGCCCGCACTGGCCGCGCTGGTGCTGATCGCGGCCTTCGCGAACCCCAGGTTTCGAGGCATCGCGCTCTCGGCGCTCGGGTCGGTCTGGCTGGTGCTCGAGGTCGCGCTCGTCGGCCTGGGCGCGACGAAGCTGTTGTCCGGCGCGAGCGAGATCGCGCGTGTCTCTGTCGGATCGGCGGGCTGGTTGGGATTGCTGGCGGGCGCAACCGTGCTGTTTGCGGCTGGGCGCGACCTGGACGCGTATCGGAGCGTGCCGTCCTGGACGGTTTATTTCGCGCCCATCATCGCGGTGGGCATCGTGGCCTTCGGTGGCGTGTCTGACCTGTCAGTGATGCGCGAGTACGCGGCCAACGCGGACGTGTTCGGGGCGCGCGTGCTGGAACACGTTTCGCTGGCGGGCGCGGCCTTGCTGATCTCGAGCCTGATCGGCTTTCCGTTGGGCGCGTGGGCCTCGCGCAGCGCGCGCGTCGGCGGCATCGTGCTGGGCGTCTCGAGCGCCTTGCAGACGATCCCGAGCATCGCCCTCTTGACCATTCTGATCGCGCCCTTCTCGGCGCTGTCGCGCGCATTCCCAGCGCTCGAGGCCATCGGTGTGCGCGGCATCGGGGCTGCACCCGCGCTGACGGCTTTGACGCTGTACGGTCTGCTGCCGATCGTGCGCGGCACGGTTAACGGCTTGCGCAGCGTGCCACCCGCCGCGCTCGAGGCGGGGCGCGGCATGGGCATGACGGCCTCGCAGCGGTTCTGGCGGGTGGAACTGCCGCTCGCGTTGCCGCTGGTGCTGTCCGGCTTGCGGACGGGCGCGGTCAGCATGGTGGGTCTGACCGCGCTCTCGAGTCTGGTCGGGGCGGGCGGCCTGGGCGCGTTCATCTTCGCGGGATTGGGCGGCGCGGCGCTCGATCAGGTGCTCTTGGGCGCGATTCCCGTGCTGGCGCTGGCCATCGTCACGGACACGATTTTTGGCGCGTTTGAGCGGTTGGCCGTGCCACGCGGCCTGCGAGAGCCGCACGCCTCGAGCCGCAAGCCGCAAGTCCTGGAGGCAGCATGATTCGTTTCGAGCACGTTTTCAAACGCTACGCGGAACTGACCGCCGTCAACGACCTCGATCTCGAGATTGATCGGGGTGAGGTCTGCGTGCTGATCGGCCCGAGCGGCTGCGGAAAAACCACCACCATGCGCATGATCAACCGCCTGATCGAACCATCACAGGGGCGCATCTTGATCGACGGCAAGGACTCGAGCGCCCTCGCGCCCGCCGAACTGCGGCGCGGCATGGGCTACGCGATTCAGGGCGTGGGTTTGTTCCCGCACCTGACGGTCGCGCAAAACGTGGCGACCGTGCCCGGATTGCTGGGCTGGACCAAGGATCGGATCAAGACCCGAGTGACCGAATTGCTCGAGCTGGTCGGGCTGCCCGGTTACGCGGACGCGTTCCCTCGGGAGCTTTCCGGCGGGCAAGCGCAACGCGTCGGCGTGGCTCGGGCGCTGGCGGCTGACCCGCCGATCTTGCTGATGGACGAACCCTTCGGCGCGGTCGATCCGCTGACCCGCGAGCGCTTGCAGGACGAATTCTCGCGCCTGCAAAAATCCCTGAAAAAAACCGTCGTGTTCGTGACGCACGACATGGACGAAGCCATCAAGCTGGCGGATCGAATCGCCATCATGAAGGACGGCCACCTGGTGCAATTCGACACGCCGGAAGGTTTATTGGAGCAGCCCGCCGACGATTTCGTGCGCGATTTCGTGGGTGCGGATCGCGGCCTGAAACGCCTGGGGCGCGTGCGCGTGCGCGAGGTCATGCGTCCGACCGCCAGCGTGCGCACGACGGATTCCCTGGATACGGTGCGCGGCGTGCTCGAGCGCACCCGCGCGCAGAGCGCCTTCGTGACCGACGAATCCGGCGTGCTGCTGGGCTGGGTGGATCGCGGCGCGAAGGGCAAAGACGTGCTTCAGGCGATGTCCAAGCACCCGTGGGCGCAGATCGCCGCACGCGACGAATCCAGCGTGCGCGAGGCGCTTTCCCGCATGATCGGCGAGGGCTTCCGCGTGCTGGCCGTGGTGGACGACGCGGGCAAATTGCTGGGTCAGATCGACCTGGCGACCATCGAGAACATCAACCTCTCACCCGCTCAGGCGGCGTCGTGACCGTCGTTCCGGTCATGCGGTGGGTGCTGTGACTTTTACACCGATCACGCGGAGGGCGCTGTGATTCTCTCGAGTACGCGCCAGACGGCGCGCTCGAGCACGGAATCTCAGGTCGCTCGAGTCCTGGTGCTTTCGCTGATCGCGCTCGCCGCGCTCTTGGCGCTGTTCGCGTGGACGGCACCGTGGCAGACGGCACTTCACGCGTTGTTTCCGCTGGAACGGGACGTGCTGTACGGTCAGGAACCGCTGGTCAGCCTGGCGCTCAGGCACCTGCAACTCGTGTTCGCCTCGAGCCTGTTGACGATCCTGATCGCCGTTCCGCTCGGCGTGTTCGTCACGCGAGACGCCGGAAAGGAATTCCTGCCGCTGGTGGAACGTCTGGCGGCGCTCGGGCAGACCTTCCCGCCGGTGGCGGTGCTGTCGCTGACGTACCCCGCGCTCGGGTTCGGCTTCGGCCCGAGCCTGGTGGCGCTGTCCATTTACGGATTGCTACCCGTGCTGGCGGGCACGATTGCCGGACTGCGGGCCGTGCCACCCGACGCGCTCGAGGCCGCCAGGGGCATGGGCATGACGCCGTGGCAGACGCTCTTGCGCGTGGAATTGCCGTTGGGTGCGCGCGTGATTCTGGGCGGCGTGCGCACCAGCGTCGTGGTCAACGTCGGCACCGCCGCCATCGGTGCGGCCATCGGCGCGGGCGGGCTGGGCTTGCCTATTTTTGCGGGGCTGGAGAATCAGAACTTCGCCTACGTCCTGGAAGGCGCGATCCCGACGGCGTTGCTGGCGTTGTGGGCGGATGCGAGCCTGGGCGCTTTAGAGCGTGCGTTGACGCGAGGTGTGTAAGAAACACCGTCCCACACAGTGTTTTTAGAGTCTCGAGAAAGTGCGTTCTGGACGGTGTTTGGAAAAAGTGATCGCTCGCGGATAACGCGGCGGCTCGAGAATTTCAATCCTTGAAAAACTGGTTCAAAGCCAGCACGAAGATTTCTTTTTGATCCAGGTACGCGGCGTGCCCAGCGAAGGGAATGTTCAGCAGCCTCGAGTGCTCGACCAAGCCGCGCAGTTCGGTGACAGCCTCGAGCGAGATCAGGTGATCGTTGTCGCCGCGCACGATCAACAGCGGGCAGGCGATGCCCTGCACGGCCTCGTTGACGTAGCCGGAATGATTCGGATCGAGCCACATCTGGATCACGGATCGGGCGAGCAGGTCAAAATTCGGTTCGGGGTTCAGGCGCTGGTACGCCTCGAACGTCTCGGGAAATTTGGTTCGCCAGCTTTCGCCCGTGATCTTCAAGAATATGTCTCGGGTCGGTTCCGTGTTCTTCACGTGCCATCTCGAGTCGATGGTGATGAGCTTTTCGATCTTCAAATCGCTCAGCGTCGCGAGCCTGTACGCGACGATCCCGCCGTCGCTGAAACCGATGATGCTCAAACGATCAATTCCCAGGTGCGCCAGAACGCGCTCGGCATCGTTTTGAATCTGCGCGTAAGTCAGCGCTGTTGAGCCGAGCGTCGATTTGCCCTGACCCCTGGAATCGATCCCGATCACGCGGAATTCTTTGTGCAGGTCGGGCAGGATCGCGTTGAAATCTTCGAGCGTGCCGAAGCCACCGTGCAACACCAGCAAGGCGGGGCTGTCTTCTTTGCCAATGACCTCGTAATAGATTCGCGCGCCGTCCGCTTCCAGGTGTGTTCCCGAAGTGTGATCGAAGGTTTTCACTGGACACCTCCTGCGCAGGATCTCTCGCGCAACCCCGGTACACTTTGATGCACCACGCAAAAGGGTGTGTAATCGAAATCTCTCTTGAGGCGCGCAATTATGGAAACGGGAAGACCGTCCCACACGGTATTCTCGAGAATCAAGAAACTGCGTTCTGGACGGCGTTCTCGAGATCGAGACGATCACCTTGCGCGCGTTTTTAACTCGAGCAGCACCCGATCAATCCAGGCGTTCATCGGTCGAATCTGTTTTTCCATCTCTTCCGCGTCCAGCGTATCGCTGCAATCGTTGAGGTACGTGTAGGCCAGCGTCAAGCCGTCCGGCATCTCCAGGTAGCCCGTCAGCGTCAGGATGCGCCAGCCGCTCCCAGCTTTGGCGGCGCGGTAGGCGGCGCGGATCGGCGCGTCCTTCGGGATGCAGCAGCCGTGGCGCATGATCTCGCGGAAGATGCGGCGCGTGCGCGGCTTCAGGTCGATGGCGGGCAGCGCGTTGGCGATCAGGTCGGTGTACGCGGCGGCGGTGGTGGTGTTCTGCAACCACAGTTCCAGATCGGGCGTGTAGCTCGGGCCGTGAAAGTACCCGTCCAGCGCGTCCTCGACGGCGGGTGCGGTCACCTGTCGCGCGGCGGCGATCAGCAGGGCCGCCGTCTCGAGCCGTCGATCGAAGGGTTGGTCTGCGTAGACCCGAGCGCCAGCCAGCGCGTCGGAACCCAGAACCTGAGAAGCCAATCCAGCTTGCGCCGTCCACCAGGCTTTGGTGGTCAACAGCACCGTCGTACACGGGCTTTTGGCTTTGATCTCTCTCGCCAGGGCTTTGGGGCCGACCGTCAGGTGCAGGATGTCGCTGGCGGTGTTGTCGCTGTCGCGGATGGCGCGCTCCATCAGGTCTCGCAGGCGGTGCGTGCCGCGCGGGTACGATTCGATGCTGCGGTTGGCGGGCGTGGTCGTGAACGGCTGCTCGAGCTTGAGCGTCCCGGCGTCCACGGCGCGCAGGGCGGCCTGAACCACCAGGGTTTTGAAGATGCTGGCGGTCGGAAAGACCGCCGTCGGATCGCCGAGCGCGAGGGATGAGACGCGAAGGCCTTTGCGGTAGGCCGCCGCGTAAAACCCGATTCGACCGGTCACGATTTCTGGCAGGACGGCTCGCGGCGCGGGCGCGGTGACATCCTGGCCGCAAGAGGTGGGTTGCACTGAGACCGCCCAACTCGCGCCGAGCATCATCAGGCACAGCGCGAGCGGGGCGAGTCGGTTCATGTGTTTCGCATGATGGCACGGGGTTCGCACGCACGCTAGCGATCTCGAACGCGACAGCTAACATCTTATCTCTCGAGAACACCGTCCCAGACAGTGTTTTTAACATCTCAAGAAACCACGTCCCAGACGGTGTTCTCGTTATTTGATCACGGTCGAGCGAACAGCCCAGGCGCGCGCAATCAAAGAGATCGAGCCGTCGGGTTGTATCGGCAGGCGCTCCCGGATGGATTCCCGGAGCCGCGCCCGAGCGTCCTCGCTGAGCGACATGGCGTAGGTCGGGGCTGAACCCTGGCCGCCCAGGAATGGCTGCCAGTAATCATCGAAGCTTTCAAATGGCGTGGGAATGTCGATTGGTGCCACGTCAATTTCTTTCAGGCCTGCGCGGGCAAAAAGGGCTCTGAGCGCGTCCGGGTGGCACAGCGGGAACCGAGCGCTTTCGTCGAACGTTGCGGCTTCGAGATCCAGCGCGACCGCCGCATCCCAGAAGTACCGCATCAGTTCCATTTTTTCGGCGTAATCCCAGACGTAGGCCCCGATAATGGCTCGGTTGGTTGAAACCCGAATCATTTCCTTCAGGGCTGCGAGTTGATCGGGCACGAAGTTCAACACGAGACCAGAAACGACTGCATCCACGGACGCGTCCTGTAGGGGGATGGCGGTCGCGTCACCCGTGTAGAACGTCGCGTATCCAGAGAGGGTCTTCCTGGCGGTCTCCAGAAATCCCTCTGAGGGTTCCACGCCAGTCACGGAAGCGGGTGAGCCGTGCTCGAGGATCGCGGCGCACAACGCGCCCGTGCCGCAACCGACGTCCAGCCAGCGTCGATCGGGTGGCGCGCTCAGCCAATTCAGAAAAATGGGTGCGACCCGGCGGCTCCAGCGACCGACGTACCGCTCGTAGGAATCGCCTTTTTCCCAGGTATCAGGTAAGGGTTTACTGTCCACGATGGCTCCTTTGCTGATGCTGGCTCGAGACTTCAGCTGTCGGTTGGCGATGCGCTAAGGGGCTTCTCGAGGATACGACACCGTCCAGCACACGATTTCTCGGGGCTCAAGAACCGCGTGCAGAACGGTCTTCTCGAGACATGAAAACGGGTCGCTTTGCGCGACCCGTTCAGATTCGTGGCTCGGGCTTTAACCCTTGACCGCACCCGCCGTCAGGCCGGAAATGATGCGGTTCTGGAAGATCAAGACCAGGATGATCAACGGCACCGTGACCACGATCGAACCCGCCATGATCGGCCCCCACGGGACTTCCTGGGCGCTGTTGGCGCGGAACAAGCCGATGGCGACGGGCACGGTGCGGGCGGTGTTGTCGATCGTGAAGGTCAGCGCGAACAGGTATTCGTTCCACGCGCCGATAAAGGCCAGCAAGCCGGTCGTGACCAGGCCCGGCCCCATCACGGGCAAGAGTACGAAGCGCAGGGTCTGCACGGTGCTCGCGCCGTCCACGATGGCGGCTTCCTCGAGTTCGCCGGGGATGTCGCGCACGAAGCTGGTCAGCACCCAGACGGTGAACGGCAGCGTGCCGATCAGGTAAGAAAAAATCAATCCAGCGTGCGTGTTGTACAAGCCGAGTGCGTTGATCAGCGTGAACAATCCGGGCAGCACCGCGATGTTCGGAAATATGGAGACGGACAAAATCAGGTACAGCACGAAGGTCTTGCCGCGAAACCGGAATCGCCCGAGCGCGTATGCGGACAGCGCCCCCAGCAGCAACGAGAGCAGCACCGTGCCGCCCGCGATGATCAGGGAATTCAGCAGGTTCACGCCGAAAGCTTGCTTGGTGAAGACGTTGATGTAGTGATCGAAGGTGATGCTGGTCGGGATGTAATGAATGTCGTACCGCGCGACCGTCGGCGTGATCGAACCCACGATCGCCCAGTAGAACGGGAAGATCGTGTAAATGAAGATGATCGCCACCACCAGGTAAAACAGCACGCGACCCAGCACCTCTAAGGGTTTCGGGCCGGAACGCCTGCGGGGCAACGAGACGGTGGAACTCGAGATCGCCATGGTTGCCCCTTTCAGTCGAACTTGACGCGCGAGGTCGTGATGTAGATGACGGCGAACGTCCCGATGATCAAGAAGATCATGACCGATATGGCGGAACCGAACCCGAGTTCGCTGAAGTCGATCAGGTGCTGACGGTTGTAGACGCTCATGGACATGGTGGCGCGGTTGGTGCCCGTCATGATCTGGATCACGTCGAAGACGCGCAGCGCGTCCAGCGTGCGGAAGATCATCGTGACCAGAATCGATGGAGCCAGGAGCGGCAGCGTGATGCGGAAGAACTGGCGGATCGTGCTCGCGCCGTCGACCCTGGCGGCCTCGTAGATATCGCCGGGAATGGATTGCAACCCGGCCAGCAGCAGCAGCGCCACGAAGGGAGTCGTTTTCCAGACATCCACCGCGATGATCGAACCGAGCGTGGTGCTGGGATCAGCGATCCAGGCGACGGGCTTGGAGATGATGTGAAGCTTCATAAAGAGGTCGTTGATCACGCCGAACACGTCGTTGTACATGTACTTCCACATCTGGCTCGAGACGGCGGTCGGGATCGCCCACGGCACCAGCACGGCGGCGCGCATCGCACCGCGACCGGGGAAGTTCGAGTTGATCACCATCGCCAATCCGAGCCCGAGCACGAACTCGAAAGCGACCGTGATGACGGTGAAGACGACCGTGTTCTTGACCGATGTCCACCAGTCGGCGTTGGTCAAGAGGTACGCGAAGTTGGCGAAACCGACAAATTTATCCTCGCCGGGCCGCAGGAAACTGGCGTTGGTGAAGGCGTGTCGGACGGTTTCAAAAAGCGGGTAGCCCGCCGTCAGCGCGATCACGATCAATGTCGGCGTGACCAGCAACCAGGCGGTGCGGGCGCGTCTGGCGGCGAGCGATCCACCGGGGGCCGGACTTGCGGTTCTTGTGGCCATCGTTCCTCCTCGGGTCTCGAGCCTGGCGGTCGACGATAGGGGTTTGAATGTGCGTTTCGTTTATCGCTCGCAAAACGGAATTCTCTATGGTGATCACGCAGAAGCATCGTCCCGCGCGCGAGAATCTCGTATCAGATATTTGCGTCCCGGACGGTCTTTATAGAACGCAGCTTTGAGGATGCCCCAAGTTTAAGCGCCTGCGCTGTCCAAAACCGTGATGCTCGAGATCATAGGGTGAGGGCTGAGCGCTGAAATGCGAGCGGGCGGGAGCTTTCACCCCCGCCCGCTCGAGGCTCAGTTCTGGCTTACCAGCCAGCGCCCTTGATGTCCTTGAGTTGCTTCTCGATGGCAGCCACGGCGGCCTCGCCGGTGGCCTGGCCGGTCAGCACGTCGTGCACACCGTTCCAGAACGCGGTCGAAACCTGGTTGTACTTCGTGGCCGTAGGCGTCGAGGGGCGCGCCACGGCGTTGGTGAAGACGTTCTTGAGCTTGCCGAAGAACGGCTGGGCCTTCAACACGTCCGGATCGTCGTACAGATCCTGGATGGTCGGCAGCAAGGAACCCTTGATGGCGCGCTCTTTCTGGACTTCGCGACCGGAGAGGTACTTGACGAGGTCGATCGCCTCTTTCTGGTTCTTGGAGAACTTGCTGACCGCCAACTGCCAGCCGCCGAGCGTTCCGGCGTTCTGACCCGCCGCGCCACCCTTGGGGAGCGGCACGACATCGAACTTGCCCGCGACGATCGGGGCTTTGCCGTCCTTGTCCTTGTTGTTGCCGAGGCTGTAGGCGTAGGGCCAGTTGCGCATGAACGCGGCGTTACCGGTCTGCCAGACGCCGCGCGCGTCCTCTTCGCCGTAGCCGGTCACGCCCGCCGGGGCGATGGCCTTGATCTGCTTGCCGAAGAAGTTGAGGGCGGCTGCGGCCTTGGGGTTGTTGATCGTGATCTCGCCCTTGGCGTCCACGATGGTTCCGCCGCCGTAGCTGAAGATCCATTCCAGCGCGTCGCAGGTCAGGCCTTCGTAGGCGTTGCCCTGGTAGACGAAGCCGAAGAAGTTCTTGTTGGTCTTGCGCTCTCCGGCCTGGATCTTGGCGCCCATCGCTTGCAGTTCTTCCCAGGTCTTGGGGGCTGCCTTGTAGCCGTACTTCTTGAGCAAATCCGTGCGGTAGTAGAGCAGTCCAGCGTCCGTGAAGAACGGGATGCTGGTGAGCTTGCCGCCGAGCGTGTTGTTGTCCACGATGCGCGGGAAGTAGGCCTTCAGTTCGGCGTCGGTGAACGACGGCTTGAGGTCGATCATGAAGCCGCCCAGGATGCCGGGGTGGATCACGTCGATCATGTAAACGTCGATGGTGGAGCTGCCCGCCGCCAGGTTCTGCTGGTAGAGCGCCAGGCGTTCGTTGGTCGGAGGTGGCGTCTCGATGATCTTGACGCTGTTGCCGGTCTTCTTGGCCCAGGCTTGCGCTTCCTGGGTGCAGAGCGGCACGGCGGCGTCGTTCGCATCGCACGAGAGGGCGATCTCGACCCCGCCCGATTGTGCGCGGGTCAGGGTCAACGCACCGGCGGCGAGACCGGCGGCCAGCAGCGGCAGGACATAGCGTTTCTTCATACGACCTCCTGGTGATTGGGCGTCCACCTCGAGCATCCAGGATTGAATGGAAGTGCTTCCATGACTGGAATGCGAAACTCCATATCCATCTCCGTGATTCGTTTGGTTGGGCGTGCCGTCCGAAAGGCTAGCACACCGTTTTTTCACAGTCAACTTGATAAAGACTGTGTGAAAAGCGTCTCAGACGCAAGAATTTAGCCTCGAGAAACCTGGCCTCGAACCCCGCGGCTTTCGCGCAGAAGCCCCGAGACCTCGAGACCAGAAACACTGTCCAACACGCTTTTCAGGGTTCACGTGCCGGACGGTGTTTTTCTTCAGAAACCCGCGCTGCCCGAGCAACCCGAACCCGGCACGCGCACACCGGGCGCAGGCGCGTACATCAACCGCGCCTGACTTCTGCCGACCCGACACGCTGCACTTTGCAACGCGGCACGAATCCTCAAACTGGCGTCTCGCAACCACGCTTGCGCCCTCGGCCCGCCGTGCCGAATCAACCACGCCCGAGCCGCGCGATCCTGGCCTGCCAGCAGGGCGTTCGCGTAATACCCGGCCATTGAATCGAGCGCGAACCCAGCCGGATCGAACCGACCGCTCGCATCGAGCCCGATCTGTGCGCGGTACTCGAGCGCCCGAGAGGCCGCGAACCGCGCGAACCGCCGCGTCGCGTCCGCGTAACGCGAACCGCGAAGCTCGAGCACCAGGGCCGTCGTCGGGCCGTGCGTCGAACCGTTGACCTGGCTTACTGCGTCGTTCTCGAGCACGGCCTCAAAGCGCCCATCGCGGTTCAGATCGCGAAACGGATGGTCGGCGTAGCGTCCCTTTTCAGAATGGTATTCGCGGCCCGCGAAGATCAGGATGTTCCGCACGCCGCGCGCGCGATCAAAGAAAAACTCCGTGTAACAACAGTACGCGCCGCGCGTCCAGGCCAGCACGCGCAACTCCGGCACGCCATCGCCGTTCACGTCCTCGAAGACCGCATCCGAATCCACGATTCTTGGCGCCCGCACTTCGCGCAGCACGCGCCCTCTGGCATCCCGAATCTGCACCGCGTCCGCCAGCGCCTCGTTGACGTAATGAAAGAACCTGACCGTGTACGCGCCCCAACGCAACGTTTTTTCCACCGTGCCGTTCTCGTACTGAACGGTTTGTGCTCGAGCCGTCAGCGATACCAACACGAGAACGCAGATCAGGATCGCACGCATGATCCAAGCATACCGATCCAGAGACACCGTTCCGAACGCAAATCAAAGAATGCGTGCTGGACGGTGTTTTCGAGAATGATGCTCGAGATTAAAGGCCGTTCGTTTGAACATTCCGAACGCCAATACCAAAACTATCGGAGGCGGTCGAAAAATCCTTGACCTGACGTATCCAAAGCATCCTGATCCAACCATTTTGCGTAAATCTCAGCGACTTGTTTTGGCGCAACGGAAATATATTCAGGCCAGACATCCCAACGCCTGTGTGGGTACATCAAAAGCATATTGAGCGCGTTGTTGATCGCCAGTTGCACGTTTTCCTGGTTTTCATCCACGTCCGGCCAGGCGCGCGCGATTTCCTCGAGTTCAGCCTCCCACAACCCAAAAAGCGTGTGCAGACTTTCGCCCTCGAAAAACGGGCCGTGCAGCGAAGCGCGGATGCACTCGCCGATCACGTCAATTTCTGCGGGCGTCAGGTTCTGGAGCGGCATGCGCCACTTTAAGCTGTGATGACTCAGCCGTGAGGAAGTGGCACACGACGCTCTTCTCGGGCCGATCCGCCGAGACATCGACCTGCGACGCCGTTTAGACACTCAGCTTGAACCCGAAAACTCGAGAAACACCGCCCAGGACGCGAATTTGATAATGCGTCCTGGACGGTGTTTTTGATCATTCAGCCTCGATCACGACGTGCGCTTCATCCGCGCCGAGCGGTTCAAATCGTGGCTTGAAGATCTCGAATGAGCCGCGCGGAATGAACAGGCTCGAGCCGAGGTTCGGCATCTCAATCCGCCGCGTCTGTGACGACTTCAATCCTGACAGGCGTGTTGTGGAAGGTGCTGCCACCGCCCATGTCCGTCAACCGCTCGCTGGTGAGCGCGTTGATGCCCGAGCGATCCGGTGCTCGAGCGCCCCACCACGTGCCCTCGACGATGATCGTGCCCACGGATGCGGCCTCGGTGACTCTGGCCTTGCGTACGACGCGCCCCTGACGACTCGAGATTGCAACGAGCACACCGTCAGAGACGCGGTTCTCGAGCGCATCCTGCGGGTGGATCATGGCGTGCGGTTCGCCACCTTCCAGGGCAACGATCTTCTCGAGTTCGCCGTAAGTCGTGTTCAGGAAGTGGTGCGCGGGCGGCGTCATCAGGCGCAGCGGGTACTCGGGGGTGAGCGCGTCCTTCGGTTCGCTGTGGACGGGCGGCGGGTCGAGGTGAATCTTGCCATCCTGCGTCACCGGCGATCCGTTGGCGTAGGGCAGGAACGGTCTGGGCAGGTTGAGGCGCACGTAGCCCTCGCGCTCGAGGCCCTCAAAGCTGATGCCCGCCAGGTGCGGGTGATCCGTCTCGAGCAAGGCCCGAGCCATCTCCTCGGCGCTCCAGAACATCGTTTCTTCGGTGATGCCCAGACGCTTGGCGAGTTGCGCGAACACCCAGGTGTTCGGACGGGATTCAAAATACGGCTCGCAGGCGGCGCGGTTCCACGACAGGTAGTGGTGGCCGTAAGCCGTGTACAGATCATCGTGTTCCAGAAAAGTCGTGGCGGGCAGCACGAAATCGGCCAGGTCGGCGGATTCCGTCATGGCGTTCTCGATCACCACCAAAAGCAAATCATCGCGTTTCATACCCGCAATCACGCGGTTGCTGTCGGGCGCGACCACGGCGGGATTGCAGTTGTAGACGAACATCGCGCGGATGCCCTGCGCGGGTTCCAGCGCGGTCGCGAGCTGGTTCATATTGACGCGACGCGTCTCGCGTTTGACCAGGTGTTGCGCACCCAAACGCGATCGCTCGAGTCGGAACGCGCCGCCCGTCGAGATCATCGCGCCGCCGCCCGCGTGCTGCCACTGCCCGGTGATGACGGGCAGCGTGACTGCCGCCCGCAAGCCGTTCGCGCCGGATTCGTTGCGCGTCATGCCGTACCCCACGCGAATAAACGATGGTGTGGCGCTGGCGTACTCGAGCGCGAGGCGTTCAATCGTCCCGGTTGAAATACCAGTCACACTCGACGCGCGTTCGAGATCCCAGGCTCGGGCCGATTCCGCAAACTCCGCGAAACCTCTCGTGGTGCGCTCGATGTACGCGCGGTCGTGCAGGTTCCTGGCGATGATCACGTTCGCCATGCCCATCGCCAACGCCACGTCCGTGCCGGGACGAATCCGAAGGTGCTCGTCCGCGAACAAGCTGGTGCGCGACTGGTACGGGTCGATGTGGACGATGCGCGCGCCGTTGTACCTGGCCTGCGTTAAAAAAGGCGTCAAGTGCGAGTTCGTGGCCAGGCTGTTGATGCCCCACAACAAAACCAGCTTGGCCTTCGGCACGTCCTCCGGGTCAGTCGCGAATCGGGCCGGGCCGTAGGTGGCTTCCCAGCCCGCCGTGCCCGCCGTGGCGCAGATGGTTTCATCGAGTTCAATCGCGCCCAAAGCCCGAAAGAGCGCGTGCGCGTGCGTTCCCTGGTGTAAGCCCATCGTTCCGGCGTAGTTGTAGCGCAAAATGGATTCGGGGCCGTGCTGCTCGAGCACGATCTTGAGTTTCGAGGCGATCTCATCCAACGCCTCGTCCCAGGACACGCGCACCCATCTCCCCTCCCCTTTTCGACCGACGCGTTTGAGGGGATATTTCGGGCGCGTCTCGAGGTAAGCGCGCTCAGGATATCGGTACGTTTTGCTGCACGCGAAACCGCGAGTCACGGGATGGTTCGGGTCGCCCTCGACTTTGACGGCGCGCCCGTTTTGCACGCTCACGAGCAAGCGGCACGCGTCCGGGCAATCGAGCGGGCAGGTCAGGGAAACCTTCGTCATGGCTCGAGTGTAACGCTCGCAACGCATAGACTGAAGGCATGAAAACGCGTCCAGAACATGAGAACACCGTCCAGGACGCGTTGTTCAATTCGCGTACCAGACGGTGTTCGCTGTGAATCTCGAGCCTCGAGAGGTTCTGCTGCGCGCCTTCCACACCGCTGTAGACGCGGCGCAACCGAGCCGCGCGATGCTGGGTCAGTTACCGGACGCACCCAAAGGTCGCACCCTCGTCGTGGGCGGCGGCAAGGCCGCTGCGGGCATGGCTCGCGCCCTAGAACTGGCCTGGTCGGGCGAACTCTCGGGCGTGGTCGTCACGCGCTACGGTCACGCCCTCGAGCATCCCGAACGCATCGAAGTACTCGAGGCCAGCCACCCCATACCCGACGAGGCCAGCCAGCTCGCCGGGAGCCGCATCCTCCAGGCCGTGAGCGGCCTATCGCACGAGGATCTGGTGATCTGTTTGCTTTCCGGCGGCGGTTCAGCCTTGATGGTCGCGCCCGACGGCCTGAGTCTCCAAGAAAAACAGATCCTGAACCAGCAACTCCTGCACTCGGGGGCTGACATCTTTGATATGAACGCGGTCAGAAAGCACCTCTCGAGGCTCAAGGGCGGCCAGCTCGCTTTAAAGGCAATGCCCGCCCGGATCGTCTCGCTCATCGTCTCGGATGTCGTCGGTGATGATCTTTCCGTCATCGCGTCCGGTCCGACCGTGCCCGACCCCAGCACTTTTCAGGACGCGATCCATATCCTCGAGAAATACAAAATCCGCGCACCAGCCGCGCTCGAACACTTCCAGCGCGGCCTCCGAGGCAAAATTCCCGAAACACCGAAACCGGGTCATCCCGCCTTCGCACGCACTGAAAATCGATTGATCGTCACCAACAGAACCTCGCTCGAGGCCGCCAGGCAGACTTTGGAAGAGGTTGGATTTCAAGCCCGACTGCTTTCGGATCGTGTCACCGGTGAAGCCCGAAAAGCAGCCAGCGAACACGCCCGAGAAGCCTTGAGGCTCGCACCCAACCAGGCGCTCCTGTCCGGCGGCGAGACGACTGTAACTGTGCGCGGTTCGGGTCGCGGTGGGCGCAACCTCGAATTCTTGCTGGCGCTCGCACTCGAATTGTGCGGCACGCAAGGAATTCACGCCATCGCCTGCGATACGGACGGCATCGACGGCTCAGAAAAGGCAGCAGGCGCAATCCTTACACCCGACACGATCAAGCGCGCCGAACAACTCTGCCTGAACCCGCGATCCATGCTCGAGAACAACGATGCGTACACGTTCTTCTCGATCCTCGGTGATCTCATCACCACCGGACCGACGGGCACAAACGTCAACGATTTCCGATGCGTGCTGAAGATCGAGTAAGGGTTGCTCGTAACAACAAAAATTCCACCTTTTCAGGTGGTTCGTTGTTCAACACAATCACATTCGTGTTGGTTCCTCGAGTTGAGTGCGAGCTGTCCCTTTGCAGGGACTGACTTCACGCTGACCCCAATCACTCGGGGTTGCTGAAGTACGTTCTCCTTAGAAAGGAGGTGATCCAACCGCACCTTCCGGTACAGTTACCTTGTTACG
>CAXTKV010000125.1:0-4111 GCA_964244895.1 uncultured Deinococcales bacterium
GCCGTGTTTGCACACCTGGCGCAACTCGAGCCGCGCGTGCCGATGTGCTACATTCTCGAGGCGCGTAAAACGTGACCCAAAAAACACCGTCATGGACGCATGTTTTGAACCTCGAGATGTTGATCTGGGGCGCATCGATCGGGGTTGCGGTTCGCGGAGCGGCGGGTTAAGTTATCCCGTGCCTCGCACGCCCTCGCCGACACGATCCCCAGAGGCAGAGGAGTCCCGTCCGTGAGCGACACGTCGAAATACGCCCAGGCTGGCGTCAGCATCGCCGCCGGGAACCGCGCGGTGGAACTGATGAAGGGCGCGGTCAGGGCCACGCACGGGCCAGAAGTGCTGGCCGGTGTCGGCGCGTTCGGTGGCGTCTACGACGCTGCAAAATTGCGGGACATGAGGGCTCCCTTGCTGGTCGCCTCGACGGACGGGGTCGGCACGAAAGTCAAGGTCGCGGCTCGAATGAACCGTTGGGACACGATCGGGCAGGATCTGGTCAACCATTGCGTCGACGACATCCTGGTGCAGGGCGCTCTGCCGATGTTTTTCATGGATTACGTGGCGTCCAGCAGGCTCGAGCCCGAGGTGGTCGCGGCGGTCGTGCGCGGCATGGCGCTGGCCTGCCAGGAAAATCATTGCGCGCTTCTGGGCGGCGAGACCGCCGAGATGCCCGGCGTCTATCGGGACGGCGAACTCGACGTGGCCGGAACCATCGTCGGTGCCCTGGAGCGCGAGAAATTGATCGACGGTTCAAAGATCACCGTCGGGGACGCGATTTTGGCGTTGCCATCGAGCGGTTTGCACACGAACGGCTTTTCCCTGGCGAGGCGTGCGCTCGAGAAACTCGAGTGGAACGAAGCCCGTGACGATCTGGGCGGCGCATCCATCGGGGACGCGCTGCTGGCGGTTCACCGTTCGTACCTGAAGCCGGTACAAACCTTGCTTGCGGCCAGCGTGGAGGTGCGCGGGCTGGCGCACATCACGGGTGGCGGCGTCCTGGACAACCTGCCGCGCATCTTTCGGGACGGCATCGGCGCGGTCTTGCAGCGGGGTTCGTGGACGGAACCGCCCATCTTTGGGCTGATCCGGGCGCACGGCGACGTGCCCGCGCTGGAAATGTTCCACGCCTTCAACATGGGTCTGGGGATGCTGGTGGTCGTGCCGCAATCCGATGTCGGGCGCGTTCAGGCCTCGCTCGAGTGCTTCGTCGTCGGTCAGATCGTTCACGGTTCCGGCGTACAAATAGAGGGTGTCTGAGCGTGACTCGAGCTGCCCACCCCGAAAACACCGTGCTGGACGCTGATTTCTCGAGTATGGGAAACACTGTGCAGGACGGTATTCCCAGAATTGCGGTGCTGATCTCGGGTTCCGGCACGAACCTGCAAGCCCTGATGGACGCCGTGCAGGACGGACGCCTGAACGCGCGGATCGCGCTGGTCGTGTCCAACCGCAAGGACGCCTACGGGCTGGAACGCGCCAGAGAAGCGGGGCTCGAGAGGCTGTACTTCCCGTTGAAACCCTACCGCGACGCCGGAAAGCCGCGCGAGGCCTACGACGCAGACCTGGCCTCGCGCATCGCGGCGTTCGCGCCGGATCTGATCGTGCTGGCGGGCTGGATGCACATCGATTCGGGTGCGATGATCGAGCGCTTTCCGCAGAAAATCATCAACCTGCACCCGGCCCTGCCCGGCGAATTTCCCGGTGCGCACGGCCTCCAGGACGCTTTTGCCGCCTGGCAGGAGGGGCGGATCAGGCGCAGCGGCTGCATGGTGCATTTCGTGATCCGCGAACTGGACGCTGGCCCAGTGGTCGGAACGCGGGAGGTCGAATTCCAGGATGGTGACACGCTCGAGACGTTCTCCGAGCGCGTCCACGCCGCCGAACACGAATTGCTGGTCGAAGCCGTCAAGACCGTCCTATCGAAGTTAAAAGCGCTGTCCTGAACACTGAATATCAGGATTTTCAAGGTCTCGCCCCATCGATGCTCGAGAATGCACCCATGAAACCCAACGATCCTTCACCCGCGAGCCACCACCGATTCGAGCGACCATGACATTGAGCCCGATTTACCGCATCGAGGTGCGCAGCGCCGTCGAGAACTCCGGCGGACGCTGGGCGCGCCTGGCCGGACAGCTTGGGCTGCCGCTCGAGGGCTGCGAGACCAGGCGCCTGTACTTCCTCGGTGGCGATGTCAGCCCCGATCAGGCCCGAGAACTCGCGGCCAGGTTGCTCAGCGATCCGGTCACGGAATCGTTCAGCCTGGAGCCCGAAACGCCCTCATCCGCCTTCATCGAGGTCAGCTACCGCCCCGGCGTGACCGACCCGCAGGCGGAAAGCCTGATCCGCGCCGCGCGACTGCTGGGCTTCGATCTGGCGCACGCGGCGACTGGCGCGCGGTACGTGCTGGACGGCCACCCGAACGCCGCCGACCTGGAACGCCTGGCCAGAGAAATCTTTTCGAACCCGGTCGTGCAGCACGCCAGCGTCAACAAAGCCCTGCCCGCACCGTTCCTGGGCGGGCAGGAACTTGGCGACCCCAGAACCCGAGTGGCGAGCATTCCGTTGCGCGGCCTGGACGACGCTGGCCTGGATGCCCTCAACAAGGATCGCCGCTTGGCGCTCGACCTCGAGGAAATGCGAGCCGTGCGCGATCACTTTTCCAGCATCGACCGCGACCCGACCGACGCGGAACTCGAGATGATCGCGCAGACCTGGTCTGAGCACTGCGTTCACAAGAGTTTCAAGGCGCTGGTGCGCTACACCGACGAAGACGGAACCCGCGTGGTGGACGGTCTTTTCAAGACCTACATCCGCGCTGCGACCGAGGCCATCAACAAGCCCTGGGTGCATTCGGCCTTCGTGGACAACGCGGGCATCGTGGCCTTCGACGAGACCCATGACCTGGCCTTCAAGGTTGAAACCCACAACCACCCCAGCGCCCTCGAGCCTTTCGGCGGCGCGAACACGGGCGTCGGCGGCGTGGTGCGCGACGTGATCGGCGTCGGTGCGCGCCCGGTCGCCAACACGGACGTGCTGTGCTTCGGGCCGCTGGACGCGGATTTTCACGGGTTGCCATCCGGTGCGCTGCACCCGCAACGCGTGATGGACGGCGTGGTGGACGGCGTGGCCGATTACGGCAACAAGATGGGCATCCCGACCGTCAACGGCGCGATCGTGCACCATCCGGGCTACACCGCCAACCCGCTCGTGTTCTGCGGTTGCCTGGGCGTGCTGCCGCGCCGAGAACGCATCGATCCGGTCGCACCGGAGGCGGGCGATCTGATCGTGGTGATCGGCGGGCGCACCGGTCGCGACGGCATCGGCGGCGCGACGTTTTCGAGCCTCGAGATGGACGTGACAACCTCCGAGATCGCGGGCTCGAGCGTGCAGATCGGGCACCCGATCCATGAGAAGCAAGCCCTCGAAGCGATCATGCAAGCCCGAGACGCTGGCTTGTACCGCGCCATCACGGATTGCGGCGCGGGCGGCCTGTCCAGCGCCGTCGGCGAGATGGGGTCCCTGATCG
Organism: uncultured Deinococcales bacterium; assembly: GCA_964244895.1. Lineage (GTDB taxonomy): Bacteria > Deinococcota > Deinococci > Deinococcales > JAAFIG01 > CAXTKV01. The sequence goes on from CAXTKV010000125.1 coordinate 3,524, forward strand.
GCGCTCGGATCGACCTCGAGCGCGTGCCGTTGAAATACGCCGGGCTCGCGCCGTGGGAAATCTGGTTGTCCGAAGCCCAGGAACGCATGGTGCTGGCCGTGCCGCCCACGAACTGGAACGCGCTGAAAGCCATCTGCGACGGCCAGGACATCGAGGCTGTCTCCATCGGTGCGTTCGAGGCGTCTGGAACGGTTCACCTCGAGTACGACGGTGTCTTCGTCGGGGAACTCAGCAACGCGCTCTTGCACGAAGGTCGCCCGCAGCGCCAGCTCGAGGCGACCGCGCCACCGAAGCCATCACCCGACGCGATCACGCCGACCCTCGAGATCGTGCGCGCCTCGTCGGGTTACGCCGAGGCGATCGCGCGATTGCTGGCCGCGCCCAACACGCGCAGCCAGGAAGCCACCGTGCGCCGCTACGACTTTGAAGTGCAGGGCGGAACCGCCGTCAAACCCTTCGTCGGCGAGGACAACCACGGGCCATCGGACGCTGCTGTGGTCGTGCCGCACGCGCGCAGTAACCTCGTGCCGCACGCGCGCAGTAACCTCGTGCCGCACGCGCGCAACGGTCTCGTGCCGAACGCTCGAG
>CAXTKV010000125.1:4211-15556 GCA_964244895.1 uncultured Deinococcales bacterium
GCGCGCAGTAACCTCGTGCCGCACGCGCGCAACGGTCTCGTGCCGAACGCTCGAGGAACCCGAGGCGCGGCGCTCTCCGTCGGCGTCTGCCCGCAGTACACCGAAATTGACCCCTACAGGATGGCCTGGGCCGCCGTGGACGAGGCCGTCAGGAACGCCGTGGCGGTCGGAGCCGATCCGGATCAGATTTCCATACTGGACAATTTTTGCTGGGGCAACCCGAAACTGCCCGACCGCATGGGTTCCTTGCTGCGCGCCACCGAAGGCTGCTTCGACGCGGCGATGGCCTACCAGACGCCGTTTATCAGCGGCAAGGACAGCCTGAACAACGAATACGTCGGTTCGGACGGGCAACGCCACGCGATTCCCGGAACGCTCTTGATCAGCGCGCTGGGCATCGTGCCAGACGTGCGCAAAACTGTGACGATGGACTTCAAACGCGACGGCAACCTGATCTACGCCATCGGAGAGACGCGCCTCGAGCCGAACGGCGTGCCGCGACCCGCCAGGAACCCGCTCGAGATCATGCGCAAGGTTCACGCCGCGATTCAATCCGGCCTGGTGCGCGCCTGCCACGATTGCTCCGAGGGCGGCATCGCCGTGGCCGTGGCGGAGATGTGCATCGCGGGTCGGATCGGCGCGAGCATCGAGCTTCAGGACGTGCCGGGCGCGGGCGAGACCGACGTGGAAACGATCCTCTTTTCTGAATCCCTCTCGCGATTCATGATCGAAGTCGAACTCGTCCATCACGTGCAATTCGAGCGCCTGCTCGAAGGCATCCCGTTCTCGAGAATCGGGCGCGCGGAGGGTCGCGACCTGGTGATCCTGAACGCCGAAACCGAACTCGTGCGCTCAAATGTGGACGATCTGGAGGGCGCATGGCGCGGGTTCTGATTCTGGTGGCCAACGGCTCGAACCGCGACCACGACGCGGCGCTCGCCATCGAAATGGCGGGTGGTGCGCCGGAAATCGTTCACGTCAACCAGCTTTTTGGCGGTCAGCGCCGGATGGACGATTACGCCATGCTGGTCTTGCCCGGCGGCTTCAGCTACGGCGATGACCTGGGCGCGGGCAAGCTTTGGGCGCTGGAACTGACCGAACGCCTGGGCGCGGACATGCGCGCCTTCGTGGGTTCGGGACGGCCCGCGATCGGCATCTGCAACGGCTTCCAGGCGCTCGTCAAGGCCGAAATCCTGCCCGGATTGCCCAAACGCCGCGCTACCTTGACATACAACCAGTCCGGGCATTTCGAGTGCCGCTGGGTTCACCTCGAGGCTGACCCGGACGGCCCGTGCCAGTGGACGCGCGATCTCGAGGTGGTCTACTGCCCCGTGGCGCACGGCGAGGGCCGATTGATGGCCGACGAGAACACCCTGCGCGACATCGAAGGCCACCGCCTGGTCGCGCTGCGCTACGTCAAAGCCGACGGCGGCGATGCCCTTTATCCGGAGAACCCGAATGGATCGCCGTTCGGCATTGCGGGGTTGACGAACCTGGACGGGAACGTACTGGGCTTGATGCCGCACCCGGAGAACCACATCTTCGACTGGCAGCACCCGCGCTGGCGTCGCGGCCAGGGCGGCGGACTGGGGCTGGAATTGTTCAGGAACGGGATCAAGTTATGCCGATGAAGCGAGAACACCGTCCAGCACGCATTCCCGGGAACTACGTGCTGGACGGTGTTCTCTGGGGATTGAATCGGAATGATCGCGGTGAGGCGGGAGCGAGTCGCAGACCCGCCCCTACAGACATGGATCGTGCCGGGGGAATTCAGTGCCGCTGACCTCGAGCATCCCGCTGGAAACCCTGGAACGCGCCGTGCCGGATGCGTTCTGGTCGGTGGATCTGCCACCGGAAACCTTCGGCGTCAAGCGTCAGGGCAAGGTGCGCGATATCTACGACCTGAACGGAAATTACGCGCTGATCACGACGGATCGGGTCAGCGCGTTCGATCGCGTGCTGGGCGCGATTCCGTTCAAGGGCCAGGTCTTGAATCAGCTCTCGGCGTGGTGGTTCGAGCGAACCCAGGACGTGGTGCAAAATCACGTTCTGGCCGTGCCTGACGAGAACGTCACGATCGGGCGCGCCGCGCAACCCCTGCCGATCGAGGTGGTCGTGCGCGGCTTCATCACGGGCGTGACCAGCACCTCCTTGTGGACGCTCTACGATGCTGGCGAGCGCGAGCCGTACGGCGTGCGCCTGCCGGACGGCCTGAAGAAAAACGATGCGCTGCCCGCGCCGATCATCACGCCGACCACCAAGGCCGAGGCGGGCGCGCACGACGAACGCATCACGCCCAAAGAAATCCTGGAGCGCGGCCTGGTCGAACCCCAACTGTGGCTCGAGGTCGAGCGGGTGGCGCAGGAACTCTTCAGGCGCGGTCAGGAGATCGCGCGCGGCGCGGGGCTGGTGTTGGTGGACACGAAATACGAATTCGGGTTGATAAACGGACAACTGGCGCTCATCGACGAGATCCACACGCCGGATTCCAGCCGCTACTGGACGCTCGAGAGCGTTGAGGCGGGCGATCCGAAAAGTTTCGACAAGGAGTTCCTGCGCGAGTGGTTCAACGCGCGCGGCTACCGTGGCGACGGCGATCCGCCCGCCATGCCCGCCGGGTTCATCGCGCAGGTGGCGGATCGGTACATCGCGGCTTTTGAACAATTGACCTCTCAGACCTTCGTTCCCGGAACGCAACCCGTGCCCGAGCGCATTCGAGGCCACCTCGAGAAGTACGCGAAAAGGTTGGTGCAGTGATGCTTGAACGTCAGTCGCTCGAGAATACCGTCCTGGACACTGTTTCTAAGGACTCAAAAAACACCTTCCCAGACGCTGTTCTCGATGATCGCCCGCGCGAAGAATGCGGCGTCTTCGGGATTTACGCGCCGGGCCGCGACGTGGCCAGGTTGTCTTTTTTCGCGCTGTACGCCCTGCAGCACCGGGGTCAGGAGGGCGCGGGCATCGCCACCAGCGATGGTCGGAGCGCCTACACGCACAAGGCCATGGGCTTGGTCTCGCAGGTCTTCAACGAGGACAACTTGCGACCCCTCAAGGGCCACCTCGCCATCGGGCACAACCGCTATTCGACCACCGGCTCGAGCGTGCCCAGGAACGTCCAGCCATACCTGATCGAGACGATTTACGGGCCGCTGGGCGTGGCGCACAACGGCAACATCACGAACGCACGCACGCTCCGCCAGAAGCTCCTGGAGCGCGGCGTGGGCTTGTCCAGTTCGTCCGACACCGAAGTCCTGACGCAGATTCTGGCGTCCCCGGCGGAAGTCTGGGCCAGCCTGGGCGCGGAGGCTCCGGCGGCGGGCGCGTGGTTCGACGGGGACATCTGGGTCGAACGCATCCGCGCCCTGATGCGCGTCGCCGAGGGCGCGTACACGCTGGTGATCCTGACCCGCGACGCCATGTACGCCGTGCGCGACCCGCACGGCCTGCGCCCGTTGTGTCTGGGTGAACTCGAGAATTCGGGGCAGTTCGTGGTCGCGTCCGAATCGTGCGCCTTGCAGACCATCGGCGCGCGCTACGTCCGCGAGATTCAACCCGGCGAGATTATCCGGCTGGACGCGAGCGGACTCCACACCGTCCAGGGCGCACCCGCCGCGCCCAAAGCCCTGTGCAGCTTCGAGTTCGTGTACTTCGCGCGCCCGGATTCCGTGATCGACGAGCAGGTCGTGCATGCCGTGCGCCAGCGCCTGGGTCGGCAACTCGCGCGGGAATCTTTCGTGGACGCGGATATCGTCGTGCCCGTGCCGGATTCCAGCACGCCCGCAGCCCTCGGGTACGCCCTCGAGAGCGGCATTCCCTACGGCGAGGGCCTGATCAAGAACCGCTACATCGGGCGCACCTTCATTCAGCCCGACGACGACCTGCGGCGCGTCGGCATCAAGCTGAAATTCAACCCCCTGCGCGAGAACATCCAGGGCAAACGCGTGGTGCTGGTGGACGATTCGATCGTGCGCGGCAACACCGCCGCGCCGTTGGTGCAACTGATGCGCGACGGCGGCGCATCCGAGGTGCATTTGCGCGTCTCCAGCCCGCCCGTGCGCCACCCGTGCTTCATGGGCGTGGACATGGCGACCCACAAGGAACTGATCGCTTTCGATCACACCCTCGAAGAGATTCGGGCGCACACCGGCGCGGATTCGCTGGCGTACCTGAGCCTGGACGGCATGATCGCCGCGATTCGCGCAGACGTAACGGAGCGCGGCTATTGCGCGGCCTGTTTTTCGGGTCAGTACCCGATCCAGATTCCAGACTGGTTGTTCGACGACCGCGACAAATTGACCTTCGACCGGGTGCTGAAGTGATGCTCGAGAACGCGAGGCTCTCGCAATCCGCGAGGTCGCTCGAGTATCCTGGACGCTCGCGGATTGGCGCTCGGATGACCCGAAAACACCGTCCCGCACGCACACTTGAGAACGCGTGCAGGACGGTGTCCTCGAGGTCGACGGTCAATTCGTGAACGTCCTGATCGTCGGTTCCGGCGGGCGAGAACACGCCCTCGCCTGGAAGATCGCGCAGAGTACGCGGGTGGATTCGATCTTCGTCTCGTCCGGCAACGGCGGCACGGCCTGGGACGGCCACGAAGGCGACCCGCACTCGATTTACGCGCCCGGAAGCGAGAACCTGCCGATCTCCGAACTCGACTTCCCGGCGTTGCTGGCGGCGGCCAGGGAGCGCGACGTGAAACTGGTCGTGGTCGGGCCGGAAGCGCCGCTCGCGGTGGGCATCGTGGACGCGTTCCGGGGTTCCGGTATCCCGATCTTCGGCCCGACGCGCGAGGCGGCGCGGATCGAGGGCAGCAAGGTCTTCAGCAAGACCCTGATGCGCGAATCCGGCGTGCCGACCGCCGATTTCGAGGTCGTGACGCGTCTCGAGGATGCGCTCTCGTGGCTCGAGCGCCCGAGCTTCGACGTGACGCGCGGGTTGGTCGTCAAGGCGGACGGTCTGGCGGCGGGCAAGGGCGTGATCGTCTGCGACACGATCGTCGAGGCCAGGATCGCGGTAGAGGAGATGTTCTCCGGAGCGTTCGGCGGCGCGGGACAGACGGTGCTCGTAGAAGAACGCCTTTCAGGGCCGGAAGTGTCCGTGCTGGCCTTCTGCGACGGCCAGACGGTCGCGCTGATGCCCCCGGCGCGCGACCACAAGCGCATCTTCGATGGCGACAAAGGCCCGAACACGGGCGGCATGGGCGCGTTCTGTCCGGTGCTGGATCTGGAACCGGATTTTCAGCAAACCGTCCAGCGCACCGTCCTGATGCCAATTGTGCGGGCCATGAAATCGCGCGGCACGCCGTACCGGGGCGTTCTGTACGCGGGCATCATGCTGACGCCGAAGGGTTTGCGCGTGCTCGAGTTCAACGCGCGTTTCGGCGACCCGGAAACCCAGGCCATTTTGCCGCTGCTCGAATCCGACCTGCCCCAGATTCTCGAGGCGTGCGCGCTCGGTCGGCTGGCGGATATCGCGCCGCAGATTCGTTGGCGTCCCGGCGCGTGCGTGACGGTCGTGGTCGCCTCGCGCGGGTATCCGGCAACCAGCCAAAAGGGCGTGCGGATCGTGCTGGACGCAAACATAGAAACACCGTCCAGGACGGTGTTTCAGGCCGGAACAAGCCTTCAGGATGGGCAACTGGTGACCAACGGCGGGCGCGTGCTCTGCGTGAGTGCCTGGGGCGAAGACTTCGCTGCGGCTCGAGCCCTGGCCTACGGCGGGATTTCGGGCGTGCGCTTCGATGGGATGCAATTCCGTCGGGACATCGGCCTGACCTGAATTGTTGTGGCCTTCCGGAAAAGACAGCCCCAATCTCGTCGCCTCCAGTGCGAACCACGTGAGCTTTTCTAAGGCTCTGGTACGCTGAACGCGTGCAACGCCCGCGCCGCGCCCTCCGCGTTCTCGGCAACCGGCTCGAGACCGGACGGGTCGTGCTGTACGGCCTGGGCGTGGGTGGGCTGGTCGGGGTGTTCGGTACGGTCTTCGCGTTCGCCCTCGAGATTGCGCAGAACGCGCTCTTGTCTGCGCTCTCGGGTTTTCACCCGCCGGGCCTGAACTCCGAAGGTGGCGTGCTGCAAGCCTTCGCGGGGGATCGCGCCTGGGTCTTGCCCGTGTTGCTGGCGTTCGGGCTGGTGTTTCCGGTCTTGCTGGAACGCGCCTGGACGCAAAGGCGCGGCACGCCGTTGCAGATCAGCGGTGATGGCGTGGACATCGCGCTCGAGGTTTACCACAACAACCGGGCGCGTTCCGGCGCGTGGGGAGCCCTGCTGCGCGCGATCGCGGGGCTGGTCTCGCTGGGTGTCGGCGCACCGTTGGGGCGCGAGGGGCCCTTCGTGGCGCTCTCGAGCGGCGTGGGTTCCCTGTTCGCCTCCTGGGGCCGGATGCCCGACGAGGACAGGCGGCTGGTGTTCCTGGCGGGTCTGGCGGCGGGCCTGGGATTGGTGCTGCGCGCACCGCTGGCGGGCGCGGTACTGGCCATCGAATTGCTGTACCGCCGCTTCGAGTTCGAGATCGAAGGATTGACGCCCGCCGTGATCGCCAGCGTGGTCGCGTACGCCATTTACGGCGTGTTCCGTGGTTTCGCGCCGCTCTTTTCCCTGCCCGATCCGGGTGTTCAACCACCGTCGTTGCTGCCCGCGTTTTTCGTGCTGGGTCTGCTCGAGGCGCTGGCGGCGGCGGGTTTCGTGGCGGCCTTCCGGGGGCTGGTCGCGGCCTGGAATCTGGTCAGGATTCCCGACTGGGCGCGGTTGGCGCTGGTCGGCGTCGTGATCGGGCTGGTCGGAATGATCAATCCGGGCGTGCTGGGCGACGGGCTGGGCTGGGTTCAGCTTTCGTTGTCCGGGTTTTTGCCGATCGACAGCCTGAGCGCCCTGCTGATCTGGCGCGCGCTGGCCACGCTCTTGGCGGGCAGCGCCGGGGGCACGGGCGGCCTGATCGTGCCGAGCCTGGTGCTGGGCGGGCTGATCGGCAACCTGTACGCCTTTGCGCTGTCCGCGGTCTTTCCGGGGCTCTCGCTCGAGCCTGCGGCCTTCACGCTGACCGGCATGGCGGCCTTCCTGGCGGGCACGATGAACGCGCCCCTGGGGGCGACGCTGCTGATCACCGAATGGAGCGGTTACAGCCTGCTGGTGCCGCTCTTGTTGACGACCGCCGCCGGGTACGCGCTGACGGGCCGGGAATCGTTGCTGAAGCACCAGGCCGAATCGCGCTCCTCGAGCCCGGTTCACATCGCCGAATACCTCTCGAGCGCGGTGCGGATGGCCTCACCGTCCAACGCGACGCCCGTGCCCGCCTCCACGGCGCGCGCCGGACTGATGGACTTGCTTTCGAGTTCATCGCTGTCGATTTCAGAGGACGACGCCGAGCGCCTCTACCGCATGACCGTGCCCGAGGTCTGGATCAACCAGGCCGTGCGAGACCTGGAATGGCCCCAGAATGCGCTCCTGGTCGCTATTTTGCGCGATGGTCACGTCCGCGTGCCGCGCGGCAACACGGTTCTGGAAGCCCGCGACGAGTTGATCGTGATGGCCGAACCGGACGTGTTCGCGCGCCTTTCGGGTTCCCGGCCTAGCGTCCAGACGCCGAGCGCGTGAGCGGTACGCAGCCCGAGGCAAGCGCGGTAAACCTTCGAGTGAAAGGTGGGATGAGCCCCACCAAAACCACGTTCTGTAGGGCAGCCTTCATGGTTGCCCTCGCGCGAACCCGTTCTCGAAACTCATTTTTACAAGAAGGCGACTCGAGATTCTCGAGACACAGTGCGTTCGCGAGAGATTGAGGCTCAACACCGTCCAGCACATCGTTTTAGATATGTGTGCTGAATGGTGTTTTTGGTGGTGCTCGAGACTCGCCGTCGAAACGAATCTCGGGCTCGCGTTTACTTCGCGGGTGCGAAGACCGCCTCGACTTGCGCCAGCGCTTCGGGTGACAACCTGAAATCTGCCGCCTCGAGATTCTGCGTCATCTGCTCGGGGCGCGTCGCGCCGACGATGGCGCTGGAAACCGCTTTGCTTCGGAGCGCCCAGGCGAGCGCCAGCGTGCCGCGCGTCACGCCCAGCTCGTCCGCGATGGGTTTGAGCTGGCGCACCTTCTCGATGGTTTCTGGCGTGTACAGGTCGCGCCCGATCTGCGTGTCGGTCAACCTCGAGCCGGGCACGTCGCCGGTATCGAACTTGCCGGTCAGCACGCCCATCCCCAACGGGCTCCAGACGACCAGTCCGACGCCATTTTTTTCCGTGACGGGCAAAATTTCTTTTTCCACGCGGTCGCGGTAGGCCAAGCTGTACTGCGGTTGTTCGGTCACGGGCGCGTGCAGGCCGTTGGCTCGAGCAAATTGTACGGCTTCCATGATCTGCGCGCCCGACCATTCGGACGTGCCCCAGTACAGGATCAATCCGCGTTCGATCAGGTTGCTCATCGAATGCACGACCTCTTCGGTGGTCGTGTCCGCATCGTGGCGGTGGCAGAAGTAAATGTCCAGGTAGTCCGTGCCCAGGCGTTTCAGGCTGCCTTCGATGCTGTGCCGGACGTGCTTGCGGCCCAGACCGCGATCGTTCGGGTCGTCCGACATCGGCCAGTAGAGTTTGCTGGAAATCACGAGTTTCTCGCGCGGTTGGTCTTTCAGGACTTCGCCCATGACGCGTTCGCTCTCGCCTCTGGCGTAAGCGTCGGCCTGATCGAAGAAATTCACGCCGCCTTCCAGCGCGATCTCGATGATGCGCCGCGCCTGCTGGCCGTCCTGGATGCTGCCGCCGAAGGTCGTCCAACCGCCCAGGCTGATGGCTGAAATTTTCAATCCGCTGTTGCCCAATCGTCTGTATTCCATAGACCTCGAGCCTACGCTTTTGCGGCGCTGTCGGTTCGTGCCTGGCGCGACACTCGGGAACCTGTCGCGACACCGAAGGTTTCTCGAGCCCCTATGCCCCGTCACTCCGAGGCGGCAGGACGAAGAATCTTTTGCCGTCGCACGAGAGACCGCGCACCACGGATTCTCGAGATGCCCATTGGCTCAAAACCACCGTCCAGCACGCAAATAAAATCATGCGTCCGGGACGGTGGTCTCTGAACTTCAACCTCGGGCTTGCACGATCCTGACACGGGCTGGCGAGACTGGCGGCGCTCGATCCGATGGATTCGAGTTTGCGGTGAGTGACACAGCATCACCGCACACAGGAGGTCGTATGCGCTCGAGCGTCACGCTGACACTCGCCGGGGTCGTGTTGAGTTTTGCCCTGGCCCAATCCGCACCCAAGACGGAACTCGTGGGATTCGCCGCCATGCCCGCCGACACGTTTGCGCCCGGCCCGGCTTCGGGTCAGTACCGCACGCCCAACGGCAGCAAACTCGAGACGGCCCCATTTCCCAGCCAGCCCGTGCAGGGCTTCAGCGCCATTCAGTTCGGCCCGACGGCGGGTTCGTACTGGATGATGCCGGACAACGGTTTCGGCTCGAAGTACAACAGCCCCGATGCCCTGTTGCGCATCTACGCCATCACGCCGACCCCGAAAACCGCCAAGGGCGGCGCGGGCTCGATGGCGGTTGGGAATTTCATTCAGTTGCGCGACCCGGACAAGAAAGTTCCCTTTTTGATCGTCAACGAGGCCAGCCCGGAGCGTTTACTGACCGGCGCGGATTTCGACATCGAATCCTTCGTGCTGGCCACGGACGGCACGATCTGGATCGGCGAGGAATTCGGGCCGTACCTGCTGCATTTCGATAACACCGGCAAGCTCCTGGAAGCCCCCTACGCCACGCCGGATTTCGGCGCGGGCAAGGACCCGACCAAGGACCTGGTGCGTTCACCCAACAACCCGAGCGTGCTGGCGTCCAGCCCGAACCCCGGTCAGATGTCCACGGCCAACCTGGGCGGTTCCAGGGGCTACGAGGGCATGGCCGCCAACCCCGCCAAGACGAAGCTCTACGCGATGCTCGAGGGCAGCGTCACGGGCGATACCGCGGGCACCTTGCGCGTCCACGAGTTCGATCTGGCCACCAAGAAGTTCGTCGGCGTGTTGGGTCGCTACAAGATGGCCGATCCGAGCTATTCCATCGGCGACATGACGGTCGTGAACGACAACGAATACCTGGTGCTCGAGCGCGATCAGGCGCAGGGTGCGGACGCGAAGTTCAAGAAGGTCTTCAAGATCGATCTCTCCAAGAAGGACGCCGACGGCAACTTCGTGAAAGAAGAGGTCGTGGATCTGTTGAATATCCCCGACCCGAACAAGCTCTCCGATGTCAGCGTGGGCGGCGTCTACAAGATGCCTTACGTGACCATCGAGGACGTGCTGGTGCTGGACGCCAACACGATCCTGGTCGCCAACGACAACAATTACCCGGCCACGGGCGGTCGCGGTGCCGATGTCAAGGATCGCGACGAGATGATCTGGGTCAAGCTCGAGAAACCATTGACGCTGGCCGCTGGCGTCGGCGCGCCGCGCTGAACGCCCCGCGACGTTGAAGCCTGAGGGGAAACCCTCGGGCTTTTTCGCGTGCGCGAGTGCCCGAGGTATCTGGATGCGAGGGCAACCACAAGGGTTGCCCCTACAAGAACCGTGTCCTGTAAAGGCGAAACTCGTACTCGCCCTCTGGCCGATACGTCCTCTGGATTGCTGATCGTCTCGGAATGTTCTCTCGAGAACACCGTCCAGCACGCGAATTCTGAGCATCAAACAAATGCGTCCGGGACGGTGTTGTGTTCCTCGAGAATCCAACGGAGCCGTCTCGAGCATTCGGCTTTACGCCCGATCCACGACCGCTCTCTCGAGTCCGACCAGGACGCGCTCGGCGTGTCCCAGCGCGCGCCCAGAAACGAAGGCCGCCATCAATCCCGACGAACTCGAGGCCAGCGTCACCCGCGTCCGATCCGGCCCAATCGAAACCAGGTCGAAACGGGATTCCAGACGCGAGCCGGTCAGGTGCGGAAAGTACAGGATTTCCAGCGCGCTGGGCGGTTCAAAACGCGTCACCCAGGCGTTTCCCGGTAACGGTGCGGACAAGCCAAAGGCCGTGCCGCGCCGTGCGCTTTCCTGGATGCTGACGGCGCGCCAGGTCGGATGCCAGCGCGGTGCGTTCGGTAGGTCAATCAGCACGGCCCAGACGCGTTCTGGCCTCGCGTTGATCTCGAGGCTGGCTTCGGTGGTGCGGACGCGAGGCAGGGGAAGGTGAGCCATGTCGGTATTCTCGCCGGGAATCTCGAGCCTGGCGACTCGAGCCTCCAAAAAAAGCTGCCGGGTTCTGGTGAACCCGGCACGAGCGAACGCGATATCGAATGGTTTACTTGGGCATCAGGACGGTGTCAATCACGTGAATCACGCCGTTGCTGCCCACGATGTCCGCCGTCGTCA
>CAXTKV010000126.1:0-15510 GCA_964244895.1 uncultured Deinococcales bacterium
ATTGGGGTCAGCGTGAAGTCAGTCCCTGCAAAGGGACAGCTCGCACTCAACTCGAAAGTTCTAACGAGAGGAGCGACCTGAAAGGGTCGTTCTTTTGTTGTGGTTCCCCGGTGCTCGTGGTTCCTCGGTGTGGAGCTACCGTGATTCTCGAAGGTATCTACGATATCGCGCGTTGTCACTTTGCGAATTTGGAGGTCGCCTCGAGTCGGCAGCGGGCCTCTCGTGTTGGATACCGAAGGGTCAGATGGTCTCAAGTCTTCTTTAGATTGACCAATCCCGTGTGAGCTGGCGTGCAGCTTCGAAAGCGACGATGCCGACGCTGACGGCCAGGTTGAGACTGCGTCCCCGACCCGGCATGGGAATTTGCAGGCTCGGGTAGCGCTCGAGAATGGTGGGTGGTAAACCATCCGATTCGCGCCCGAACACCAGGTAATCGTTGCGTTGAAATGCGGTATTCGTGTACACGCTCGAGCCCTGAGAGGACGTGGTGAAGACTCGAGCATCGGCGGGCAGGCTGGCTTCAAATGCGGCCCACGAGACGTGCTGATTGAGTTCGACGTGCTCGAAGTAATCCATCGCGCTGCGCTGCAACGACTTCGCGCTGAGGATAAATCCGTATGGGCGGATCAGGTGCAACTTCGCGCCCAGCACGGCGCAGGTGCGGGCGATGGTGCCGGTGTTCTGCGGAATTTCGGGTTGGTAGAGCACGATCTGTAGCATCGGGCATGATACCAAAGAGACCGTCCAGGACGCGAGAAACTGGAGTAAACTCTGGTCATGTTTCGTTACCATCACGTTTCGCGCAGCACGCCGGACATTGATCGGGCGATCAGGTTTTACCTTTCTATCGGTTGTACCCTAGAAAAACACGTCAAGGACGATGTGCAGCACCTCGAGCGCGCACAACTCGCGCTGCCGGGTTCGAGCGCGGTGCTGCAACTGATCCAGCGTCAGGAGGGTGCGGTCACGCCGCCGGGACTGGATTGGACGGAGCATCTGGCGTTTCACACGTCGGCCTTCGATGACGCGCTGAAGGCGTTGCTGGAGGCGGGAGGGCGTCTCGAGCGCGAGCCGTATCGGTTGCAGCCGGGCGCTGGGCGCATCGGTTTCGTGTTCGACCCGGACGGGCACAGGATCGAACTCGTCGAGAAGTGAAAACCGATTGCGCGACCATCCAGTGCGCTCGAGTTTGAAATGCTCGAGCTCTTCCGCCTGGGGAACACCGTCCAGCACGTGAATCTTAAAATGTGTGCTGGACGGTGTTCTCGTGTATTGATCGGCGTTACGCCACGATCTGACGCAGGATGCTCGGGTCCTGAATCTGTTCGTCGCGCGCCAAGAGCAGGACTTTCGAGACGACCTCGGCGGTGCGCGGATCGTTGTCGGCGAACGGCAGGAACACGCGACCGCGTTGCTGCGAGGGCACGGCCACGATGCACACATAACCGCCCGGTTGCTGATGCACCGTGCCGCTGCCCAGGTGGACGGTGTAGCGGTTGAGTTTTCCTTGCACCAGCGCGTGCGAATCCTTGATGCTGACGTTCTCGAGCTTCAAGAGGGCGCTCGTTTCGCGCACCATCGCGGCGCGCATCTCGACGGTGCTGGCGCTGGCTTCCGGGTCGACGCCGCCGACGTGGGCGACGCTGACGATCAAGTCCACGTCGCGCATGACTTCAGAGAGCAATCGTGGCGGGATTGCCGTCAGTTCCAGGCGCTTCCAATCGCCTTTTCTGGTGAAGTACAGGTTTTCCAGCGTCGGCGCTTCGACCTCTGCGGGGGTCGTCCAGCCCTGGTTGCTCTCGAGCCAGGCGGTCACGCCCTCCGTGTGGAAGGTGCGGGATAAACCGTCCTCCATCCTCGAGACCCAACCGCGCTGCCCCAGGAGCGCCATGGCTTGCTTCGGGTTGACCTGATGACCCGCGTAACGGCTCGAGAAGACCTTGTCGGCGCGTTCGGCGGCGGTCAGCACGTATAACTCGCGGAAGACCTGCTTGAAGGGCTGCACGCGGTTCGCGTCGAAGCACTCCTGCTGCCAGGCGCTCCAGTTTTTTGCTCCCAAGAGATCGTGCGGGTGTGCGATCCGCAACTCGTCTTTGAGGCTCAGCTTCGTCTCGAGCTTCGCGCAATCGCGCAGGGCTTGTCCGCCTTTGGTGAGGTAGCCCAACCTGCCGGAATCCGCGACGAACACGATTTTCTCGAACATCGCGCGCAACAACGGGTGCGCCCACAACGAACGCAATTCCTTGGCGGTGAACGCATCGCCGTGAACCATCGCGCGTTCCAGCGAAACCCGCATCCTGGACGCCTGCCGCTCGAGTTCCCGGCGGCGCTCCTGCAAGGCCAGCACGTCCTCGTCCTTCTTGAGCGCGGCGGGAACGGTCTTGAGGGGCTTCCCATTTTTTTCCACGCTGAATTCTGGTTTGCCCTCCGACGTGATTGAAAGCGCGAACCGCGTACCATCTTTATTCAGCGCGACCGGGCCACTGGAGAGGTCCGCGACGGCTTTGAGTTCCATCGCCCAGGTCAACCGCAACGGATCGGGATAACCCGCCGTGTTGGCCAGGTTGACCATCCCGATGCGCGCCGCCAGGGATTCGCTCTCCTTGCGTTGTGAGCCGAACGCTTTGGAGCCGCGCAGGAATTCCTGAATCACCTCGAAGCGCCGCAGCACGGCAGCCTCGATCTCGAGCTGATCGGAAGAATCCAGCAACGGGATTAACCCGAGCGCCCGAACGCTGTCCTGGTGGCGTTTGGCGCGGATGCGTTCGATCACCTCCGATTGCTCTAAAACCCCTAGCATCGCGTCCGCGAACTGTTTGGCGCGCGTGTGCCCCGTGCCGCCGGACGCGAACTTCGCGGCATCGTAGACCTTCGCCCAGCGCTGTGCGCCGAGTTTCTGGTGGACGCGTCTGAACCAGGCCACGTCCACCGCGCCGTCCAGCAAGTCCTGCGCGGAAAGCGGCGTCTGCTCGCTGATTTCCGCCTGCCAGCTTTCCAGCACCTCGCCCTGAACGTGCCAGCCGCGATCCTTGGTGTGCGCGTGCAACCACCACATGGCCTGCGCCAGACCCTCCCAGCCCAACGCGTGCTCCACGAAGCGCGACCATTGCGGCGCGTACAAGCCCAGTTCCACCAGGCGTTGATCGGTGATGCGGGCTTCGTGGACGCGCTTCGCGAAATCTTCGGGCGTGTCGTCCGGTGCGGGGAAGGTCACGCGGATCAGGTGGCTGATCGTGTCGCCGCGACCCGTCACGCCCCAGCTCGAAATGTACCCACGCACGAAGTCCGTCTTGCCCAAGCCCGTCAGGAGCGACACCAGCGTTTCCGTGCCCTCCGTGTAGCGCACCGACAGGGCGGGTTTGGATGCCGCCGTCGGCAGGTCGCCGCGCGTGCGTTCGGTCTCGATGATGCGGCTTCGGACGCGGTTTACCAGCGGTTTTAATTGCGGGAATTTCTCGAGGAGCGCGTCCGGTTTGCGGGTCGTGAGCGCGTTCAACTCGCCGAAATGTCCGTCGTTGACGGATTTTGGATCGAGATTGCGCGCCCCGATCAACTGATCGAGCACGTCTGCGTCGGCAATTTCACCCGCGCTCCAGGTGCGCAAGGTCAGCTCGAGCGGCGAGAACTCGCGTACCGAACGCCCCGGCGTGTTGTGCGCGGCGTGCTTGAGATTCCACAAGCGCGCCGCCTGCTTTTCTGATGCGTTGCCGATTCGGGTGTGCGCGCTTCCCAGCCACGATGACAGCCGTTCGTCCGAAGACCAGCGGCTCAAAAAAATTCGGTCGTTCGCGCGCGGGTCTCTCGCGTCGGGCGTTTCCTCGAGATCGATGTCGTCCAGCTCGAGATCGTCACCATCGGCATTCGTTGTGGGCGCTGGCCCGAGTTCTTTGTGCAGCACCTCCAAAGTGGGCAGGATTCTGGCCAGCGATTGCTCCGCCGCGTCCAGCGCGAAATCCTGCGCGCCATCCTGCGCGCCATCCGGCGCGTGCAGGGCGTTCAGCCAGGCCAGCACGACCCGAAGGTAAGGCGTTTGTTTGAACTCGATGCGCTTGCTCTTGCCGATCAGCTTTTCCAGCAGGTTCGTCTTCGCGCCACTCAATTCATCGAGTACGTTCTGGACGATCTTTGGACGATATTCCGTTTGCCACGCGTAACGCTGCGGCCCCAGCACCGGCACGAGGCTCGCGGCGCGCAGCAGTTCGAAACCGTCCGCATCGCGCTGATTCTTGGGGCGGTTGGCGTACCAGTCTTCCCAGACCTCGCGCAACGGCAGGGGTTGCGTGGCTTCGTCGAGGGCTTTGCTCAAATCGGGCGCGTTGAATCGGGCGTTGGACAGGGGCGCCTCCTGTTCCTCGTCCGCCCAGTTCTTGAACTTCACGGGCGTCTGCGCGTGGCTGTCGATCAGTGCGTCCAGCGACTTCAGGCACTCGAGCGCGGCGGGCGTGACGAGTTGCACCTTCTGCGTTTTTGGCGCTCTGGGTTTCGTCAATTTTTCCGGGTCGAACAGGCCCAGACCGTCGCGCAAGGTCGGCGTGTTCGTCTGACCGTCTTTGGCCTCGAGCGCCTTCAGCAGTTCATCGCCCGCCGCGCGCTGGTCGGCGGATTTTGCGTTGCTCAACCGTTCTGCGCTTTCCTGCACGACCGTTTCGGGTTGGCGAAGGAGCAGTTTGATCGCGCCCTGCCGCATGTCGGTGCGTTTGCGCGAGAGCAGTTCCTCGAGCGCGGTGACTTCTGGTGGTTCGAGGACTGTTTTGTGCTTCTCGAGGGCGTTGAAGGCGCTTCGACGGACGTATTCTCCGGCGTCACCGATGCTTTGCAGGATCGCGGCTCGGGTTTGCGCGTCCCACGGTGTGCGCTCCGCGATCCTGTCCAGCAGGCTCGAGCGCGTCCAGGTGCTGAGTTCCTTCCAGTACGGCAGCATCCGTTTCGGATCGCGTTCATTGATGGCTTGCATCATGGCCTGCGTGATGTTCTGCGGCGAGAGCGTCACGTTGGCCAGCCACGAGATGCCGGATGGCAAACTGATTTCCTTGGGGACGCGTGCCAGCAGGCGCTCGAAAATCTCAAAGACCTGGTCGTCGTTGTTCCAGGCGTTGCTCGAGAACGCGCGCGCGGCCACGCTCAGGTCGCTGTCCTCGAGCGCGGTGGTCAGGTGCGCGGCGGTCAGTGGTGGGTTCGACAGCAGCACCAGGAACGCGGTCGCGGTGAAACGAAGCTTCGCGTTGCCGTGCCCGAGCCAGCCCGACGCCAGGTTTGCGGATCGCTCCGCGTCCTCGGTGGCGATGCACCACAGCCACTGGAAGAGCGTGAGCGGATCGGGTTCCGCCTTCGGGTTCGCGGCGTGCTGCTCGCAGGTGGGGATCTGCTCGAGCCAGCCCGTCAGCTTCTCGAGCCCATCGCGCAGTTGCTTGGGCGTGGCCTCGAACCCTTCCCAGCCCATCATCATTTGCAGCGCTTGCACGCTGGAACTGAAGCGGATCAGGTCGTGTTCCAGGATCAGCTTGAGCATTCGTTTGAAGGCCGTCGGGTGCGCCTCGAACATCGCCTGGAAGATGCTCTGGCGCAGCCCTTCTTGGCGTTGGGCGGCCAGAAGGAGTTTTTCGATGAACGCCCAGCCTTCGGGTCTGGACGCCATCAGCAGGCTCTTGGTGACGTGATCGCCCATCATGCCGATGGCGTGTTCGTTCTTGCCGGACGCGATCAGAATCTGGAGGATTTCCGCGTCGCCCGAATCGATCGCGGCGGCGAACAACGGGGCGAGCGCGTCGGAACCCCAACCCAGGTAGGCGGCGTGTTCGGCGTACCAGCGCAGGGGTTGATCGCGGTTCTCGGTGATGCGCCGCAGGTTCTCGAGCCATGCCAGAGCGGTCTCGTCCAGCGGCGCGTCGGAAGCCTTTTCTTTCAGTCGGAACGGTCTGGATTGGTACGCGTTCAGGTACGGTCTGGACTGTCGCACGGCGGCCCTGACCAACGGTGCGAAGCGTGGAAACCACGCGTCGATCAGCGCGGCTTGTTGATCCGCCGGAAGCTCAGCCAGGTCGGTGCGCGCCTGGTTGATCTTCTGCCAGTCCACGGAGACGTTCTTTCCCGTCGCATCGCGCCCCATCAACATCAAAGCCCGCGCCCTGACGGGCTCCTTGAGCTTCACGACTCGAGCCACCAGCCGCTCTGGGCCATCCTCGAGGATGGTGGCTTTCAGGGCTTTCTCGGCCTGTTCTTTGCTGAGCATGGCGCGTCTCCTGTCTCGAGGCACTATTTTCTAGAGACACCGTCCAGCACACATATTCAATCTCGCGTCCCAGACGGTGTTTTCGTGATTCTGGCTCAGCCGCCCGCCAGGGCCACCAATCGCAGGAACAGCACATCCATCTGCGGTCGGAACAGGATCGGTGCATCCAGGCTGGTGATCTGTTCGTTGCCGATGAAGACGTAATACAACCCGTCCTCGAAGGCCAACAGCGCCGTCTGGATGGCTTCGGCTGGGTTGATGTCCTGCTGGGACTCGCGCCCCAGGGAGTCGATCTTGCCCGCTTCGATTCCGTCCTGGATTTGCCCTTCGGTCAGGACGCGCACCAGTCGGGCGTCGCGCTGGCGGTTGTGGAAGGCCTGGACTTCTTCCAGCACCACGCGGGTGATCAGGTCTCGCAGGTTGAGTTGCTGGTCGTACTCGATTTGGAGCGTCCAGGACGGGACGAGCGCGGCGCGGCGTCCGATCTGTTTGGCTTCCAGGGTGAAGCTGGTCGTGCGCATGGGTAAACCTCGCTCTGGTGTATTTGCGAACTCTGATTCCATGATTATGTTTATAACATAATCAATTCCAGTTGTGTTGCCACCTCGAGAATTACCCGAGCCGAGCGCGACAACCCGCTGAACGACGCATTCAAACGAGTCTAAAACACCCCGGTCAGGGCGGCGTGGTTAATCCCTCGTCGGATCGGAAGTCATGCGCGAACAATCGCGATTCTCGAGCATTCCAGTTTTCAGACTGAAGCTCGAGAAATCGTGACTGCCCGAAGGCGAATATGAGACGCCCTTAGCGGTGGCTCGAACAATCCTGAGCAGAACGAGAAATCCGACCTCGCGTGCTCGAGCCTCAACCCGTTGTCATCCCGAGAAGGCAAGAAGAATCTTTCGCCGCGACTCGGGCGCAGATACATCTCGCACGACGACGTTCTCGGTACCCGCGCTCGAGAACTGAAATGTTCACCAGCCGGAACTGTTCGGCACGCCCTTGAACGGCCCGACGATATTTTTGGTGATCCAGCCGCCGTAAAACCCGCCCGGTTGCGGCGCGACGCGCTCACCGTCCACGAAGCAACCGTCGGTATCCAGAACCTGCATCCGACCCGCGTAGAAGGCCACGAAATTCTGGATCGGCCTGAACCCCGCCGTGGGATTCGGGTAGTACCAGGCCGCATCCCGAGCCACCGCGTCCCCGACGCGCACCGTGTAATACCCGGCACCGCCTTTCCACTCGCAGAAGCTCGAGTTCGATGATGCTTCCAGCGCGCCAACCGCGATGTCCTCTGGCGGAATGTAATAGACGGGCGGATGGGATGTCTCCAGGACGCGGTACCCGCGCACGGTATCCACAATTTTCACGCCGTTCATGACGATCTCGAGGCGCTTCGGGGTGGTTTCCAGGCGCGGAGGGCGCGGGTAATCCCAGACGGATTCCTGGCCGGGTTCGGGATGGATCGGTTTCGGGCGCATGAACGCATCCTCGCTCAGGTCGGGTGCGCGAGCAATGGCGCGGCTGACGATTGCGCCCGAACGCTCGGGACGGTAAACACCTCATCGCGCGCCTCGAGACCGATTGACCCCGATTTGATTGAACTCGAGAAGATCGTCCCGGACGAAGTTTCTTACGATCAAAAAACACTGTTCAGGACGGTGCTCTCGCGCGGATCGCATGGAACCGAGCGCGCGTGATCCCGATCCGTTCGACCAGCCGCGCCGCCGCTTCCTCGAGCAATTCCGGCACCAGGTGATCCAGGTCGGTGATGCCCAGACGCACCCATTCCGTGTAGCCCGTGCCCTCTTCCTCGTAGTGCAGCACGAAGGTTTCGCGCGATTCCAGGTAGAACGCGCCCAGCAACCCATCCGGCACGCCGTGGTCTTTCAACACGACCCAGGCCGCGTTGATCGCGGCTTCGTCCTCGATGCGGCTCACGCTTGAACCTCGAGTTGCGCGACCATCAGAGGATTTGCGCCAGTTTCATGGCGTAGGCCATGTCGCCCTTGAGCTTCAGCTTGCCCGTCAAGGCCGCCATCGTGGCGCTCAGTTCGCCTTTGGCCAACCGCACGAAATCCGCCTGCGAGACCGTCACCGAGAGCTTCGGCTCGAGCCCGTGATCTTCCGGGTGGCCGCTCAGCACGCCCTGCCCGACCTCCTTGCGGGCATCGACCGTGTACGTCCCGCCCGCATCACCGGTCAATTCCAGCCCGATCACGGCGTCCAGCGCCTCGAGCCGTTCCGGGGTCAGCCGGGATTGCAATTTTTGTAAGTAATCGCTCGCTTCGCTCATGCGTCCCTCCGATTGGTTTATTCCTTGACGCCCGCCAGTTTCAAAATGTGCTTCCAGTGCGCTTCCGACACGGGTTGCACCGACAGCCTCGAGCCCTTCTGCAAGAGGCGCATCTCGGCCAACTCGGACTCTTTTTTGAGCTGCTCGAGCGGCAAGAAATTCGGGAATTCCGCGTCTGCCTGCACGTCCACCTGAAACCAGCGCGGGCTTTGGGGCGTGGCTTTCGGATCGAAGTAATCGCTTCCCGCATCGAACTGCGCCGGATCAGGGTAGGCCTCGCGCACCACGCGGGCCGTACCGACGATCCCCATCGGCGCGACGCTCGAGTGGTAGTACAAGACGCCGTCCTGCAAGCGCATCTGCTGCATGAAATTGCGCGCCTGGTAATTGCGCACGCCCTCCCAGCCCGTGGTGCGCTTTTTGGCGCGCATCAAGTCCTGAAAGGAGAACACGTCCGGTTCGGATTTCATCAGCCAGTACTGCACGCCCAGATTGTACCGTCTGCGCCGTTTTGAGCGCGTTGCTGGCTCGCATCTCGATCTCGAGTCTCGAGAACACCGTCCAGCACGCGAATTCAGATATGCGTGCTGGACGGTGTTTAGGTCACAGGACAATCTCGAGGCTTTTGAAATTTGCCCGTATTGGACGCGCTACGGCCATCTCGGGACGAGCTTCAACCCGGAATTTCTACAAGGATCGCACCGTCTCGAGCCTGTCATCCAGAATCTTGACGCCTCTCGACCCGGCGACCGCGATGTGACCGTCCGGCATCACGGTCAGATCCATCGGTTTGCCGCCCAGGTTCTTCCGCGCGATCACGCTCAAGTTGACTGCGTTAACGGCGGTTACGAAACCCGACCGATCCGACAGGTACGCGATTCCCTCGGGTGCACCACGCACGCCGGGAATGACAGGCGCGACCATAATCCGATCCGGTGCGCCCTCGAGCTTGACTGAGCCCGTTTGCTCGAGCGTGTCCGGGTTCAGCCGGTACAGTGTCCCGGCCCGATCCAGCACCAAGAGCGCATCGTCGGTGAAGGCCAGGGACACGGGGCTGACGCCGATTCTGGCGCGCCTCAGTTCGCGGTTGGTCGAAAGGTCGATGACCGTCACCAGACCCGTGGCGTGGTGCGTGACGTAGACGCGATCGCCGCGAATCTCGGCGGCGTCCATCACGTCTTCCAGGGGCGTCTTGTGGGGGTTCGAGATGCGCGCCTCGACCATCGTTTTATTGCCGATGCCGTTGCGCCGGAAGGTCAGGACGGTTCCGCTGGACGCGCCGACCACGCAGACCATGTCGCCATCCACCGACAGGCCGCTCGCGCCGTCCGGGACGGGCCAGCTGTCCACCAGCACGCCTCGGGCTTCGTCCACGATGAACAATTTCGCGTTGTGCGCGTCCAGCAGGTAAGAAAGCCCTTCGCTCGAGACGGCCTTCGTGAAGTACGGCGCGCTCGGCGTGCTGAACCTGACGGGGCGCGTTTTCCAGTCCGCGCCGACCAGCATCGCGGGCGCTTCTCGGTTGGAGGCGTCGGTGTAGATCAGGCCGCCCTCGAAGGTGGTGGCGACCACCCCGGCGTCCAGCGCGGGCGTCGCGCTGCGGGTCACGGCCACGATGCCCGCCACGACCGCCAACGCGCTCAATCCGACCGCCAGGATCGGCGCGAGCCAACGGTTGGCTCGAGGACTGGTTCGGGGCGTCGGGCTGGACGGTGCGCGGGCGGGGGAGGGTTCGGTGCGCGAACTGGGGCTTCGGGCTGCTGGCGAATCGGTCGGGTGAACTCGAGGAACACCGTTCCCAACGGTATCGCCTACCAGAACACCGTCTGGGACGGTCTTGGCTGCACCTTCGAGCCTGGCTTGGGCCATCAAGCGGGCTTTCAGATCGGGCGGCGGCGTCTGCGACTGGGCTGCGCCCAACCCGGTCAGCGCGACCTCGAGCTCGTTCGCCTCGAGCGCCAATTCGGCGTCCAACTGGAGCGCGGCGCGCACGGATTCTTGTTCCTCCGGGCTGGCGATGCCGAGCGCCACCAACGGCAGCAACTCGCGGATATGGTCACGGTCTGCGGCGTTCACGTCAATCCCTCTTTTCCAAATCCGTCTTTGGTGTCGCTCAGTTCGCCCAGCACGCCCCGGAGCTTGTCGAGCGCGTATTTCAGCCGGGATTTGACGGTTCCGACCGGCACGCCCATGGTGGCGCTGATCTCCTCGCGGCTCGCGCCCCGGAAGTACGCCAGTTCGACCGTCTGACGGTGCGCGTCCGAAAGCGCCAACATGGCTGCGCGAACCCGCACGGCGGTCTGGGAAAGCTCCGCCCGTTCTAGCGGCCCGGAATCCGGCGATGGGATCGGCAGGGGATCGCCCTGCTCGTCCTCCAGGGAATTGGTGGGTTTCTCGCGGCGCAAGGCATCGATGCTGGCATTCCGCACCAGCGTCAGCAAGTACGTGGACAACGCCGCCCTGGACGCGTCGAAGGCGCTCGGGTTGCGCCAGAGTTTCATGAAGGCATCCTGCGTGATCTCCTCGGCTCGAGCCTCGCTCTGCGTGACGCGCTTGGCCAGACCGAAAACCGCGTTCGAGTAGCGGTCATACAACGCCGAGAACGCGCCCTCGTCGCCGAACGCCAGCCGCGCGACCAGTTGCGCATCGCTCAGGGACGCGCTCCGTTCGGCGTCTGTGAAGCCCGAGGCCATCTCGAGTGGTTGGGGTCTTTCCGGCATGACCCGCATCTTAACGACTTCGTACCAGCCTGAGTTGGGAATGGCGAAGGTCATCGTGGCTCTCCTGCCCTCAGATACGCACCACCCGCGCGTGAGGTTCAACGCCGCGCCCGCGCTCGAGAACACCGTTCCGAACGTACTCCTAAAATGGCGTCCAGGACGGTGTCCTCGCATTCCCAAACTGCATCAGGCCCGAGCTGTATCGGCTCGAGCCTGACGGGGGGAGGGAGAATCCCGAGGGTGGGGGTGACCGCTCGAGCTTCTATTCTGATATACGCAACAAAGCTGCGTTCGGTTCAGCATCTGGGTGCGGCTTGCGGGTCGTCACGAAATTTCCCGCCAGAACCTCAGACCGAAGCTTGCAGCTCGAAATCAATCGTCTCGAGCGCGATTACAGGAAACGCCAGACGATCGGGCAGTTGACCACGAAACCGGTCGAACCGAACTTCGCTCCGCCGGGGCCGGTGATGAAGCCGCGTTCGGCCAACCCCAGAATCTGGAATTCCTCGCTGACCCTCGAGCGGTAGCCCTTGGCGATCGCGTCTTTCGTCCACTCGAAAACGTTCAAGTCCCACAGTGGGCTGTAATCGGTCGCCACGGTCGGAATGCCGCCCAGCACGTTCAACGGCCCAGCACCCTCGCCGGAGAGCGCGCTGTTGAAGCCCTGACGCTGCGGGTTGCCCGCACCCGTCGGGCCGTTGATCGCCGCGAACAGGCGCTCTAAGGCGCTGAAGGCGCTGTCGTCGTGACCGACCGGGATGTCCTTCAGGGCCGGAGCCAACGTGACCTGCTCCATCGCGGCGGGCAGCGGGTCGTTGGCGTCCAGGCTGATGTACAAGACCGGCTTGGCGAAGCTGAACCCAGCCGTCAGGGCCAGCGTGACCGTGCCACCATCCTTGCCTTCCGGGCAGATCTTGACGACCTTGTCGTGCGTGATCTTGTGATCGGCCTTGCCGTCGCAGAACTTTTTGAGCTGATCCGCTGAGGTGTTAAACGACACGATCGGCGCGTTGTAGATGTGACCGCCCGCGTTGTCGATCCGCACCAGCGGCGTGTAATCCTTGTCGCCGACCGCGCCCGGAGCGAACTTGGCGGGCGGGAAGGGGTTGGGTTGCGCGCCCGGGGTCAGCACCAGTTCCGGGCTGAAATCCACCGCGCCCCGGTCGAAGGTGACGGTCGCATCCTTCTCGAT
The DNA here is from genome assembly GCA_964244895.1 of uncultured Deinococcales bacterium. GTDB lineage: Bacteria > Deinococcota > Deinococci > Deinococcales > JAAFIG01 > CAXTKV01. The sequence continues at coordinate 12,441 of CAXTKV010000126.1, forward strand.
GTGACCGTTCCTAACGGCGTTGCCGACGTTGGCGTAGGTCAATTTGCCCGAGAAGTTCAACCCCAACGATGCGGCGTTGGCCTGATCGTCGGTGTCGGTCAGGACGTACCAGACGTTGCGCTTGTCCTTGAGCTGACCCCGGTAGAGCGGGATCGTGATGGTGCCTTCCTCGAAGTTGATCGTGCCGGACTTCAGAAGCTGATACGGTCCGACGAGTTCCTTCAAGACCTGCGACGGCGCTGGGCCGAAGTACGTCAACGGAATGTCCGCGCCAATAGACGGGGGAGCGGGCGCCACGTCCGACTGCGCGAGGGCCGGTCCGCTCAACGCGATCGCGCCGAGAGCGGCCAAGAGTGCGGCTTTGGGCGCCTGGAGTGCGGCTTTGCGCGCCTGGAAAAGCTTGAACATGTTCCTCCTAATGGCTCAACTCATGCCTGCTGCGCGAAATTTCGCGCCGCCGATGCACCTCGAGCGGGTCGATGACCAGAAGCCTCAGGCTCGAGACAGAGTGGTTCGTGAAAACCCCGAAGCGCAAAGGTGCGAGCGCGACCGCGATTTCCCACAAACGATACGGAACTGCCGTAAAACCAATTTCTAACACCAAAAGATGCGACTGAAATCATCAATCAATGAAGATTCCTTGGAAACCTCCGTTTCTGGAACAGACCCCCTCTGTTCCAAAACAATCTACGGAAGCGCGGAATTTTCGGTTCAATCGTATTAAATACCGAGACAAAAGGACTAGAATGTGCTGAAAAACGAGTCCTCGAGAAAACGCCCTCGAACACCGATGTCGAACCGCTTTTAACGATACTTCTCGCGCTTTGTCCATCGGTCATTTGACCGCGCCCATCATCCGAGAAGAAACGCAAGTTAAAGGCGAGCGACGAACCGCAGGTGTGAAAACCGAGTCGGCGTGAGGACTGAAACTCGCGAAACCCGGAAAACAATCCGACCCTCATCTGGCGATACGCTGCCAGATGAGGCCGGGTTCACCTTGCAGGGACACCGTCCAGGACGGATTCTTATTCCCGCGCGCTAGACGGGGTGGAGTGCGCGCGCAGAAAATCCGATACGGATTCGGCGCTCAGGGGTTCAGAGAAGAAAAACCCCTGAGCTCGAGCGCAACCCAGTTCGCGCAGCAACTGCGCCTGAGCCTGGGTCTCGACGCCCTTGGCGACGACATCGCGCCTCATCTCGCGGGCCATACCGACGATCACGCCCAGCAACGGCGGAGCGCTCGAGGAGAACTCGAGTTCGCGCACGAACGTCCGGTCGATCTTGAGCGTGTCCACCGGCAAGCGCTGCAAGTACCCCAGAGAAAACGCGTCGTGACCGAAATCGTCAATCGCCAGCCGCACGCCGAGCGCGCCCAGCACGGTCGTGTGGCGGCTGGCCGTCTGCGACTGGCGCATCAGCGCGCCCTCGGAGAGTTCGAGTTCGAGGCGCTCGGGCGCGAAGCCCGCGTGCTCGAGCGCGCGCATCACGGTCGCGGCGAAATCGGTGCGGCGAAACTGCAAGGCCGAGACGTTGACCGCGACCCGAGGGCCAGTCTGCGCTTCCTTGGCTGGCCAACCGCTGGCCTGACGGAGCGCCTCGCCCAGCACCCACGCACCGATCGGTGCGATCAGCCCCTGCGCCTCGGCGATGCCCAAAAAGACATCCGGGCCGAGCGCGCCCAGACTCGGGTGACGCCAGCGCAGCAACGCCTCGAGCGACACGACCGCGTTGGTGCGCAAATCGAATTGCGGCTGAAATTCCAGGAAGAACTCGCCGCGCTCCAGCGCGCCCTCGAGCGATGACTGAAGCTCAGCGTCGCGCACCTGGACGGGTTCGTGTAACCCGATGCGTTCGCCGCCGTCGCGCGCGCGGCGCAATTCCGCTTCGGCGTTCGCCAGGAGCGTCTGCGCGTTCTCGCCGTCCGTCGGGTAAAGGCTGACCCCCGCCCGAGCGCCCACGACCAGCGTGTGCCGCTCGAACTTCATCGGCGATTCGACGGCGTTGAGGAGCTTATTCACGATCCTGGCGGTCGTGTCCGCTTCGCGCAGTCCGGGCAGCAGCGCCGCGAAAGCCCCGAAACCCCAGCGCGCCACCGTGTCGCTGCCGCGCAAGCCCGAGCGCAAACGGTGCGCGGCTTCCTGCATGACGGTCACGAAGGCCGCCTCGCCGAGCGTCCGGGCGACATCGTCGAGCCCCTCGAGTTCGATCAGCACCAGCGTCAAGGGTCGCGCGTTGCGGCCCGATTGCACCAGCAATTGCTCGAGCCGATCCATCACCAGCGCCCGACCCGGCAGGGCCGTGATCGGGTCGAGCAACACTTCGTCGGATGCCTCGTTTTCCTCGAGCGTCCCGATGACCGCGACCGCACCGTCGGCGTCACCGATCTGGTTGTTCATCGGTGAAACCCTGACCTCGAATCTCGCACCCTCCCGCGCCAGCGACCTCAACTCGAGTTGCGCGGTCTGCCCCTCGAGCGCGCGCTGCACGGCTTGAGTCAGACCGAAAGGCGCCTGGAGATCATCCAGCGATTTGCCCAGGCTGGTGTTCGCGTCCAGCCCCGCGTCCGCGAGCATCCGCCCCAACGCCAGCGTCACCCGTCCCGAACCATCAAACGTCACCAGGCCCAGCTTCGCGCCGCTGATCGCCCGCTCCAGGCCCGCTCGCGTCTCAAAACGCGCCGCCGCCAGCCGTTGCGCCGCGCGTTTCTCGAGCATGTCGGTGCGCGCCAAGGCCATGCCCAGCTCGAATTGCGCGGCGGCGATCGCGGCCATTTCCGCCAGCAGCACCTGCTGGCTCGTGCTGAATTCAGGTCGCGGTCGGGTATCCATGACGCACAGCGTGCCCAGGCTGAACCCATCCTGGCTCCTGAGCGGCGCGGCGGCGTAAAAACGGATGCCGGGCGCACCCGTCACGGCGGGGTGTTGCGCGAAACGCGCGCTCGAGCGCAAATCCCCCAGCACGGTCGCGGCAGTCACCTGCGCGAACGGCCAGCCCGCCACCGCCTCGAGCCCGTGCGCGACCGTCAGCGGCACGCCCGCATCGGTGATCGCGGATGCCAACGCGAACGGCA
>CAXTKV010000127.1:0-15441 GCA_964244895.1 uncultured Deinococcales bacterium
CCCGGCGCACCATCGGGCGGTTGTACCCGGACGGTAGGCCGGAAATCATCGATCTGCCCAGGGTTCAGACCACGCGCGACGAGGCCGAGCAGGCCGCGCGAATCGCGAAAGCCAGAGGCTGGAAGCGCGTGCTGATCGTGACCAGTCCCACGCACACGCGCCGCGCCCGCGCGACCTTCCGCGAGGTGGGCATCAGCGCCATCATGGTGGCCTCGAGCGAACCGCGTTACGACACGGCGTTGCGGTTGCCGTCCGACCGATGGTTCTCGCTCGAAGCGATTGCGCGAGAACTGGCTGGCTTGGTCAAGTACGGCGCGAACGGTTGGTTGTAAAACACCGTTCTTGCTCACGGAAAAGCACCTACCGGGCTGTTCGCGCTTCTTGCTCACGGAAAAGCACCTACCGGGCTGTTCGCGCTCCAGCACGCAGTTTTAAATACACGTGCTGGACGGTGTTCTTGAGATCAGGCTCGCATCTTCGCCCTCGAGTAAACCGGCCCTCGAAATCGGGCTCGAGTCTCGAGCAGCCGTGGCAATAGACCTCCTGCGAAAGGGGTCGCACACGACTTGAGGGCAGGGTAACCACAAGGGTTACCCCTACAAAAGCCCGTTCTGTAGGGACAACCTTGATGGTTGCCCTCGCGTCAACGTGTTCTGGGGACTGACTTTCGCAAGAGGTTCAATATCGTTCCTGAGGACGCGCAACAAAAAGAACCCCCTCGGTATCGGAGGGGGTTCTCGAGAAGAAAAAAGCTTATCGGTTGAACTTGATGGTCAGCACGTAGCTCTGCCCGTTGAGCCTGATCTCGATGTCACCGCGATTGGAAGCGTTGCGGAACTGGAACACGACGCGGTTGCGCTGAGGGCGGTACTGGTAGATGTTGTAGCCGCGCGCCGTGATCTCGTTGCGGTAGTAACCAGCGATCGTGTTCAGATCGGTGGTGGCCGTGAATCCGATGGTCGCGTTGTAATCGTCGCCGTTGTTGTACTGCACGGTTGCGCCGGGGTACGCGACCAGCTCGAGGGGCTTGAAGATGTACGCGTCACCGTTCGGCGGACGCACCGAACCCAGACCGCCCTGCACCTGGAAGTAAGCCACGGCGGTCTCCCAATCGGAAGCCGGGACGGGCTGCACCACGATGGACAACGCGCGCGCCAGGTTGTCCTGACCCGTCACCTGCACGTCCGCGAACTGGTTGCTGCCCTGGAAGCTGGCGATTTCGTTGATGTTCAACTGGCGCTTCGAGGCCACGGCCAACACCTTGTCCTGACCTGTCGGGCCGTCCACGTTGAGCTGGTAGGCCGCACCAGACGGCGGGAAGGTGCGGGTTTCGTTGGCGCGCAAGTACGCGTTGCCACCGGAGAGCTTGTTCGGCAGGATCAAGTCCACCTTGCCGTCCGCGTGAACGCTGAACAGGTACACGTACGCGTCCTGGTTGACGTTGACGCTGACGCGGATCGGATCGCCGATGTTATAGACGGGGTTGCTGCCGCCGCGATCCGTGTAAACCCGCACGGAGAGCGCGTTGTCCACCGGGTTGACGATGATGCTCTGCGGGCTGATCTGCGGTTGCGCCTGGCCGACGCTGAAGAGTGCCAGGCTCGAGAGGCTGAGTCCGATGGCTGCGATGTTGGTTCTGTTCATGGTGTTCCTCCTGTGAGTAGAACTTCCGAGATGCATCCTGCGCCCCGGATTGTTGCGCACCGTGAGGAAAGCCTTGAGAATCTTAAAAAATGGACGAATCCTCAAGACCTAACTCACAATTCGCATCTCCGGCGCCACGGGTCACACAAGCGAGCACCGTTCCACACGCATTTTTGATCTTCTCGGGTAGATCAAGAATGATATCTTCGGGATCGATTGTCCCGAAGGACGCACGTAGAATGGCCTTCGTGAAGCCCGTCTCGGCCCTCTTGTTGATGTTCGCGCTGGTCGGCATCGGACTGGTGGCGTGCAAACCCGCGAACGACAGCCTGAGCCGCGCCACGGCCCTACACCCAGAAGGCCGCGAGGTGTTCGAGCGTTACAACTGCATCCGTTGCCACAACGCCGGCGAGGGCGGTTACGGCCCCAAACTGATCGGTGACGTGAACTTGCGCGACCTGAATTACATCAAAATGCGCATCCTGACGGGCAGACGCATCGGTGGCGCTCAGATGCCAGGATTCCCCGACATGCCCAAAGATGAACTCGAGAACGTGGCGGGTTTCGTGCGAGCGTTGGCGGGTTGGGAACAGTAATTTAACCTGCACCAAACGGTCTTCTCGATTAATCTCGAGAGCATGACCTGGTCTGTTCTGGCTCCGATGATTGGCAAGTTGGTTCCATACTGGATTGGATTTTTTTTCCTCCTCGTCGCAGTTGTCGTACTGAGGTTATTTCTCGAGTCGCGCCTGAAAAAATTCTTCAGATCGCAGGAGAAAAAGCTTGAAAAGAATTCTCCCGAGACGTTTCGATTCGCGCTCGAATCCAAGACATTCTTCACGAAATCGGAAAGTGTCTTTTATAAGCAATTGCTAGGCGCACTCCACGGACAACCTTTTGCCATCTTTCCCAAAGTTAGGCTTTCTGATCTATTCCACATCGCGAGTAACGAGAACAGTCTCAAGGCGCGCAATAAACTTTCACAAAAGCACGTTGACTATGTGATCGTTGTCCTACCTGCGTGTCAGCCAGTTCTCGCAATTGAACTCGATGGCCCGTCGCACGATTCACCCAAGCAACGCACAAGAGACGCTGATAAAGACGCAGCATTTGAATCTGCTGGAATGGCCTTGCTTCGCGTCAGGACGGACGAAAAACCGAATCTCGAGGGTTTACGTGCAGTGCTGTCCACGCACCTCATGCTCGAGCGTCAACCAGCGCCGAAAGTCAACCGATGAGCGTTCGACCGGACGTGCATTCCGGCGAGGGTCTCGAGGCGTACATCGCGGGCATGGCCCGGTCGAAGGGTGACAAGGCCAGAATCCTGGAGCACGTCAGACCGGGCGCGATCCTGGAATTGGGTTGCGGTTCGGGTGCGGTGCTGGAATTGCTGCACGAGTGGACGCCGGATTCCAGGCTGGTCGGCGTGGATCTTTCGGCCAAGCTGCTGGGGGTGGCGTCGCGCAGCTTGCGCGGTGGCGCGACGTTGTACAGGCGCGACATCTTCGAGCATTTGTACCCCGATCCGGCCAGCCTGGGCGAGGGCGCGTTCGACACGGTGATTTTGTGCTCGGCGCTGCACGAACTGGCGACCTTCGCGCTGGAACGACCGGACGCGTTCGCGGAACCGGGCATGAGTCCGATGGCGGTCGCGGCCAAACGGGTCTTCACGCTGGCGCGAGCGATCCTGAAACCCGGCGGTGCGTTGATCGTGCGCGACGGCGTGCAACCGAAAGTGCGGGATGTACGCCTTCGGTTTCGGAACCCGGACGTAGAGGAACGATTCTGGCGTTTCGCGGACGATTTCCGCCCGTTCAAGCTGGAATTTTCCGTCACGGACGGCGTGTACGCCTTGACCAGCGCGCACCTTTACGAGTTCGCCACCAAGTATTTTTACGAGACCAACTGGGATGTCGAAGTCGGGGAATACTTCGGTTGGGCCAGCAGCGCGCACCTGCGCGATTTGATGCGCGCCACGGGTTTCGAGCCGCAGGAGGCGCAGGTTTACACGATTCCGTTCCTGGCCGAGAAGTGGTCTCGGGATCTGGATTTGACGGACGCCATCGGGCAGCCTTACCTGTTGCCGTCCACGCAAATCATCGTGGGGCGCGTGCCGGAGCATCTTTAACGTTTCGAAATAGCCTCGCCTGAGTGACACCGAGGCCGTCCAGGACGATAAAAACCGAGTTTTTAGCGGCCTTTTCGCGTCCTGAACGGTCTTCGCGTCGCTCACGAATTCGTTTTTCTCGAGAATGGCGGCTCCGACGCTTATTTCTGGCAGTCGAGCTTGACGCGCAAACTCGGGTTGGGCACGCTGAAGGCCACACCTTTGGCGCGCGTGGAATCGCCGATGCCTTTTGGGTCAATCTCCAGCAGGAATTTGGTCGGGGTTTTGACCTGATCTTCGGTCGCGGTGGACGGGTAATAGAACTTCAGTTGCCACGTCACCGTGCCACCGGGCGGCAAAGATGCGAACGTGACTTTCTGAACGTCCATCCCGTCCACGCTGATGGTGGTGGCGTCCGCGAACGCGAGTTGCAGGCCCTGACCGGTGCCGTCCCAACCGGCGTCCGTCGGCGTGATCGTGGCCTTCGAACCGTTCTTGACTTCCACCGTCAGACCCCAGCCGGGGGTCGTGCCGTCTTTTTTGATCGCCTCGAGTTTGAGGACTTTGACGCGCCAGACGCCGTTGAAGAGTTGTTCGTTGATGCAGCCTTCCAGGGATGCGCGGGCGTTCGCGCCTCCGGCTGCGGCGGGATTGGCGGCGGTCGCACCGGGCAGGGTCACGGCCAGCCCTGCGGCGCTCTGGCTCGAGCGCGCGCCAGATTTCAGGAGCGCCTCCAGCGGAATGTACGTCTTGCCGTTCAGCACGACGGCTGGGCTGACGGACGCAGTGCCGTTGATGGTCAGTTTCAGGCTTTGCTGGGCCGCCCACGCGACCCCGATGGCGCCCACTGCGAACAGCCCAGCGATCAGAACTTTGTTCATCGTGCCTCCCGTGAATCGTTTTGAACAATCTATCTCGAGTCTCAAATAAAACCGTTTTGATCGGGTTTGAAAGCCGTTCAGGGCAGCTTATAGCCCTGATCTCAGCGATGCTCACCCGTCCCGAATCGCGACCCGTGGCGCTCCTCGCATCATTGGCAAGATCGCACCTTTGGGCGAACCAGAACCTGCCAGACCGTCCAGGACGGTCTTTTGGGCGCAGAGAAAGCGCCGTCCCAGACGGTCTTCCGGTCGCCGGGAGCGTAGTATGGCCGGGTGAACGATGCCTCGAACCTGCCCCCTCAGTTGCAACCCGACCCGCCCGGCGTGGCCCGAATGCTCGAGATCATCTTTCCGGGACAGACCAACAGCCTGGGCACGGCCTTCGGCGGGCACATCCTGAGCCTGATGGACAAGGCGGCGGCTTTCGCGGCGGGGCGTTACTGCAAGGGGCCGGTCGTGACCGCCAGCATCGAGCGCGTGGATTTTCGCGTGCCGATCAAAAACGGTGACGCCCTCGAGATCGTGGCGCACGTCGAATCCGTCGGGCGCAGTTCGATGCGAGTCTGCGTCAACGTCTACCGCGAGGCTCAGCACACGCGCGAGCACACGCTCGCCACGACCGGGCAGGTCACGATGATCGCCATCGGTGCGGACGGAAGACCGCGCAGCGTCGAAAAACTGGGTGGTCTCGCGTGAGCGAAAAAGCTGGCCTTCACGCCCCGTTGCACGACCGCGCGAGCCCGAGTGCGCACGGCGCGCCGGGGCCGTTGCGGATCTGGCTGGTGCGCCACGGCGTGACCGACTGGAACCTGGCGGGGCGCTGGCAGGGGCATTCCGACGTGCCGCTCGGTGAGCGCGGGCGGGCGGATGCGGCCAGAATTCAACCCCGGCTGTCGGGTAAAACCTTCGATCTGGTCGTCAGTTCCGATCTGGCGCGCGCCCACCAGACCGCGCAACTGGCGGGCTTCGCGCCGAGCCTGGAAGCCCGCTTGCGCGAGGTCAACTTCGGGCGTTTTGAAGGTCAGCAATCGCAGGCCATCCGCGACGACCCGGCGTACCTGTCGTGGCTCGAGAACCCGACGGAATCGCGCTGGCCGGACGGCGAATCCTACGGCGACGTGCGCGCGCGGGTCGCGGCCTGGATCGAGGAATTGCCTCTGGAAGCCGACGTGCTGGCCTTCACGCACGGCGGCGTGATCTCGATGCTGGCCTCGAGCCTGCTCGAATCCACGCCGTTCGCCGCGCCCAGGTTGTGGCGCTTCCGGGCGCAGCATTCGAGCATCACCGTGCTGGAGCGCTGGCAGACGCCGCACGGGATGGCCTGGACGCTGGAACGCTGGAACGACACGGCCCACCTCGAGTAAACACCGTCTGGGACGCAGGTATTGAATTGCGTCCCAGACGGTGTTCGTCAACCACCGATTCCCGAACCGCTCACGCTCGGGCTTTCCCTGCGGGCGTATCCTGCGGCGGTGACGGCGACCGCGTTCCCGATGCCCGAAGTCCTGACTGGTTTCCAGAGTTTCTTCGGGTGGTTCAGGCACGCGGGTTACGCGGATCGCGTGTCCTTCCACGCCGCGATGGATGCCAGGGAAGCGCGACTGGGCGACCCCAGGGCTTTCCAGGACATCCTGGAGCGCCTGCAAATCCGGCCTTACGCGCACCAGGCGCGGGCGCTCGAGCTTGTCGAAGCGGGCCGGGGCGTGGTCGTGGCCACCCCGACGGCCTCCGGCAAGAGCCTGGTATTCCAGGTTCCGACGCTGGCGGCGCTGGAAACGAACGGAACGGCGCTCTACCTGTACCCGACCAAAGCCCTGGCGCACGATCAGTTGGGCAAATTGAAGGCCCAAGCGGAGCGTCTGGGGCTGGATGGTCTGATCGCGGAATACGACGGCGACACGCCGGATGATCTGCGGGCTCGAGTCAAGGCGAGCGGGCGCGTGGTCTTCACCAACCCGGACATGCTGCACTTCGGGATTCTGCCGCGCCACCCGGACTGGGCCGAGTTCTTTTCGCGGCTTCGGGTAATCGCGGTGGACGAGGTGCATTACTACCGGGGCGTGATGGGTTCGCACGTCGGGAATGTCCTGCGTCGTCTGCTGCGGATCGCCGCGCAGTACGGTGCGAACCCCGCCGTGATCGCGGCCAGCGCCACCATCGCCAACCCCGAAGAGCACGCGCGCAACCTGACCGGGCTGGCATTCTGTGCCGTGACCGAAGATTCCGGCCCGCGATCAGAGCGCGAGTTCATCATCTGGGAACCGATGAAGCTCGACCAGGCGGGCTTGCGGCGGCGTTCAGTCAACTCCGAGGCCGCAGACCTGGCCACGGCCCTGTTGCGGACGGGTGTCAAGAGCATCGTCTTCACCAACTCCAGGAAATCTGCGGAACTGGTGCGGCGTTACGCCAGCCTGGAATTGATGGATTCGGAAATGAACCGGATCGCCACCTACCGCTCGGGCTACACGGCCACCGAGCGCCGCGATCTCGAGCGCCGATTCCGCGACGGCGAAATCACCGTGATGGTCGCCACCAACGCGCTTGAACTAGGCGTGGACGTGGGCGGCGTGGATTGCGTCGTGATGGTCGGCTATCCGGGTTCTATTAACGCGCTCTGGCAACGCGCCGGGCGCGCCGGGCGCGGCGGAACCAGGGCAGCATCAATTCTGATTCCCGGCGAAAACCCGCTCGATCAGTACTACGTCTCCCACCCGGATCTGCTGGTTGCGGGAAAGCCCGAGCAGGCCGTGGCCGACCCCGGCAACATCGTGATTCACCCGTTGCACGCGCACTGCGCCGCCAGGGAACGCCCCATCCAGGACGGCGAGGACGTGCTGCTGGGGCGACCGGGCGAGGAGTTGGGTCTGGTCAGGCGCGGTCAGAAGTTCTACAGCCCCAAAAAATACCCGCACGGCGAGGTCAGCTTGCGCGGTTCCGGGCGCGGCAACTTCACGATCCGCACGCGCGAGGGCGCGCTCCTGGGTCACATCGACGAGGCGAACGCCTACTGGGACGTTCACCCCGGCGCCATTTACTTGCACCAGGGCGAGAATTACTACGTCAGGAACCTCGATCTGGACAAGCGCGTGGCGGTGCTGATCTCTTCACTAGAGGACTATTACACGCAACCTCGCGCGGACACCGACGTGACCATTCAGGGCGGCGAGTTGAGCGCTTACGGTGTCAGCGTCGGGCGGGTGGACGTGCGCCGCCAGGTCGTCGGGTACGTCAAGAAGCGCTACCGTTCCGAATCCAGCCTGGGCGAGGAGATGCTGGAATTGCCCGCGCTCGAGTTTCAGACCGAAGCGCTGTGGTTCCCGATCCCCGAGGCTCTGGAATTGCCGCCCGCGATCCTGCCGGGCGCGATCCATGCGCTGGAGCACGCCATGATCGGCTTGCTGCCCGCCTTCGTGCTGTGCGAGCGCGCCGACGTGGGCGGCGTGTCCTATCCTGCCTACGGCATCACGAGCCCGGTGCGATTAGAACCCGACGATCCGAAAACCCGCGAGCTCGAGCGCATCGATCCGGGCGGCCTGCCGACGATCTTCATTTACGACGGTTATCCGGGCGGCGTGGGGTACGCCCGCGCGGGCGTGGGGGTCTTCACCGAATGGTTGACGGCCACGCGCGACCTGCTGCGCGACTGCCCGTGCAAGTCCGGTTGCCCGCGCTGCACGCTCAGCCCGAAGTGCGGCAACGGCAACGAGCCGCTCGATAAACGCGGCGCATACCTGCTCGCCTCGCGCATTCTGGAGCGCTACGAAACCAGCGCCGCTCGGGTCGAAGCGTAAGGACACCGTCCAGCACGCAAATAGTGGTACGTGAGGTGGACGGTGTTCTTGAGGTTGAACGCCCGCAAAAAACCGTTCACCACCCGGTGTTCAGCGCGTCGGGATTGGACTGGCTCGAAAAGGCCGCCTCGAGAGGCACTTTTTTTCATCAATTGGGTTGGACGGGCTCGAGAGGCCGATTCGGAGTCGGGTCAAATGAACCTGTTTTCGACCTCAATGAAAAACATGGCTTCAATCACGATCAATCCGCGCGTCAGGCAAGCCTTCTGAACGCCGCATGAGAATTTAACCGGGTAGGGACTCATTCAGGCATCAGCCAACCCACAGTTGTTTCTGGTTCACTCACCACGACCGCGACGAGTTCGTCGCGGCGCGTTCCGAGACGAAACCCGTCGCGGAACCAACAGGGAGGTTCACCATGAAAAATGCGTTCCAACGCACCTTGCTGCTCGGACTGGCCGCTGCCGCGTTCACAAGCCCCGCTCTCGCCGATGGACTCTCGGCATCCTTGGAAGTCCCGATCCTGCCGCAGTTCAGCGTCGGCGGAACCCTGAATTACTCCTACGAGGTCATCCCGAACCTGTTCCTGGGCGGCAGCCTGGGCGGAACTTACGCTTTTGGTGCGCAGGTCGGCGCGATCGGTGGTCGGGTCGGCGGCGTCTACGTCATTCAACTGTTGGACGCCGACAACACCTTCGTGAACGCATACGTCGGCGCGGGCACAAACGTGCTGTACGTCATCACCCCGGCGGCCTCGGCGGTATCGGTATCGGCTGACGCGAACGCCGGAGTCTTCGCGCGCTACGGCATCAGCCAAGCGGCCCGCATTTACGGCGGTGTCGACGGCGCAGCGGCCTACAATTTTTCCGCCGGACAGTTCGTTCCGGTCGTATCGACTTACGCCGGCTTCCGCCTCGAGCCGGTCAGCAACTTGCAGATCTACATTCAGGGCGCGGTCGGTCTGAACGGCATCAAGGCCGCCAGCACCTCGGGCTCGAATCTGTTCAACGGGGCGGGCGCGGCTGGCTTCGTCTACGACGTTCGCGCGGGCCTGTACTACGCGATCGTTCCGCAAGTTCAGGTCGGGTTGTACACCGGCTTCAACGGTGGGTTTTCGATCGGTCTGAGCGCCAAGTTCGTCGAAAAGCCGGAGACCCTGGCCACACCCGGCAATTACCTGCCCTGATTCCTCGCGCAGTCTTCGCCCTCGAGCGTCATCTCGAGGGCGTTTTTATTTGTCGTCCAGGACGGTCTTTTTGATGGTTCTCGCCCCGCTTCGCCCTCAGCCACGCCGCCCAAAGATGCCCGTTCGGGTTCGGTCGCGTGCCCGACGCAATCCTGATTGTGTTACGGTGCATCAAGCGCGATTGAAACCGAACCCTTTCGCCTCGAGAGTCGAGGATCAAATCCGAACTGGGGCGCGCCGACACGGGAGGAAACCATGCTCAAAACCATCACTCGCTCACTGATCGCCCTCGCTGCCCTGAGCCTCCCGAGCCTCGCGCTGGCCGACGGCTACGCGGAAATCGGCGCGAACATCCTGCCCGCGCCCTTCTCGATCTACGCCAGCCTGGGCTACAACCAGATCGTCGCCCCGAACGTGATCGCGGGCGGTAGCCTGGACGCCAAGCAGCAACTGGCTGCACCCTCGACGACCAGCTTGCAATTCGGCGTCTTCCTGCGCTACTACGTCACGCTCTACGACGCGGACGGCATCTACGCCGAAGTCTCGTTCGGGCCGGATCTGACGGTTTACGTCGTGCCGAGCTTCGCGGCGGAATTGGGACTCAAGGGCGTGGGCTTCGTGGGCGCGCGGATCGACGAGAACGGCGGCGTGTACGGCGGCATTTACGCCTACCCATTGCGGTTGGACTTGAATGCGGGTTCCTCGGGCTTGAAATTTTTGCCCTCCAGCGGCCTGTTCGTGGGCGTGTACTACACGGTCTTCGACATCGTCAAGCTCGAGGCGGGCGGAACCGTTGGTTTTGGCAACGGCATCGACCTGGAAGGCACGGTCAAGGCGACCGTCGCGCTGGGTGGCGGCTTCAACGTCGGCGCGAGCGCCGGGTACCACACGAACCCGAGCTTCGGCACGAGCTACCCGATCCTGAAGGTCTTCGTGGTCTACAAGTTCTGAAGATGCACTGAAAAGCCCGCGCATGCGCGGGCTTTTTTGTTTGTTCTCTCGAGGAAACGGTTCGGGACGCTGTTCTTTTCTCTCAAGAAATTGCGCGCGGGACGGTCTCGCCTGGTTGCGTCCCGAAGCCTCGGGTGGCGAGTATGCGAATCCCGAGGCTTCAATACACTGGTGGGCTCGAGGGCGCTGCGCAATCTGTTCGCGCCACCGCCAGCGCTCAGCTTCCGACCTCGAACTGGCCACAAAACCAGAATTCTCGTCCGATGCACGCCAGAAGTTCGGCGCGAAGCATCCCGTCAAATGGAGAACACTGTCGGCGACGCGCATTTTCGTGCACGAATCGCACCCAGGATCGTCCGGGCTGGATCACCCCGAGGAGCAATCTTGCCGCGCTCACATCCTCGCTCGAGACGTGGTACAGTCCCGTCCGAGGTCCGGGCTGCGCACACTTCAACCCGAGACCTTCATGCAAAAAGATTGCATAAACTATCACTCGAGGTGAAGCCCATGCCAGCCCGCAAAGACATCAAAAAAATCATGATCATCGGTTCCGGCCCGATCCAGATCGGTCAGGCCGCCGAGTTCGATTACTCCGGCACGCAGGCCGTCAAGGCGCTCAAGAACGCGGGTTATGCGGTCGTGCTGGTCAATTCCAACCCGGCCACGATCATGACCGACCCGGAACTGGCGGACGCGACCTACCTGGAACCCTTGACGCTTGAATTCTTGACGCGCGTGATCGAAAAGGAGCGCCCGGACGCGATCCTGCCGACGCTCGGCGGGCAGACCGGGTTGAACCGCAGCCTGGAACTCTACGAGGCGGGCGTGCTGGAACGATACGGCGTCGAACTGATCGGTGCGAACGCCGAAGCCATCAACAAGGGCGAAGACCGCCAGTTGTTCGCGCAGGCGATGGCGAAAATTGGCATCGAAACCGCTACCGGAAAAACCATCACGAGTCTCGAGCAAGCGCTCGAGTTCGTGCAGCAGATCGGCTACCCGGCGATCATCCGCCCGAGCTTCACGCTCGGCGGCACGGGCGGCGGCATCGCTTACGACGAGGCCGAATTCCGGGAGATCGTGTCACACGGGTTGTCCATGTCCCCGACGCATTCGGCGCTGATCGAACTGAGCTTGCTGGGCTGGAAGGAATTCGAACTCGAGGTCATGCGCGATCACAACGACACGGTCGTGATCATCACCAGCATCGAAAACTTCGACCCGATGGGGGTCCACACCGGCGATTCGATCACGGTCGCGCCCGCGCAGACGCTCTCAGACAAGGAATATCAGGTCTTGCGCGATGCGTCCCAGGCGATCATCCGCGAGATCGGCGTGGACACGGGCGGCAGCAACATCCAGTTCGCGGTTTCACCCACGGACGGTCGCGTGATCGTGATCGAGATGAACCCTCGGGTCAGCCGATCTTCGGCGCTGGCCTCGAAGGCCACCGGATTCCCGATCGCAAAAATTGCGGCGCTGCTGGCGGTCGGCTATCAACTCGACGAACTGCCCAACGACATCACGCGCGTCACGCCCGCCAGCTTCGAGCCGAGCATCGATTACGTCGTCACCAAGATTCCGCGCTTCGCCTTCGAGAAATTTCCCGGCACGCCCGAGCGCCTGGGCACGCAGATGCGCAGCGTGGGTGAGGTCATGGCGATCGGGCGCACCTTCAAGGAATCGTTCATGAAGGCGCTCAGGAGCCTCGAGAGCGACATTCGCGGCGGCATCGAAGCCATGTCTCGCGCGGAACTCGACGCGATCCTGGAACCCACGCCACGGCGCTACCTGGCCGTGCTGGAACTGCTGCGGCGCGGCGTGAGCGTGGATGCACTGTACGAGAAAACCGCGATCGATCCGTGGTTCTTGCATCAGCTTCAGGAAATCGTGGCCGTGGAAAAAGAACTCCCGAACCTCGGGCCGGTGGAATCCTGGAAGTACGAAACCTGGCGCGAGGTCAAACGCCTGGGCTTGTCTGATGCGCGCATCGGGGAAATCCTGGGCCAGTCCGAACTCGAGATTCGCGCCCTCAGGAAAGCCGCCAAAGCCCTGCCGGTCTACAAGACCGTGGACACCTGCGCCGCCGAATTCGAGGCCTACACGCCCTACCATTACTCCGCCTACGAGTGGGAGGACGAGGTGCGCCCGACCGACAAGCCCAAGGTCGTGATCCTGGGCAGCGGTCCCAACCGCATCGGGCAGGGCGTCGAGTTCGATTACGCGACCGTCCACGCCGTCTGGGCGCTGCGGCAGGCGGGTTTTGAAACCATCATGGTCAATTCCAACCCGGAAACCGTCAGCACCGATTACGACACGGCGGATCGGTTGTACTTCGAGCCCTTGACCTTTGAAGACGTGATGAACATCGTCGAGCACGAGAAACCTGTCGGGGTGATCGTCCAACTGGGCGGGCAGACGCCCTTGAAGTTGGCCAAATCCCTGGAGGCGGCGGGCGCGCCGATCATCGGGACATCGCCCAGCGCGATCCACAAGGCCGAGGACAGGCTCGAGTTCAACCAGCTCTGCGACCGACTGGGGATTCCGCAACCCAAAGGAGCGGTGGCCAACACGCCGTCCGAAGCGTTGCATCTCGCTCGAGAACTGGGTTTTCCGCTAATGGCCCGCCCCAGTTACGTGCTGGGTGGTCGCGCCATGCGCACCGTGCGCTCCGAAGTGGAACTCGAGACCTACCTGCGCGAGGTTTACGCCGCCGTCGAGGGCCACCCGAGCATCCTCTTGGATCAATTCCTGGACGGCGCGCTGGAACTGGACGTGGACTGCCTGTGCGACGGCGAAATTGCCGTGGTCGCGGGCGTGATGGAGCACGTCGAGGCAGCGGGCATTCACTCCGGCGACAGCGCCTGCGTGCTGCCGCCCGTTCACCTGGATGCCGCCACGCTCGACACCGTTCACGAGTACACCAAAAAGCTGGCGTTTGAAATCGGCGTGCGCGGCCTGATGAACGTGCAATACGCCATTCACCGGGGCACGGTCTATATTCTCGAGGCCAACCCGAGAGCCTCCCGCACGGTTCCGTTCGTCTCCAAGGCCATCGGGCACCCGTTGGCCAAATACGCCGCGCTGATCGCGGTCGGCAAGACGCTGACGGAGATCGGCTTCACCGACAGCCCACCGCCCGCGTTCTACAGCGTCAAGGAAGTCCACCTGCCCTTTTTGAAATTCCCCGGCGTGATCCCGACCCTGGGGCCCGAAATGAAATCCACCGGCGAGAGCATGGGCATCGACGCCGACCCGTGGATTGCGTACTACCGCGCGCAGATCGGGGCGAACGTCAAACTGCCTCGCGAGGGGCGCGCCCTGCTGGTCGGGCACGGCCTCGATGACGTAGCCCAAAGCCTGCGCGAGAGCGGCTTTCAGGTCGAGATCACCGAAAGCGCGAATCTCGAGGCTGAACTGCCCGATCTTCTGGTGGATCTGACGGGTTCGCGGTTGCTGCGCCGCGCCCTCGAGAACGCCGTGCCGCTCACCACCACGCTCGAGGCCGCGACCTGGTTGGCGGAAGCCATCAGGCGCGTTAAAACCGCGAACCTGGGCGTGGCCAGCTTGCAAGAATGGCAGAACCCGAAGCTGACCGCGTAAAGAAGACCGTCCTGGACGTGACTTTTCGATCCTCGAGAACACTGTCCTGGACGGTGTTCTTCGTGTGCAGAAGCTTACAGAAATCTTGAGGCAAAGCTTTGTAGGGGCGCTGCGGGCAAGCCCCTCTCGCGGCGTACAGGGCTTGCCCGCAGCGCCCTACATCGGGAGCGATATTCACACGCATCAACGTTCGTGAATACCGCCGTAGCCTCGAGTTAGCGCACCGACACGGGTTCGGGATCACTCATCCTGCGAGTCTCGAGCGCACCGCGTCTGAGCAAATCAGGCACTCGAATCTCGAGGATGAACGTCGAATGCTCGGAAGCGTTCAATCGCGTCGTTGGCCCGTTCGTGGAACCCATCCTGCGCGGTGAACGGGCTGAGCAGCACCTCGGTGCGTTTTTGTTTCAGGGCGTGTTTCCAGGTGCCGACCACCTGACCATCCGCCACGATGGTCGGCAGGAACACGCCGTTTCCGCCGGGCACGACCCTCTGGGCGTGTTCCGCCGTCAGCACGTCGCGGCGATCCTTGTATCCCAGGATGTACTCGTCGAATCCGGGCAGCAGGTGCACGCCCGCAGGATTGGGCGCGCCCGGCGCGGTATCGGCCCACCAGTACCCGATGCCATCGTGGGTTTCTTCGGTCAGTTCCGACCGGATCGCTTCGAGCCCCGCGCGGGCGTCGGTCAGCGTCAATCCTGTCCAGCCCGCGAAATCTTTGAGCGTAGCCGGGCCGTGACTGGTGAAGTAACGCCTGGTGATTTCGATCAGGCTCTCGTCGCGCGAGCGCCGTGGCGCTTCGGGGAGCCATTCCTCGAGCAGCACGAAGGTCTGTTCCTTGCCCTGCTTCGGGCCGAAACAGATCACGCCCGTCTGGGCCAGCGACCAGAGGACGTGATAGCCGCGCTGCCCCGCCGGGTCAATCGCGGCATCCGCGAGCAGGGTCATGATTTCCGCACGGGGCAATCGCGCACCGCCACTCAGGGCGTCACGGATCAGGCGTTCGGCGCGAGCAATCGTGCGGTCGTCCAACTCGAGTTGCTTGCGCCGCGTCCGGCTGGCCGCCAACGGGCGCGAAGCGCAGAGTCCCAGCAGCCAGCGCGCGTCTTCGGTGGCCACGAGATGAATCGTGCCTCGCATCGGCCAGGTCAGCACGAGCGCCCGATCCTCGATGGCCCGCTCGACATCGGTTCGCGTCGCATTGAGCGTGCGCAGGCCGATGGCCCACAGCGCTTGCCGGTAATCCTGGGCTTGCACGGCTCCCATCCACTGCACGAC
>CAXTKV010000128.1:0-15275 GCA_964244895.1 uncultured Deinococcales bacterium
TCATGACTAAACTTTCTGTCGCTATCGTCGGTGGTTCCGGTTACGCGGGTGGAGAATTCCTGCGCCTCGCGCTCTCGCACCCGAATCTCGAGGTCACGCAGGTGACTTCAAACCGCCTGGCGGGTGATCCGGTGACGTTCACGCATCCGAACTTGCGGGGCCGCACGAATTTGAAGTTCAGGAAGGTCGCGGATCTCGAGGCGGCGGACGTGCTGGTGATGGCGATGCCGCACGGCGAGGCCACCAAGCAGTTCGATCACCTGGCGTCGTTGTCGCGGGAAGTCATGATCGACCTCTCGCACGATTTCCGCATTCGCGATCCCAAGCTGTTTGAAAAGTTCTACGAGGAACCTCACGCCCGCCCGGAACTGCTGCCGACCTTCGTGTACGGCAACCCGGAGTTGCACAAGTCAGAACTGGCCGGAGCCTCACGCATCGCCTGCGCGGGTTGCGGCGCGACCGCGACGATCCTGGGCTTGTACCCACTCTTCAAGATGGGCGTGCCGATGCCGGGCAGGGACGTGTTCACGACCGTCCTGATGGGATCATCGGCTGGCGGTGCGTCTTCATCCGACTCGAGCCATCACCCGGAGCGCGCGGGTTCGTTGCGGGTGTTCAAACCCGTCGGTCACAGGCACACGGCGGAAGTCATCCAGGAAGTGCCGGGCAACGTCGGCTTTCACCTGACCGCAATTGCGGTCGAACGCATTCGCGGGATTCTGGCGACATCTTCAGTCATGTTGCCCGATGGGTACTCCGAACGCGACGTGTGGGGTGCATTCCGCGAGGTGTACGCCGACGCGCCGTTCATCCGCATCGTCAAGGTCAAGAAGGGCATTCACCGCTACCCCGACCCGAAACTGCTGGATGGCACGAATTACTGCGATATCGGTTTCGAACTGGACAACGACACCGGGCGCGTGGTGGTCATCACGGCGATTGACAACCTGGTCAAGGGAACCGCCGGGCACGCGATTCAGAGCCTGAACATTTCGAGAGGTTGGGATGAAACGCTGGGACTCGAGTTTACAGGCTTGCATCCGTGATCGTGTCCGACCGTCTGTTTGAAGGATTCTGGTTGGTCGTCGTCAGCGCCGTTCTGTGCGGCTGGGTCAATGTTTTCTGGAATACGGAACCGCCGACCGCGATTCTCGGGGTTTCGGTTGGCGGGTGCGCGGCGGCGCTGAGCCTCGTGTGGCGCGCGATGGTGGGTGTTGCCGTGCCGACGCCTCGGACGCCGTTGCTTTCAAAGATCTTTCGGCGTGAAGGGTGGGTCGGCTGGCCGATGTTTTACCTCGAGTCCGTGCTGTGGGGCTTGATGTGTGTCGTCTCGAGCAGCATCGTGGCGGGTGCGTACCTGGTGTTCTGGATGGGACACGGTTCTTCTATAGACCCTTGGATCAATGTTCTCGGGATGTTGGTTTTTGGCACGATCTTCGCGCTCGTTTTGTCGCCGCTCGTGGTGGCCGTATGGCGTTTCGTGCTTGATCTGGCCCGTTCTGATGCGGGTCGCTAATCAAGAACACCGTCCTGGACGCGAATCTTAAATTGCGCTCAGGACGGTGTTCTCGCGCCTCGAGCGTGAACGGTAGACTCAACACGTGATCGTCTGCGGCAGCACCAACCCGGCCAAAGTCGAACCCGTCAGGAGCGTTTTCGCCAGCCTGGAACCCGCACTCGAGGTCGCGGGCGTCAACGTTCCTTCGGGCGTGCCGGATCAACCCATCGGTTGGGATGAAACCGCGCTGGGCGCGAGAACCCGCGCCAGAAACGCTCTGGCACAACCCGGTGCACGGTATGGCATCGGGCTCGAGGGCGGGGTGCTGGTGAACGCGGATGGCGCGTGGCTGGTCAGCATCGCCGCGATTGCGCGCAGCGACGGGCTCGAGGGGCTGGCCTGCGGCGGGATGCTGCTGCTGCCGCCGTCCGTCGCGGCTCGAGTCGAATCCGGCGAGGAACTGGGGCACGTGATTGACGCCCTGGCAGGGGAGACGGGCACGAAAACGCGGGGCGGCGCGATCGGTTTCCTGACCAACAATCGCTACTCCCGGCGCGAGATGTGGGCGGGTGCGCTCGAGATGGCGCTCGCACCGATTCTGACGAGTGCCATCTACGCGCGTTCGAGATTCTGACGCTGGGGTCTCGAGTCGAGGCCACCGACGCGGTAAACTCCGGCTCATGATTGTCGTCAAGGTCGGCGGTTCAGAGGGTATCAATTACGACGCGGTCTGCGACGACATCGCGGACTTGTGGCAGGCGGGCCAGAAGCTCGTGCTGGTTCACGGTGGCAGCGCAGAAACGAACCGAGTAGCGGAGTTGCTGGGCCACCCGCCCAGGTTCGTGACTTCCCCGTCCGGGTACACGTCGCGGTTCACGGATCGGGAGACGCTGGAAATCTTCGAGATGGTCTACTGCGGCAAGCAGAACAAGGGCATCGTGGAGCGTTTGCAGCGCCAGGGTGTCAACGCGGTGGGATTATCCGGTCTGGATGGTCGCATCTTCGAGGGCAAGCACAAGGATTCCGTGCGCATCCTCGAGGATGGCAAGACCAAAATCTTGCGCGGCGATCACACGGGAACCGTCGAGAAGGTCAACACCGCCTTGCTCGAGTTATTGCTTGAAAACGGCTATCTGCCCGTGCTGACGCCTCCCGGAGTGAGCTTCGAGGGCGTGGCCGTCAACGTGGACGGCGACCGGGCGGCGGCGGCGGTGGCGGTGGCGTTGCGCGCCGAAGCGTTGTTGCTCCTGTCAAACGTGCCCGGATTGCTTCGGGATTTCCCGGACGAGGCCAGCCTGATCCGGGAAATTCCGGCGCGGGACGTGGAATCGTTCATGGATTTTGCCAAGGATCGCATGAAGAAAAAAGTGTTGGGGGCAGCTGAAGCCGTACAGGGCGGCGTGCGGCGCGTGATCTTCGGGGATGCGCGCCTGGAAAAGCCAGTCAGTCGGGCGCTCGAGGGACGGGGAACGGTCGTGAGTTGATGGTGGCTTGACTCGATCATCTGAAAATTGGAGCGCGCTGATTGAGCGTATTGGCGAACGTTGCTCGCATAAAGCGTGAATCGCCATCCCGGACGATCAACAACGTGTTTCGGATGACGTGCCCGTCGACGCTGATTCAATTTGTGAGATTCCATACGGTACGTCGTGATGAATCTGTACACGAGACCATTTCATCTTCGGTTATGCTTGCCCACAGACCAGTAACCAAGGACGGTTCAACCCATGGAAATGAGCGTTCGAAAAGGGGATAGGGAGGGTTCTGAGCGTCATCTCGTGCGCTTCAGTCCGACCGGGGAGGAGCGCGCTTGATCGACATGTTTGACATGGCGCTCGAAGCGCTCGAGGGTGTTCTCAGCCAGAAAGCGGCGCGTTCGTGCCTCGAAGCTGGCCTGAGCGTGCAGGGAAAATCCATCGACACGGCCTCGCTCGAAGATTACCGGGCGGCGCTCAGATCGAACGTCTTCCGGCAGTTGCAGGTCGTCATGCCCGCCACGGCGGCGGCGCAGTTGATCCGCGAGGTGGAGTTTCAGCTCGAGCAACTCGATAACGAACGCAACGAAACCGATGCGCGCCGCGATGGCAAGGCGGTCGTGCCGCAAACGATGGTGGACGAGACCAAATCCACCGCAATCCGCGATCCCGACTTGCTGGCGATGGCGGGTTCAAACCTGTTGACGCTCAACTTGCGCTCGCTCGGCAGTTTGTCCGTGGAATTCGGTGACGTGCTGTTCGCGGAACGCGACCTGAAACTCGAGGTGCGCACCATGCGCCGCACGCTCGACGAGGGCCAGCACATCGAGCGCGACAAAATAGAGAATCTGCGCGACACGCTGCGTTTGCGCCGCAATATCTTGCTGGTGACGCAACGCGAGCAGCTCGGGACGCTCGACCACCAGATCCGCGAACTCTCGCAACGCATCGTGGTGCCGCGCGAACTCGAGGCCCGTCTCGATTCGGCGCATCGTTTGCTGGCGTCCGGCACGTTGGCGACCTCCGATTTGCGCCAGATGGAACGTCTGGTCGAGAACGTCGCGGGTGCGCCGCACGATCAGGTCGCCGTCGCATCGCACGGCTCTGGTGAAATTGCGCCTGAATTGACGCTCTCGCCTGAACCCGCCGCGTTGGAACCGATCATCTCGGAACCCGCCTCGATGCTCGCTGCCGAGGTGACGTCGGTGTTCGCGTCAGAAGCCCAAATAGAGCCCGAAGCCGAATCGGAACCCGTGCTGGTGATCGAATCCCAGACGGTAACGATCATCTCTGACGCGCCAGAACTCGATCAGATCGAGCCGCAGATTGCACCTGAAATCCTGCCCGAACGCGCCATCGATACGGGGCTCGAGTTCGATCCGGTCTGGGCTTCGAGCGATCCCGCGAGTTCCATCGCGGTTCCAGCCGTCGAGACGGGACTCGGTGCGTTCGATTCCGTCGAGCGTTTCGAGCCCGAACCCGTCAAGTTTGACGCGCCCCGCTCGGTCTTCGGATCGTGGGACGCTTCGGTCATCGACACGCCTACAGAAGCCCTGCCAGCGGAAGCAACCTCAGGGCTCATCCATCAGGAACTCCAGGTTCAGGATTCGACATCTCAGGTTCTCGGCACAGACCATTTCGAGCCGGTCGTGTCAATCACGGAACTGAGCGACTTCGCGCCCGCTACCGCGCCGGAAGCTGATCCGGTCATGGCTTCCGTCCTGCGATCCTTCGATCACGCGCCACAAACCGAGACGCCCCAGTCGATCCTCGAAACCACCGAGTCCGCCGCGACCGAACCGGAAGCTGAATTCGGCGTGGATTTCGATCAGGAACCCGAGCCCTCGGAATTTGCCGAATCGGTCAGCCCCAGGACGGATGCGGAAGTGTTCGCATCGCAAGCGCACGAAGAAGCAGAAATCGTCCAACACGCGGAAACGCGGGTTGCGAATCTCGAGCCTGAGTACGAGCTTGAAGTCGCGCCAGCGCCCGAAACCGAAGTTGCGCATGAACGCGCAATCAAAGCTGAAATGGCGCAGCCGATGGCGCACGCGCTCGAGTCTGAGCCCGAATTATCGGCGCACGAAGCTGATCAGCCGATCACCGTGGAACCCGAAGCAGCGCTGCAACCCGAGGCGTCCGAACGCGACGAACCAGCTGAAGCCGCGACCGAGATCGGAGCTGCGCACGGACATCCGCACGAAACCGCGCCGGAACTCGAACCCCAGATCGCGGAGGTTCACCACGAACCCGCGCTGGAACCAGTACTGGAACCGATGGATACGGTCACAGGTGCGAGCGCAGAAGAAGAATCCGAACACGCCGAGGCTGTTCCGACCCAGGTGAACGAAGAGCATCCTGAAGTCGATACGGTCGTGGAAGCCGAGATTGAACCAGCTGCACTTGAGCTCGAGCCCGCGATGTCTGAAACTGCGCCGTCCGAATCCGCACTGTCCGAGCCCGCAATATCCGAAGTAGTGCTGTCCGAAGTAGCGCTGTCCGAACCCACAATGCCTGAAGCTCCGGCGTCCGAACCCGAAGTCGTCCTCGAGCCGGAAGCCATCGAAGCGACCACCGAAGCTGAACCCTCGCTCGAGCCCGAGATGCTCACGCCTGAACCAGCGATGGCCGAGGCCAACGAAGCTGAGCCGGAAGCGGTATTGACGCCCGCCGAGGATCACCCGGAATCTGCCGCGACAGCCATCGAAGAACCCGAGTCAGAAACCGCCTTGACGCACGTGGAACCCGCACCGATCATCGAGCCGGATCGCGGCGCGTGGTACGCGCCGAGCAGCGCCTTCGCGCAACCCGTCAACCCGACCACCGCGCATCACGAACCGCCCACCGCACCGTCCTACATCACCGCGAACTCAGGCTTTGCCCTGAGGGAGGAGACCCAAGTGGAAAACGAGATTGTTGAACACACCGACGCCCCAATTCCGACGCCGCAACCCGCCACCAACGGCGAGGAGGGCATCGTCTGGTTGGCATCCGCTCGCCGCGACGCCTCGAGCCGCAACGCTGACCGGTTGCGCAAGGACCCGATGGCCCTCAAGCCCGGTCGCCTCGAATCCGAGCACGGTCTGGCCGAAGCCGAAGCGCACGTTCTGGAAGCCAAACTGCACGCCGCCTGCGACGGTGCGGGACTCCAGCACCGCCGCCTGGAAGCCGAGTTCGCGCTGAAGGTCGCTCAGGCCGCCGTGGAACTCGCCAGCAAACGTGTCGAAGCCGTCAGCCTGCGCGAGCGCTACGGCGCGGCCAGCAAAGCGGAACTCGAGCACGCGCAACTCGAACTCGAGCGCGCACAGGAAGAACTGGCGTTGGCCAAACTCTCAGAAGGCGTGGTGCAGAACGTGCCCGTCAACGGTGAGCCGAACGTCAACCGCGTCGAAGTGGACGCCGAACGCCTCAAGGTCGCGCTGCAGTCCACCCCGCAAATGCTCTCCGCGCGCCACACGCTGGAACGCGCCGAACTCGAGCTGGCCATCCGCGACAACCCGGCCTACCCGGCTTCTGAAATCGCCTCGGTGCGCAACGTGGTGAACCAGGCGCGCGAGCACTTCTCGACCCTGGAGGCGACCCTGCACGCCGAACTCGAGGCCGCGATGGCTTCCATGCGCTACTACGGTGCGCGCATGGGCGAGAAGGATTCCGCCTGGAAGACCGCCGAGAGCGAACTCCACCACGCCGAGGAAGGCGTCCGTCAGGGCTTCGTGGCTTCATTGACGCGCGACGAAGCGCAACTCAAGGCGCTCCGTGCGGACATGGAGAAGCGCAAGGCGTCCCACAAGTACCTCGAGGCCGTGCATCGCCTCCAGTGCCTGACCCATCAGTACATGCTGGGCTGAAGATTCGTGCATCCAAAGGGCTCGAGTCAGTATCTCGAGCCCTTTTTCTTGTGTCAGGTCATCTGGCCTGATATCAAATCCGATTTGATTTGAAGAGGTATTTTGATCGAATCAAAACCGCGTTCTGGCGTCGGATACGAATTTCAGATGAAATTCCAGGCTCTGACGAGGCTTTTGCGCGGGAGCTTCTCGCCGTATGCTCGAGAAACACCGTCCAGCACGCATATTCTAAACTGCGTGCTGGACGGTGCGCTCGTGTTCGCCAACTCGTCAGATCGGGTCATGGAAGTGGCGTATCGCGCGGGCGATCAACGCAAACTCGAGCCTGAAAGTCCGGGCTCGAGCACTCGGTTCAACTCGGTTCTCTCAGTTCGTCTGGGTGCTGGAACTGATCTGCATCACGGCTTCTTCGATCGTGCCGAAGTTCGCCTCGTAGCGCCGCAGGTTCTCCTCGAGCGCGCGCAGGAAGGCTTTGGCGTGGCGCGGGTTGGTGACGATCCGGCTGACGACCAGCGCGCTGGGTTGACCGGGATAGGCCGCCGCGAAATCGAACACGAATTCGTTCGGGCTGTGCGAGATCACCGCAAAATTCGCGTATTTGCCCTGCGCGGTCTCTGGGGAAAGCTCGAGCCGAACCTCGTTGGTCGTCGGAGCCTCGGCTGCATTCTCGGGAGGCATCAGGCTTTCGCGGCTTCCGCGACTTGCGGCAGGTACTTCTTGAGCTGGAAGCGCACGCGGCCCAGGTTCTGGCTGGAATCGAGCGTCGCCAGGATGCTGCCCTCGCCTGGCCCGAGCGGGGCGAGCAGCACGGGACCTTCCTCGAATTCAATCATGACCTGGCTGACATCACCCTTGCCGAAGAATTCGGCCAGCGATTGACCGGCGACCAGGCTCGAGGCGGCCACGCCACCCAGAAAATCCAGGTCGATTTCCGTGTCCGGCCCGGTGGCCGATTCGATCACGAAGCCGTCGTCGCCGACGAGCGCGACGGAAGTGAGTCCTTTGATCTGAACAATTTCCGTGAGAATCGCGCGCAAGTCCATGTCGTACCTCGTTCGGTTGAAGTGTCAGGTTCGAGTGCTGAAATCAGATGTGGGGATCGAAGCTGATGCTCGAGAAATGACGCGTTATCGGGATGAAATCGCGTATTGAACGCGATTGATCAAGCCAATTCTTGCACGAGCTGCAAAGCCAACCGGGCCATTTCGACCTGGATGGCGCGCAGGTCAGCGCCGCGTTGAGCCACGACCGTCAGGGAATAATTCGTGCCCGCCCGGATCGTGATCAGCTCGAACTGGTCGGTGGTCACGCTGAAGCGGAACAGGCGTTGCGCGCCCAGACTCAGGCTGGAATTGGTGGCAACCCGCACGATGGACGCGGTTTCGGCGGCCAGCATCTGGATTTGTTCGGGTTCGCCGATCGATTCGATCTCGAGCCCATCGTCGGACACGAGCACCGCCGAGAGCAGGTGCGCCGTGCCGTCGAGCGCGTTGAGCCATCGGAGCGCCATCTCAGCGACCTCCGGTCGGACGAGAACCTGCGGTGAGCTGGGTCAACGGGTGCTCCTTGAGGGCTGGCGCGCTCATCCGACGATCTCGCGGAGTTGTCTGACCGCCTGGTCGCCCAACAGACGAGCCTTGCCGATGTTGCCTTTCGGGTCGAGCATCAGCGTCAAGAAGAATTCGTCGTTGACCTGCCGGGTGTAACCGAGCATCTGTTCGGCGCTGACCAGCACCTCGCGCACCTGTCCCGCGTTCAGGCTGGACGAGTACGCGGTCTTGGCGTTCCTGAGGATGTTCGAGTGTTCCGCGATGACCGTCGAGAGGTTCAAGCGGGCTTCGACGGCGTGCTGTTCGACCAACAGGCCGTCCATACCGCCCAGAGCGGCACCGATTGCGCCGTCAACGCCTGTGACCAGATTGGAAAGGATTTCTTCGAGTTCCACGCGAGTCAAGTGTACCCGAGACGCGTCTCGGGAGTCGGTCAAACCCAGCTTTTGCGCGACGGTCTCGCTCGAGAACCTCGAGGCTGAGGCGCTTGGCGGTGGGGATGCCCCGTGGAATTTGCGCGGATGCTCCTCAGAACTGGTGTCTGAACAGCGCCACGATCGGTTCAAAACCCAATTTTTTCGCCAGTGCGATGGACGCGGCGTTGTTCGGATGCGTCTTGATGGCCACGCTGCGCGCACCGCGTTTTCTGGCCTCGCCCATGCCTGTTTCCAGCAGGTGCGTGGCGATGCCCTGCCCACGGGCATCTTCGGTCACGAAATAAGCGACGTGCAGTTCGTCAGGATTGGTGTCCGGCAACCACCAAGCCGCGCCGACGTTGCGCCCATCCAGCGCGGCGACGTGCGAGAAGCCCTCGTTCGAGATGACCTCGACGACGTTTTCGACGGCGCGCTCCAGGGTTGCGCCGCCGCGCGCGATCAGGCGCGGGTACTCGTGGTAGGCGGCCTCAATACTGCCTTTGAGGAAGTCTTCGTCGGCGCTGGTCGAAAGGCGAATGTCAAGCATCAAGGTTCATTTTACAGATCAACGCCTGTGAAGTCACGCTTTTTGGCTCAGGTTTTTTGGGGTTCCGCTCATGAAGTTCCGTTCAGGTCGTGCTGCACGCATCTACGGCTCGCGTGCGAACCCGAGCTGAATTGCCGGGCCGATGGGCGAGCGCACCGCCTTCGCGATGCCAAAGCCCGGCGTCTCGAGTTCACCCACGAGGCGACACCGTCCAGTGCGGCGCCTCGAGAAATCCACCCAGGGCGGTGTTTTTCAATCGGTCGGCGATGCGATCCGGCTGGGGGACGTTGTTCCGGGCAGCGCGAACGCGACCGCCCATGTGGCCGCGCCCAGCGCCAGTGCAAACACGAAGGCTCGGCCCAGACCGTCCGTCAGGCTCGCCAGGTTGCCGCCGGTTTGCTCGATGGACGCACCGATCAACGCGCCCATGACCGCCGAACCGAGCGCCCCGGCGATGGTGCGCGCAAACAGAATGCTCGAGGTGACGATGCCCAGATCCTCTTTGGGGACGCTGCCCTGAACTGTCACCAGCAGCGTCAACATCGTGAAGCCCATACCCAAGCCGACGATCGCGCCGACCACGGAGAGCGTCAACAGCGGCCCACCCAGCAATACCCGGAAGGCCGCGAAACCGATCACGATCAGGCTCGCGCCCAACAACGTCAAGCGCCGCACGCCCAGGCGGGGCAGCAGGCGCGCCGAGAGGGTCGCGGAGACCGTCCAGGCCACGATCATCGGGGTCAGAACCGCGCCCGCCGCCGTCGCGCCGGAGTTCGAGGTGCGCTGCGCGTACAGCGGCAGGTACGCGATGATCCCGAAATACGCCATGCCCGCGAACAGATTGCCCGCCAGACCCAGCCGCACCAGGCTGGATCGGAACGCCTTGACGGGCAGGATCGGGTTGGAAACTCGCGATTGCAGCCACCCGAACGCCGCCAGGAACGGCAGCGCAGCCATCGCGTAACGAACATCTTCCACCTCGAGCGCCCAGACCACCAGCCCAGTCGCCGCGCCGAAGGTCAGCGCGCCCAGCCAGTCGACCTTTCCTGAACGCGGTTCAGCCGAATCCTGGTAGTAGCGCCAGTTCAGCCAAGCCGCCGCGCCCGCGAACGGCAAGCACAGCAAGAACACCCAGCGCCACGAGAGATGATCCGCGATCACCCCGCCCAACAGCGGCCCCAACAAGCCCGACACGCCCCACGCGCCGCTGACGAACCCCTGCACCTTGACGCGCTCCTGAAGCGGGTACAGCGTGGCGATCAGCGTCAACGTCAACGGCATCACGCCGCCCGCGCCCAAGCCCTGCACGATCCGCGCCGCGATGAAGACCCCCATGTCCTGCGCCAGCCCGCACATCAGCGAACCCAGCACGAACAGCGCGATGGCCCCCAGGTAGAACGGCTTGCGTCCGTACAGATCCGACAAACGTCCCCAGACCGGGCCGCTGATCGTGCTGGCCAACAGGTAAACCGCGAACGGCAGCGCGTACAGCCGTTCCCCGCCCAGGCTCTGGATCACGCTGGGCATGGCGGTGGCGACCACCGTGGATTCGAGCGCGGCCAGGAAGATACCGGTGATCAACCCTGCCGTGACGATGATTTTCGGATCGTAGCGTCTGGCGTC
This sequence comes from uncultured Deinococcales bacterium, assembly GCA_964244895.1. Lineage (GTDB taxonomy): Bacteria > Deinococcota > Deinococci > Deinococcales > JAAFIG01 > CAXTKV01. The sequence continues at coordinate 10,958 of CAXTKV010000128.1, forward strand.
GAACACGCGGGCAGCATAAGCCCGCCTCCGATTGGGTGACTGCGATGCGGGTCGTGTTGTGGGCACCTTTCGAGCCTGGATGTACATGATCGCGTCTCGAGGTGCGTCCGTACACGGTTTCTCGAGCCCTACTCGGCTGTCATTCTGAGGAGAAACGACGAAGAATCGTTCGCGGTCGTTCGGACGCGAGCTGTCGCTCGAAATGGTGTCCTCGATTTTCGTGGCGGCGAAAAACCTTTCACGGCGTTCAAGCCGACGAGCAGGTGGGAGTGCTTGAGGATGAATCTCTGAGGGTACATTCCCCGAGGCTCGCCTGGTTTTTTCTCGGATACCGCTCGAGCCCTTCAGTCTTCTCGAGGGTGCGACTTCTGGCTGTGAATACCCCGAGGCTTGCCTCGGAGATCTTGCTATTGCCGCGCCTCGAGCACACGCGCCTGAGCCGGAATGATGATCGAGAACACCGTCCGGGACGCAAATAAAATAACGTGTCCTGGACGGTGTTCTTCGTTGGGCACGTTTCTCGAGATTCTCGAATGCGGTAAACGCGGATGGTAGCCTGAACGCGTGAAGGCCACGCCAGAATTGCTCGTCGGTTCCGCGCAGAGCGGCAAGACGCGCGAGGCCGCGCGGCGCGCCTTCGAGGTCGCGCAGTCGGGCGAACGCGCGATCGTGCTGACGCTGCCGAACCAGCGGGGTTTCTTTCTGGAACGCCTCTCCAGCCTGGGGCCGACGTTGGGCGTCGAGGTCACGAACCTTCAGAACATCGCGTACCGTTTGCTGGATCGGTTGGGCCAGAACCGCCCGGTGGTGCTCAATCCGGGCCGGGTGGCGCTGACGGCTCGGGCGCTCGAGGGCGTGCTGGAACGCGCCGTCGGCCCCGGCGAGGCGCGCTTGTACGCTCGGGCCATCGCGGAATGCAAACGCCACATGGTCGCGCCACAACAAACCGGCGAACCGTACCAGGATGCGTTGGCGGCGGCCTTCGCGCGTTATGAGGCGATGCTCGAGTCGGGCGCAGTCCAGGATCTGGACGACGTGCGATTGCGGGCGGCGCGGTGGCTGGCCGGATCATCGATTCGGTTGAACGCGCACCTGATCGTGGATGGTTACCGCAGCTTCAACCCTTCAGAACTCATGGCGATCAAGGCGCTGTGCGACCTGGCGGAATCCAGCCTGGTGACGCTGCCGTGCGGTGCGCCGGACACGGCGCAGGACGCGTGGGCGCACCCGTTGCGGTTCGCGGAACTCGAGGCGATCGCGGATCGGTTGGGCGCGAAAGCCCGAAGGTTGAGCGCCAGAGGCAAACCCTGGGCCGGGCTGCCCGACGCGGTCACACTCGAGGCGCACATCAATCCCGTCGAGGAGGCTCGGGCGATCCTGCGGGCGATCAAACGCGCCCTGCTGGACGGTGTTCCCGCCCATGAAATGGCCGTCGTGATTCCGAACCCCGTACCGGCCCGAGTCCTGGAAGCCTTGGGGCGCGAGTACGGCGTGCCGATCGCACCTGAGACGCAGGGCAGCGCCCTCGAGACACCGGAAGGTCGCGTTCTGGAAGCCCTGCTGGGTGCGCCCGCCCGCGATTACGCGACGCGCGATCTGAGGGCGCTGGCGGTGCTGGAACCGACGCTGGCGCGGCTGGCGGACGCGCTGGAACAATCCGGCGTCAACTCCGGCGTTCGCGCCTACCACCTGGTCAGTCGGGACGCGGAGGCGCTGAGCGCATTGGGGCGGGTGCGGGCGCTGGCGGAACCGCCCGAATCGGCCAACGCGACCGAACTGGTGGCCTGGTTCGAGCGCGTGCTGGAACGCGCCCTGCACGGTTCCGCGTTTCTGGACACGGCGCGGGTCGTGGCTCGCGAGGCGGCCAGGTTGCTCGACTCGAGCGGTGCGGATGGTGAAGGTCGGCTCGATGGCGCGATCTTCACCGACTGGGTGCGTTCCCTGCTCTCGAGCGTGCCCGTGGCGCACCCGCTCGCGGGTCGCGGCGTGGCGGTGCTGGGGCCGGAGGAAGCCAGCGGCAGGCGATTCCGGCGCACCTTCGTGATGGGCGCGGTGGACGGCGCGTACCGCGTCGGGGACGGCGAGGATTTTTTTGCGCCCGAAGAGGATCGGATCGCGCTGGAACGCATCCTGTCCGGCGTGCCGGGATTGCCCGCGCGTCTGGTCGGCCTCGAAGATTCCTCGCTTTACGACGTGCTGACCCGCGCGGACGAGGCCGTGACCGTGACCTACCCTCGCGCGGAACGCGGCTCGAGCTTGCGCCCGCACCCCAGGCTCGCGATGCTGAACACGCCAACTTTGGCGATGCTGAACACGCCAACTTTAGCGATGCTCGAGTCGCCTCGCTCGCACGGGGTCATTCCCGTCCCGACCGCCAGCCCGTTCGAGCTGCTGGCCGCGACCGCCGAACGCGAACCCCACGAAGCCCGCGCCCCGTGGCGCGTCCGACCGCGCCGAGCCGAGCAAGCCGCGACCTTAGAGCGCGCCAGCGTCTGCGCGGTGCGCGCCTGGGCGGAAACCAGCGTGCCGTCACCATCGCGCGGGAACGGGTTGGTGTCCGGGGAATTGCTTCGCTCGTGGAACGCCCGCTTGCGCCGCGCGCGCTGGCGCGGCGACGATGCGAACCCGCTCGCCCTCGCGCCCGACGACCACCGCGACCGCATCCAGGCGCTCTCGCCCCGTTTCCGCGCCAGGCTCGAGGCCGAACTGGACGCCCGCGTGCCGCGCCCGCGACCCAGCGAGGTACAACTCGGCTACAAGGCCAGCCTGGATGGCCTCGAGATCGTGCTGGATGGCGTGCGCTTCCGCAAGAACCGCGACGATGACGTGATCGCCGTCGAAATCTACCGCGTGCTGGACGACCCCGCCGACGGCTACGACAGTTTCATGAAACCGGATCGTCAGCGCGAGTGGTGGTTCGCGGGCTGGTGGTTGGATCGCGGCGTGGGCGCGTCCTTCTGGGCCTGGAATCTGGAATCCGAACCGCGCCGCGTTTTCGGGCTGGACAAGCCTTACGCCCAACGCCGCCTTCGAGAGGCGATGGTTTCACTCGAGACCTCTCGGGCCGCGTTGGAATCCGGCGAGATGACGGCCAGTCCCGGTTTTCACTGCCGCGAGTGCGCCTACCGCGACCTCTGCCGGGAGGCCGTGTGAGGTCGTTCTCGAGCGCACCGTCCTGGACGTATTTCTTGAAACTGCGTCCAGGACGGTGTTCTCGCGTATCGACGCGATCTGGGGCAGCGTCATCGTTGGGAAGGCGAACGCACAGTTCACCTTCCCGACCATCTCGTAGGGGCAGGTCTGCGATCTGCCCTCATCCCAGGCCGCAATCTCGAGGAATCGCGTTCCGAACGATTCTCGGGGATACCGTCCGGCACGCATTTCTGGAATACCGTCCAGCGCGGTGCTCCCCGTGACGATCCTCGGTGAAAACGAAGCGCTGACCCGCCTGGAAGTGCGCGCGGCCTCGGCGGGGACGGGGAAAACCACCAGCCTGGTGCTGGAATACTTGCGCTCGCTCAGGCACGTCCCGGCGCGGCGGATCGCGGCGGTCACGTTCACGCGGGTCGGCGCGATCGATTTGCGGGATCGCTTGCGGGCGGGCTTGCGCGAGGTCGTGACCCAGGGCGCGTTTCTGGATTTCAGACCGCCCGCGTTGGAACCGTACCGCAACGCCCTGCGCGAGATCGGCGGCGCGACCATCACCACGATTCACGGCTTTTACCGCGACCTGCTGCGCTTGAACGCGCCCGCGCTCTCGATCGATCCGGAGTTCTCGTATCTGGACGAATCCCAGGCCCGAGAGATTTTTCGGGATGCGGCCTCGCGCGCCCTGGCCCTCGCGGCGCTCGAGGACGGGCCGGGTGCGGCGATCCTGGCGGCGCTTGGCTGGGAGCGGGTCACGGGCGTGCTGGAGATGCTGTTCACGCGCCGGGTTTACGCGCCTTTCCGGGCGGCGGGCTTCGAGGACGCGCAGGCCGATCCGCTGGCGGTGTCGTTGCTGGAACTCTACGAAGTGACCGCGCGAGGCTACGCCGCGCGGCTGGCCTCGCGCTCGCTCGGGCCGACGGACGTGGAACTCGAGACGCTCCGGCTGCTCGGCTTGCCGGACGCCCTTTCGCGCATCCGCTCGCGCTACCGCGTGCTCCTGGTGGACGAATTCCAGGATGTCAACCCGTTGCAGGCGCGCGTCTTTTCTGGGTTGGGGATCGAGCGCACGCTCCTGGTCGGGGACGCCAAACAGTCCATTTACGCCTTCCGCGATGCCGACGTGAACGCCTTCTGCTCGCTCGCGCCGAGCGTGTGCGGGCCGGCGTTG
>CAXTKV010000129.1:0-15207 GCA_964244895.1 uncultured Deinococcales bacterium
GAAGACTGTACGCTCTTGATTTCAGCCTTCAATCGTTCAGCCGTCTGCCCCTGTTCGCGTTGCGCGGTTAGCTGGGCTTTCTTGAGGTCCTCTTCCAGGCCGCCGAGTTGCGCCCCAAGATCGGTCTCGAGCGAGCCGATCTTGGTTTCCAGCTCGCGTTCCAGAGCGTTGTTGCGCTTTTTCATGGCGCTTTCCAGCGTTTCGAGTTTGTCCATCACGGCGTTCCGCAACGATTCCAGTTCCGCCGCGACGCGCTCGTCCAGGGCGTTCAGACGGGTTTCCAGCGCCCTGGTCTGCGCGCCGAACAGGATGTCGCGCACCTGGTCGAGGCTGGCGATTTCTTCGGGGTTGGACTGCGGTTTGACGCCGTTCAGATCGCGGGCCGGGTTTTTTGGACTGGGCATCGGTGTCTCCGTGTGGGGCGGGATTTGATGAGGGTTGGTGAGGATCATACTCCGATTCAAAGCGGCATTCCGAGCGTTCGCGCGTATCAGACGCACCAGAAGCCCTTCTGGGGTCGGGAGCCGGAAGGAAGCGGCTCGGGCGATGATTCAGCAAGACCGTCCAGCACAGCTTTTCTGTCATGACAGATATTGCGTCCAGGACGGTCTTCCCCGTTGGGTTCGAGGGAAAAAGGCCGATCCGGATCGGCCAAAATTCGGGCTGGATCACGGAGAATGTGTCTGACGCCTTGCACTGTTTCGGAATGCGGCGGAGTACAGTTCCGGACATGGCCCAGCCCAATCGGACTGTCCAGGAAGCCGAAAGCCTATATCGGCGTTCCCTCAAACCCCGTCCTCGCACCGAGTGGATCAGCCAGTACATCTTCAGGCCGCTCGCGCACCAGGTGGTGCGGGTGCTGCTGCCGTTGCGCGTGCCACCGACGGCGCTGGTCGCGTTCCACACGCTTCTGGGCGTGATCGCAGGTGGCCTGATTGCGCAGGGGAACCTGCTAACGGCAGCCCTGCTGATTCAGATCAAGACCGCGCTGGACAACGCCGATGGGCAGCTCGCGCGGGCGTCCGGGATGGTCACGGAAACCGGGCGGTACATGGACACCGAAGGCGACCTGGTCGTCAATGCCGCCATTTTCTGGGGTCTTGGCGCGCTGACTGGACAGGGGGTGCTGGCGTTGGTGGCGTTCGTGGTGCTGACCGTCTTCCTGAGCGCCGATTTCAATTTCGAGTACCTGTACCGCAAGGAGCGCCAGGAGTATTTCCGACCCGCGCCGGATACATCCAATGAAAACCAGGCCGTACTGCGCGGTCTGGAATGGTTTTACGGCGCGTTCTTCAAGCCTCAGGATCTGGGCATTCGCGCATTTTCTGAGGCGCGTTTCAACTCGATCTCGAGCCGCTTTCCGAACGCTCAGAACGTCCCAGCGGCGCGGCTGGCGTACTTCGAGGCGGATTCTTTATTCGTGCTGGCCAACCTGGAATTGTCCACGCAACTGTTGGTGCTGGGCGTGCTCCTGGTGCTGGGCGTTCCCGCGCTCTACTTGTGGTTCGTGATCGCCTGCGGCGCGGCGCTGGTGGCGCTTCAACTCCGGCGCGAACGGTTGGCGGCGCGGGTGCTGGCGGGGTGAGGGGTGTCTCGAGCATTACGGAAGACCGTCCGGGACGCTGTTTTTCGAGATCACGAACCACCGTCCAGCAGGACGCCGTAAGCCCGGTTACGGCTCGAAACTGGATCAGGATGGACAATGCGCGAGCCCGAGATCGCTCAACTCGGGCATGGAGCACGATGTGACCGAAAGACGCTACCCAATTCCCGCCGTGGCCGCGCTGATCGCCGCCCCAGACGACCGCGTGCTGATCGTGCGCACGGGCAAATGGAGCGGCCTGTGGGGCGTTCCCGGCGGCAAAGTGGAATACGGCGAAGGGCTGGAGCACGCGCTCCGGCGCGAGATGCTCGAGGAAGTCGGGCTGGAGTTGCACGACCTGCATTTCGCGTTCAACAGCGAATTGATCGAGGACGAGAAGTTCCACAAACCCATGCATTTTATCTCGATGGAGTACCTGGCGCGTGCGGCGCACACGACCATCACCACCGATGGCGAGGTCGAGGAATGGGCCTGGGTCAGCCTGAAGGACGCCTTCGAGTACCCGGTCAACCGCTACACGCGCAAGCTTCTGGAATACGCGCAGCATCGAGGCTGGCCGGAGAAACATGACTGAGAACGCGCAGGGCAAGAACCGCGCCGCGCTGGTGACGGGTTCCGGCAAGGGCATCGGGCGCGGCATCGCGCTGGCGCTGGCGCGAGCGGGCTACGACGTGGCGATCCACTACCGCACGTCCTTCGACGAAGCCGAAGCCGTCAGGCTCGAGGCGGAATCTTTCGGGGTTCGCGCGGTGGCCCTCAAGGCCGACGTGACCGACCCGAACGAGGCCGAAAAGCTCATAGACGGCGCCATCGCGGCCTTTGGGCGTTTGGACGCGTTAATCAACAACGTCGGCAATTACGTGCGAAAACCCTTGCTCGATCTCGAGATCGAGGAATGGAAAGACATGTTCGATTCCAACCTGAACGCGACCTTCTACACCTGCCGCGCGGCCATTCCCTCGATGCGGGCGGCGCACTACGGGCGGATCGTCAACATCGGGTACGCCGGGGCGCGCAATTTATTGTCCAGGCCCGGAATCGTGCCGTACGCCATCGCCAAGACGGGCGTGGATTTGCTGACCAAAGCCATCGCCAAAACCGAAATCGAGCGCGGCATCACCGCCAACGTGGTCGCGCCCGGCGTGATCGAGAACAGCATCACCAAGCCCACCTCCGAGATCCCGGCTGGTCGCGTGGGGCGCATCGAGGAAGTGGCGGGCGCGGTGCTGTATTTCCTGTCCGATGCCGCCGAGTACGTGACCGGGCAGACCCTGGAGGTCGCCGGTGGCTGGAACCTGTAAAACGCCGTTCACCACGCATTTTTTGATTCGCCCCCCGGACGGTGTTGTTGTAGAATCGATCGCGCACCCGAACCCCAGTTCTCGAGATGGCGGTGATCTCGAGAACGCGTACTCGATCCTGACCGTTCGTCGTGACCGTCCGAGACACGTTTCAAAGAACCCGATCGCGCTGAGCTAAAACGCCGCGCAGGACACGACTCACGGCAGATCGGCAACGTGTCTGAAGCGTGGGATACACGAAACCTGTACCGCGCAGGACTGTCCGAAACGCATTCTTCGCGCATCATTGCGTTCGCGCCAGAACACTGGCGCGCACCGACCGGCCCTCAACATTCGCCCCCAATCACTGTCGTGACTTCACGAGGTTGCACGACGGTGGAACCCCGCCAGGCGCATTTCCTGGCGAGAAAGAGGTTCTTCATGAATTCGCAAATCCTCGATTCAACGCTGGTCGATTCCTCGAACTTCACCGCCCGCAAGAACACCGCCCTGAAAAAGGCGTACCTCTTCGAGAACACGTCGGGTGCGCAACCCGTGATCGCGCGGCGTTACGACCGCGATTTCCGACCGGACGCCGACTACATCGCCTCGCTGCCCGACATGACCGAGACTGTGAACGCCATCGAGGGCGCGAACGTCCCGATTCAGCAGGTCGGCATTCACGGCTTCAAGCTGCCCCTCAAATTTGCCGCCCGCGACGGCGAAACCCTGACGCTCGAGGCGAAAATTACGGGAACCGTGTCTTTGGAGATGGACAAAAAAGGCATCAACATGAGCCGCATCATCCGGCGGTTCTACGCGCACAAATCAGAGGTCTTCGGGCTGAACACCCTGGAAGGCATCCTGCGCGATTACGCCGCGAACATCGGCGGGTTCCAGGCCCGGTTGAAGGTCGCCTTCAGCTTCCCGATGATCGCGCCCAGCCTGCGCTCCGGCCTGGAGGGCTACCAGTTTTACAGCGCCAACTACGAGGCCACGATTGACCGCAACGGGCGCATCCGCAGGTTCGTGGAACTGGATTTCGTGTACTCATCGGCCTGCCCGTGCAGCGCGGAGCTGGCGGAGCACGCCCGCGAAAACCGCGACGCCTACGCCATCCCGCACAGCCAGCGCAGCAAGGCCCGCGTCAAGGTCGAGGTCATGCCCGACATGGACTTGACCTTGGAGGATCTGGTCGAGCACCTGCGCGAGGCCCTCAAGACCGAAACCCAGGTGATGGTCAAACGCGAGGATGAGCAAGCCTTCGCGGAAATGAACGGCGCCTACGTCAAATTCGTCGAGGACGCCGCACGGTTGGTGTTCGAGCAGCTCAACACCGACGCCCGCATCCGCGATTTTCAGGTCGCCTGCTCTCACCTCGAAAGCCTGCACAGCCACGACGCGGTCAGCGTGATCGCCAAGGGCGTTCAGGGCGGCTTCCAGGCTGATTTTTCCGAGTTCGGCCAGCTCGTCTGCTGAAGTTCGTCGGACGCAATTTTCGCGAGCCTTCTCGAGCCACCGGGAAGGCTCACCTGGTTTCCGAAGCCGCGCCCTTCCGGAGCGATCTGTCGCGCCCGCGCTCGAGAACACCGTCCAGTGCACAAACGATAAAACACGTGCTGGACGGTGTTCTCTGAGCTCGAGCAGTCAGCCGGAGCGTGCCCAACGCGCGACCAGGCTCATGCTCGCCTGGTACGATGCCCGCCGTGGCGCAGCCCGTCGTGACCAAACTCGAGAAATCGATCGCGCGCGAATTCCTGCTGACCTTCGCGGTCGGCGCGGGCCTGTACCTGTTCTTGTTCCTGTTCTTTTCGCTGGCCGGGCGCGGGCAATTCCTGGGCGCGCTTCCAGTCAACAAGACCCTGGAATGGCTGGCGTACCAGGTTCCGGCCAACCTGGTGCAATCCTTTCCCCTCGCGATGGTCTTCGCCGTGATGCTGGCCTTCGGGCGGCTGGCGCGCGATCACGAGTTGCTGGCCGCCATGACGGGCGGCGTCAGCCTGGCGCGGGCCGTGCGTCCGATCATCGCGTTCGGCGCGGTGCTGGTGGCGGTGGGCTTGCTGCTGGCGCAATTCGTGGTGCCGGTCGCCAACCGGAAGGTCTCCGTGACCTGGTGGGATTCGGTCGGCGGCGGTGGGCTGGCCTTGAAGCGCTTGCAGGGCAGAACCGTGCAGATCGGGGAGTACCTGATCCGTTTCGAGGGTTTCGATCCGGCCAGCCAAGAACTCCGCGACGTGCGCCTGGAATTCTGGCAGGGCCGCACGATCACGGTCTACACGGCCAGAACCGCCACGCTGGAACGTTCGGGCATCGTGCTGAAAGATTCGTTGGGAACCAGCGTGGATTTTTCGAGGTTCCCGGTTCCAGAAAATCCCGATCCGGCCTTCCTGGCAAGCCTGGTGACGCTGACCAACCCGGTTCCGGGCAGGCTCAGGATCGAACTCGGGCAGTCCAGGGAAGAGACCATCGCGCGCAACGCAGGCGGCGGTTTCGAGGACGCGCGCAGCCTCTCGCAACTCTGGCGCGAGTACGCCAGTGCCAGCGGCCCGAGCCGCGTCGAACCCGCCGTCAGTCTGGGCGCGGCCACCGCGCGGCCCTTCTCGAGCCTGATCATCTTGCTGATGGTGATCCCGTTGGCGGCGTCCACCACGCGTTCGATCGGTGTGGCCTTCGGGTTGGCGGCAGTCGTGACGATTCTGTACTTCTTCGCGGTGCAGGTCGGGCAGGTGCTGGGCTTGCAGGGGTTCGTGCCGCCGATCCTGGGGCCGTGGCTGGCCAACCTGGCCTTCGCGGCGTGCGGCGTGTGGTTGATCCGCCGCGAGCAGACGCGCTAAAATAACCGTAGGACGGCTAAAATCGTCATCTCGAGAAGACCGTCTGAGACGGTGCTCCATTCGCGGTCATCGCGTTGCTGCCAGTGCCCACGACTTCGGAAGGCGCTGGGGGCGTGTGAAAGATCTAGCGGAGGGCTGGCCCACCGCTCGAGCGTTCAGAATTCCCGCGATGGCTCGAGACCCCGTCTGGGACGCACCGCTGGATTCGCGTCCCGGACGGTGTTCCCTTTCACGCGATCCGTCTCACACCGCTGTAGAGGTTGAACCGTTCGCCGCGCAAGAATCCGATCATCGTCAGGTCGTACTCGAGCGCCAACTCGACCGCCAGGCTGGACGGCGCACCGACGGCGCAGAGGATCGGGATGCGGGCCGCGATGCATTTTTGCGCGATCTCGAAACCGATCCGACCGGAGACGAGCGCGACCGCGTTCTCGAGCGGCAAGCCCTCCAGGAGCGCGTGCCCGACGAGTTTGTCGAAGGCGTTGTGCCGCCCGATGTCCTCGCGAATCGCGATCAGGCGGCCCGCATCGTCGAAGAGCGCGGCGGCGTGCAGTCCGCCCGTGGCGTCGAACACGTCCTGAGCGGCGCGGAGTCTGTCCGGCATCCGGTAGACCGTGGCGGGCGCAACCGATGCGCCGGGCTCGAGCCGCGCGAAACCGAGGTTGCGCAAACGCTCCAGGCTGGCCGTGCCGCACACGCCGCAGGCGCTCGAGGTCGGGTGCAGGCGCGGCTCGAAACTGGGCGCGCCGTTCACGCGGGCGTCGATCCGGTTGCGCTCGTCGTCCGCGTGCCAGACGGAGATCAGATCGGATCGGGATTTCAAGATCCCTTCCGAGATCAGAAAGCCGGTGGCCAGTTCCGCGTCGTGACCGGGCGTGCGCATCGTGACGGTCAGCGTCTCGAGGCCGCGCGCGGTGCTCAGGCGAATCTCCAAGGGTTCCTCGATGGCGAGCACATCGGCGCGTTCGGTCCGAACGCCGGAATCGAAGGTCACGATCCTGGCGGGTGACTCGCCCTGGTTCACCGCCGCACGCTCAATCGGCGGCACTGCGGAGCACCGTCCTGGACGCGATTTTCTCCAGGGTCACGAAAGCGTTGTAGTCGGGCACGTGAGATTCCCCGGATCGTTTGCGCGCATCCAGCAGCGTGTTGCCTTCCGGCCAGTGCACCTGAAGGTTGCCGGGCTTGACGGGCACGATCATCGCGCGACCGACGAAGAAACCGTGCTGGTTGCGAAGGCGCAGTTCGTCACCGTCGCGCAACCCGAGCCTGACGGCGTCCGCGCTCGAGATCAGCACGGCCTCGCGGGTCGCACCGTTGATGGCGTCCTTGCGCTCGTGAATCATCGAGTTGAACTGCTTGCCGCGCCGCGTGGAGACGCGAAACATGCCGTCCGGCATGATCTCTCGTTCCAGGCGCACGGGCGCGAAGCGGGCGCGTTCGTCGGGAAACGAGAAGCGCCCGTTGGCGCACAGGTGCGGCCCGCCGTACTGGAAGCTGTCACCGCCTTTTTGCAGGTGCTCTATCCCCGCGTAGAACGGCACGACCCGAGCGATCTCGGCGCGCATGGCGGGCGTGCCGGAAAAATTCAGCTGCGCCGCGCGCTCTGGCCTGACGCGCCGCGCGAGTTCCGGCAGCACGTCCAGCTCCGATCTGGCGTGCGCCACGCGCGGCCCCGCGATTTCCGGCGAGAGGATCACGCGGCGCTCCGTGCTGGTTTCCGTCACGCCGCCGGGAACCTCATAGCGGGTGGTGGCGGGCAGCAGGATCACTTCTTCGCCGTCGACCAGCATCTGGCTGGAGAGCACGATGTCCATGTGGACGCGCAACGGCACGCGCTCGAGGGATTCGCGGACATCTTCGGGGTCCGGCAGGACTTCCAAAAAGTTGCCACCGATGGAAAAAAGCACGTCCAGATCGCCGGATCTGGCCGCGTCGAGCATCTCTGGGGCGCTCAGGCCGGGGCTGGACGGCACGGGGAAGCCCCATTCGGCCTCGAGCGCCGACGCATTTTCCGGGTTGACGGTTTTCCCGCCGGGGAAAGCGGTCGCGTAACACCCCATCTCCGCGCCGCCCTGCACGCCGGAGTGCCCGCGAATCGGCATCAGGCCGCACTTGTCGCGCCCGACGAAGCCGCGAGACAAGGCCAGGTTGGCGATGGCCCGGACATTGTCCTCGCCGCAGGCGTGCTGCGTGATGCCCATGCTCCAGACCAGCACGGCAGTTTTCGCCTCGCCGAGCAACTGGCCGAGCGCTTGCATCTCGAGTTTGCTCGAGCCGGATTGGGCTTCGAGCGTGTCCCAGTCGGTCTTCTCGAGATCAGCCAGCACGCCGTCCCAACCGTTCGTGTGCGCCGCGATCCAAGCCGCGTCCTGAAGGTCATTGTGGACGATGTGCTTGAGCGCACCCGTCAAAAACGCCGCGTCTCCGCCCGTGTTGATCAGGAACCAGCGATCGGTGATCTGCGTGCCGAACACGGCGCTTTCGGGAATGGATGGAATCCAGTAGTTGTCCATGCCGGGTTCCCGGTACGTGTTGACGCACACGACCTTCGTGCCCGCTTTCTTGGCGTAGTGCAGGTACTTGGTGGCGACCGGCTGGTTGTTGGCCACGTTGCTACCGATGAACACGATCAGATCCGAGCCGATCCAGTCCGAGTACGAACACGTCGTGGCCGCCACGCCGATGGTTTCTTTCAGGGCGACCGTGCTGGGCGAATGGCAGACGCGCGCGGCGTTGTCGATGTTGTTCGTGCCGATGGCGCGCACGGCCTTGCCGACCGCGTAGTAGCCCTCGTTCGGCATGCCGCGAGAGGTGACGTAAAAGCCCAGGCGCTCCGGTCTGGACGCCTTTATGCGGGCCGCGATCCGATCCAGCGCCTCGTCCCACGAAATCTGAGCAAAGCCCGCCTCTCCCCTTTTGCGGATCATCGGTTGCGGCAAACGCCCCATCTCGCGGAGTTCCGCGCTGGACTTGGCCCTCAGGCTCGAGACATCGCGCAGTGCGCTGGAATCAAAGGCGGGCGCGGTGTTCATGCGCAGCAACCGCAGGCGAATGTTGCACAAGTGCGGCCCCGAGAGCGTCCAGTCCTTCAGGCCGTGCGTGCCGAGCGCGCAGCCGTCGCAGACGCCTTCGTTCAGGATGCGCCAGGCGTAATCCAGGCGGTCGCGGCTCTCCCAGGCGGCGCGGAAAACTTCCAGGTAGTTGTTCGGGCGCTGGTAACCCACCCCGAACGGTTTCCACGAGGCCCAGACGCGCGGATTCCAGGTTTTTTCGAGTTTCACCACCCGAGTTTACGCGCTCGAGGTGCGCTCCGATTGGGACGAACCTCTCGGGATCGCGCAGTCAACGCAATCTCGTGCGCCCTGAGAACCCGGCTCGAGCATCGGGAAGACCGACGCTCGAGCCATCTGCAATGCAGCCGAGGGGAAATCGAACCGCGGTTTGCCGCATCTCGAGCTGGTGCGGTTCCCATGCGCCCAGAACGATAGAAACACCGTCTGGTACGCAAATGCTGAAACGCGTGCTGGACGGTGTTCAGGAGAACAGCAAGCGCAACCCGCCCAGGAACGCGAACGCCAACGCGAGCCGCTCGAACCAGACCTGATTGATGCGGTGAACCAGCGGCAAACCGATCAACGCGCCCGCGATCACCACGGGCGCGAGCTTCAAGTCGAACAGCAGCGATTCCGGGTTGACGATGCCCAAACCCACACCGAACGGCAACTTGAACAAGTTGACCGTCAGGTAAAACCACGCGCCCGTCCCGACGAACTCGAGCTTCGGCAGGCGCATGGCCAGCAGGTAAGTCGTCATGATCGGCCCGGCGGCGTTGGCGATCATGGTCGTGAAGCCCGCCAGCGCACCGACGGTGCCCGCCAGCCACGGGCTCTGAATGTTCAGTACTGTCCCTCGGGCGCGCCGGATGACTTCCAGGGCGATGACCGCGACCAGGATCGCCCCGACCAAGCGCTTGACGCTCACATCATCGATCCGCCCCAACAGCGACGCCCCGACGATCACGCCGAGCGCCGCCAGCGGAAAGACCCGCCAGAGCTCTCGCCAGTTGGCGTGCCGCCTGAAGATCAGCACCGCGACGATGTCCCCGACGACCAGCAGCGGCAGCACCGCACCCGTGGATTCTCGGGCGGGCAGCAGTTGCGCGAAGATCGCCACGCCCAGAATGCCCGCGCCCGCCACGGTCGTCTTGGACAGCCCGAAGATCAACGACGCGATCAGCGCCAGAACCCAGCCGAGGAAATCGAGGTTCAGCACGGAAACCGCACGAGAAAACCGTCCAGCACGCATCGCTCGAGCCCAGAAAAAACGCGTCCCGGACGGTTTCCCTGAAACGATGCGGCGTGAACCTCGGGCGTGAGGGAACACGTAGATGCTCTGGCGGATACGCGAGCGGTGGTCACGCACGGTATCCTCGCACCGATGCCGACGCTCGAGCAACTCCGCGCCTTCAGCGTTCACAGAAGCCTGTGGAAACCGACCAGCTTGCCCAAAGCCTTAGAGCGCATGGGCTTCGTGCAGGCCGACCCGATCCGGGCTCCGGCCCGAGCGCAGGACTTGATTCTGCGCCACCGCGTCGAGGGCTACATGGCCGGTGATCTCGAGCGGCAGTACATTGAACTCAGCATCGAAGAGGATTGCTTCGTCAATTACGGCTTCCTGGCCGCCAGGCACATGGCGCTGATGCACCCTCGGGCCTATGACGGGGTGTTGAAGATCGAACAGGAAGCGCCCGAACTGGTGTCTCGGGTGCTCGAGTTCGTGCGCGAGACCGGGCCGACGCACCCAAAAATGCTCGAGGCTCATTTCGGCAAGCTGACGGTCGGCAATAACTGGGGCGGGTCATCGCAGGCCACCACGCGCGCGCTGGACGGCCTGCACTACCGGGGTCACCTGAGGGTCGCGCGGCGCGAGAACGGCATCAAGATCTACGAGATCGCCCGGCTGGATCACGTGAAGGAAGCGCCCATGTCACCGACGGATCAGGCCAGAGGTCTGGTCGAGCTGATCCTGAACATTTACGCGCCGCTGCCCGTCAAATCGCTCAATCAACTCGTCAATTTTCTGGGTTACGGCGCACCGCACCTGAAACAGGAGGCCAGGAGAGCCGTCAAGCGCATGGTCGAGCGCGACCTCGAGCGCGCGGAAGTGAACGGCGTGCCCTTCGTCTGGCCCGCCGATGAAAAGCTTCGCGCCGACGTGCCGGATCAGCTTCGATTGCTGGCCCCATTCGATCCGGTCGTCTGGGATCGGTGGCGTTTCGAGGTCTTTCACGGCTGGGCGTACCGCTTCGAGGCGTACACGCCCGCCGCCCGACGCGAGCGCGGCTATTACGCATTGCCGCTGCTCTGGCGCGAGGGCGTGATCGGCTGGGCGAACCTCAAGGTCGTGGCTGGAGCCTTAAAAGCGGAGATCGGTTTCGTGGGGAAGCCGCCCACGGATCGCGCCTTCAAGCTGGCGCTCGAGGCGGAACTCGAGTCCGTGCGCACCTTCCTCGGACTCGAGAATGGCGCGCTCGAGCATCAGGTGCCCGAAAAGGCTGGCCCGGTGTGAACACAGGCTCGAGCAACACGGCAGGCATCGGGCTGGCCGTGTTTTCCGCGCTGGGCTTCTCGACGCTGGCGCTGTGGGGCAAGTTCGCCGGGCGGCTCGGCTTCGATTCCAGCAGCCTGAACGTGCTGCGCTTCGGCATCGCGGGTTTGATTCTGCTCGCACTCGGCTTTCATCGGGGTGCGAGCCGGGATCGGATCGGCAGGTTGCTGTTGCTGGGCGTGTGGTACGCGTCGAACACCTGGCTGTACTTCCAGGCGCTCGGGCGAATCTCGGCGGGTGTGGCGGCCATTTTGGTTTACCTCGCGCCCGCTTTCGTGATCGTGATTCGCTGGGCGCTCGGGCAGCATCCGGGCGCGCGCCAACTCCAGGCGCTCGGGCTGGTCAGCGCCGGATTGCTGGTGATCGTCGGGCTGCCCGGACCCCGGGACGCGAACGCGCTCGGGTTGACGCTCGGCGCGATGGCGGGCGCTTTTTACGGCGCGTACCTGGTCTTCACCGAACGCGCGCTGCCCGGCGTGCCCCCGTTGCAACAGACCACCTACGGCGCGCTCGGCACGGCGGCCACCTTCGCGGTTTTCGCGCTGCTGGGCGGCCACCTCGAGCCACCGCCGAACCTGAACGGTTGGGCGGTCGTGGCGGGCATCGTGGTCTTCCCGACGCTGCTGGCGCTGCCCACGCTGTACGGTTCGATCGCCAGGATCGGCGCGGCTCGAGCCTCGATTCTGTCCTCGCTCGAACCCGTGTTCGCGGTCGGGCTGGCCTGGGTTTTTTTGGGCGAGCCGCTGTCGGTTTCCAGCGCCATCGGTGGGGCGTTGATTTTGTCCGGCGCGGTGCTGGCACAACTCGGATCAGGCGCCAAAGACACCGTCCCAGACGCGGTTTCTCGAGAACCAGTTTGATGCGACCCTCGCCCCCAAGCCCCAGCGATCGCAATCGTTCCGAGACGCGTTCGCGGGGACAGGAGTCACCGAGGACACCGTCCAGCGCGCATCCTCGAGATCACGTCCAGGACGGTATTCCAGTGGCTGAAGGTCACTCCGGCTCGAGTTCCAGCACCACCAGTTCCGCCGGACAGCCGAGGCGCACGGGCAGCAGGGTCGTCCCCAACCCGCGCGAAACGAAGCCGAGCGCACCTGACGAACCATTCGCTCTCACGAACCCCTGGGCGAAACGCTGCCCGTAATCCGAACCCGTGTGCAACGCACCGACCACCGGCAACACGATCTGGCCGCCGTGCGTGTGCCCGGAGAGCGTCAAATCCACCCGCGCGGGAACGGTCACGAGTTGATCGGGGTTGTGCGCCAGCAAGATCACCGCGCACCCGTCCGGCACGCCCTCGAGCGCCCCCTTCAGGTCGGGCTCGCCGAGCCACAGGTCGTCCACGCCCACCAGCACCAGATCATCCCGCAGCGCGACGCGTCGGTTCGTCAAAAACCTGATCCCGACCGCCTCCAGGGGCGCGATCAACCGATTGATGTCCGCCTTGAACGAACCGTGATCGTGGTTTCCCGGCACGGCGAACACGCCGAGCGGAGCGCTCAAACTCGAGACGGCCCGCACGAGCGCGTCCAGGTCGGATTGCGGAATCGGGTGATCCACGAAATCACCGGTCACGACGATCAGGTCGGCGCGTTGCTCGAGCGCGGCAGCCACCCAGCCCTCGATCCGCCGGGCGCGTTGCAAGCGCCCGAAGTGCAAGTCGGTCAGGTGCACCAATCGCAACGGTTCGCGCAGGCCGCGCAAGGCCCTGCGGTGCCTCGAGATGACGAAACCGGTCATCCTTGCGGTGGCGCGGGCGGCTGGTTCGGATCGGTTGGTGGCGCTGGTGCGGGCGTCGGTGCGGGCTCGGGCAGGCCCGTCAGTTGCAAATTCAAGCCGACGGAAATCTCCAAGCGCGCCCCCGAACCGTCCAGCGGGAAGCGGGTCATTCCCTCGAGGAGCACGCGCAATTCGGGCAGGATCGACCACTCGTACCCGACCAACACGCGGGCATCCAGAGCTCGAGAAACCGGATCGAAGGCGTACCCGACACCCAATCCCAGGTACAACGGCCCAAACGCGTCCGGCAGGGGTCGCGTCACCGCCAGCAGGCCGATGCCGGAATTCAAACCCAGATCCAGCCGCACGCCGAACTCGTCACCGATCAAGCCCCTGGCCTCGAGTTGCGCGCCCAGCAAGAAGGCCGTCACGCCCGGAAACGACACCGCGCCCCCCGTTCGGACGCCGACGTGCAGGTTTTGCGCCGCGCTCGAGCCACCCAAAACCAAAAGGCCGATCAGTCCTCGGGCCAGCGTTTTGCTCCAGACGTTCACGCCGCGATCCTAACAAGCCCGAATGAGCCTGAAGCCCGAGTTTCGCACGCCCGAACAAACGAGACCGTCCAGGAGGGTGTTTTTGAGAGCGTGGATTTAGCGTCCTGGACGGTGTTCATCGGCCTCGCCCAAGGTCATCGCCCGAGAAATGCTCGATCCTCGCCCCGTTTCACCCGAGCCTCGACCCGCTCGAGCCATCCGTCCCGACGTGACGCGCTATCCTTGGCGCGTGAGTTCGGGCTTGAAATGGCTTCTGGGTGTCGCGGGAATCGTGATCGCGCTGGTCGCGGTCGGTGCGTCATACGTGCTGATTCAGTTGACCATCCTGCAACCGCCCGTGGTCGAGGCCAACGTGATCGAACGCCGTCAGGCCCGCGCCTACCGCGAAACCGAAACCATCAAACCGATCTCGAGCTACCCAAAAATCGAGGCGGGTCAGGCCGCCATCTACCGCGCCGGTTTGAACGGTCGGGTGCTGGTCTTGCTGCCCGATTCCGGCACGGGCGCGTGGGAATTCGAGCCGTTCCTGACGGCGTTATCGCAGAACGATCGCGTTTACGCCGTGTCTTTGCGCGGCATGCTGGGCGCAAAACCGGCGACCGGCGCCACCCTGAGCGATTACGAGCAGGACGCCACCGACGCGCTCGAAGCGGCAAGAAAAGACGCTCTCGAGCGAAGCGGAACCGGCAGCGTGCCGAAGGTCGTGCTGGTCGGGCAGGGTATGGGTACACTGCTGGCGCTCAAACTGGCGCAGGATCACCCCGAAGCGCTCGAGGGGCTGGTCTTGATCGCGCCCTACGTGCAGCGCGAGTGGAGCGATCAGCAGGCGTGGCTGGCGAGAACCCTAGGGGGAGCGTTCTACAACAACTACTGGGGTGATGCGCAGAGCGCCAGGAACTTCTGGCGCGATTACTTCCCGACCGGATTCCTGCAGCGCGACCTGGCCAACCGCTACCTGCAAACCTACGCCGATCAACGCGCGCCCTACGAGTACCGCGACGTGCTGAACGAGGTCACGCTCGGGCCGTTGCGGTGGCTGCAGGGCGCGTACGCAAGCTTAGAGCACGCCAGGATTCCGGTGCTGCACCTGGCTGCGCGCTACGACGTGGTCAACCCGTTGGTCGCCCAGCAGCGCTTGCGCGAGAACCTTTCGCAGACGCTCGACGAACGCTATTTTTTCGCCTCACTCAATTCCGGGCGGTTCGTCTCGATGGACTGGAAATGGCGGAACGCAGCCGCTCTACTCGAAGACTTCGTGAAGGATCTGAAGCTCGATCAACCGTTGATAGAACGCGAGACGCCGCTCGACCCGGCCACGGACGAAGACCCGCTCAACAAACGATAAAAACGTCTGCTTGCGAGAACTGGCTCGAGACGGTAAAATTTGGGGGATGCGGGAGTAGCTCAGCCGGTAGAGCGTCAGCTTCCCAAGCTGAATGTCGTGAGTTCGAACCTCATCTCCCGCTCCACCACGAACACCGCCCAGGTATCACGCCCTGGGCGGTGTTCATGTTTCAGGTAATATCGAGACACCACGCCACACGCAAAATCTTAAACCCCAAGAAACGCTGTACTGGACGGTATTCCTCGCTCAGAAGAGCGCGCTG
>CAXTKV010000130.1:0-15195 GCA_964244895.1 uncultured Deinococcales bacterium
GGACTTTCGACCTCAAGAACGTGAAAAGTTCTGGGCGTTGAACGAACGACCCCAGGTTGAAGTGGCCAATGTTGAACTGCGTTGCGAGTGGATGCGAAAATTGATTGTGGTGCTCGAGATGATCGAATACGACTTTGAGACCTTGGCGCACGTCCTGCGGAATGAAGTTTACCTGCCATTGGCGTTGTTTCGATCCATAAAAAGGAATCGGTTGGTGGTTGCGTTTGGCTATGCGATTGACGATGCTCAAACCAACGATTGCAAGCCTGATTGGGATTTGTGTTGGTACCGTGCGGGTTGGATTCCAGACTGGCAATTGTAATTGTGCTCTAAACGAAATCATTGTGAAATCCCCTCATGCAAATCAAAAGGAGCGAATTCAAATCAGCGTGCAGTAAGCCAAAAACCATTTTTCGGGTTAGTTGCTAGCGAATCCGTCATTCACACGAAAAGAGTTTAAACTGTTGTCATTGACGGGTTAGGCAAAGGGCTTTTACGCCTGTAGTTGGGGTAACGGTAAAGTAAAAACGAAAACGGCAATAGGTAAAATCCAACCTGTTATACACGCAATAGGTTGTAATTCTGTTTCTGGTAAGCATTTGTGACAAAAATCATCGTTATTCACGTGCATTTTAAATCAAAGTCCCTTGAACTCAATGTGCTTGAAATAGGGGTCTAGTGATAGTAAAAAACGAAAATCGGGTTATCCCCCAAGGGTACTGTCATTCTCACATCTGTTGATCCCAGAAAGCCTCAACATTCGGATCACGAAACGGATGTAAATCACCCTCAAGTACATCTCGTGACAACCAGAACTTGGATTGGGTATGCCTTCGTGGACATGAAGTTTGGTTCAGAATAAGAATCGAGAAATATCATGTCAAACAAGTCAAAACGTATACGGCAGAGTTAAAACAACAAGCCATCTAAGTCGCTGAGCGAGATGGAATGACCATCGGCTAGGCTGCTCGAGACCTTGGAGTTTTGCCCGCAGGATTGCATCGCTGGATCAACCTTGGATATGTTGACATCTACCTCAACCAAAGCATGATCGAAGCGAACTGCACAAACGCTAAGAAATTCCTCGCCATCTGATCAAACCTCGAGAACACCCGCCTGAACTGCTTTAACTTGTTGAAAAAACATTCCACCAAATGCCATTCCTTGTAAAACTCCTTGTCATACACTCGCTGAACAACACGATTCGCTTTCGGTGGAATCACCGCCTCAGCCAGCATTTCCTAAATCATCGACAGTACAGCATCCGAGTCGTAACCTTTATCTGCAATTATTCGCTCGGTTTCCCAACCCTTTAGCAACGCCTGTGCCTGCATGACATCACGACGATTTCCAGCCGTCAGAATAAATCGTAAAGGATTGCCCAGCGCGTCTACGACAGCATGGATTTTCGTGGTGAAGCGACCATGCCCGCCAGGTGCGTTTTCTAGTCAGACTCTGTTGGCGAATTCCAAGGATGCGTTTTTCGGGGCAAAAAAATTGTTTAATCCAATTCAAAACGTAAAATTCGTATCCTAAAATAGGGTGCTGTAGGGGCGTTGCTTGCTGCGCCCTTCCCGAGAAATCGGAACGTGATTGGATTGCAGTTCATGAAAACCGATTTCGCCAATAGAGTCTGGTCAAGAAACCACCTTTGCTTCGTCCAAGGGCTTGCCCCTCTGCATCCCCCTTTTACCCCAGCGCTCGAGTGCGCTCGGACTACAGTGGCATCAATCATGATGCTTTCCATGTCGGCATCGTTGGCGAAATGCTCGAACTTGGCAGTCCAAATCCCTCGTTCTGCCTAACGGTCAAAACGCTTATAAATGCTGTTCCAGTCACCATATTTTTCGGGTAGGAGTCGCCATTGAGCACCACTGCGGGTCATCCAGAGGATGGCGTTGATAAAGCGCGAGCAGCCCGTCAGGTGCTATTTTGCGAGCAAGAATCGTTTGCAGTTGGTGGTTTTTCCAATGTAGAGGTCTGATCTGGTTTGAAGAAACGCAAGAATTCTTTTCCATTGTTGTGTGGTGATTTTGATGTTGTTCACAATGAATTAGTACTAATTCCGAATGGGAAAGTCAACACAGCCTAGATGTTATCTCTATGTTTTAGCATGTTGTCTCTATGTTTTGAATGATCTTGCTTGAGCGTTTTGAACTCGTGGAATACCCATTCGTCTTCAAAACCAAGTCAGTTAGTGTGTGTTTTTAACGTGATCAAGTGATGAACCCGCTCGAAAGGAACATCAACCTGGGAAAACCTTAATACCGTGCGCGTTTGATCTTAATTGGCTTGTTGTCACTGTTTTTGGCTTTCAGCACCCTGGTTTCAAATGGTCAAGCCGATCGTTCCGGCTGTCACCACTGGCATTCGTGCCCATCGGACTCAGGTTCGTATGTCTACGGCGATCTAGGCTGGTGCTGCTCGATTGCTCTGGAATTCGATCAAAGGATGTGGTTTCCATTAAAATATGGTCACGCACTTGTGACTGTTTAAAGTTCAATTGTGTTGCTTTTGAAAACCATTGCCTCGGGCATCCAAGTGCCATAAATGTTTTGATCACCACGCTCGAGGCGGCAGTCAAGACGATATTGATGAATGTTCAGCTTCCGGTCGCCGCAGGTAAGTAAAATAGACGGGGGTCGGCGGAGAGCGAAGCCTTGACGTAGACGCTCCAGTCATCGGCGAGCACCTCGAGCTTGCCAGATTCGACAGCCTCGAGCGCGATTCGGACCACCTCTGCCGGATCGAGCATCGGTCCGGTGTAGCCAGCGGTCATGTCGGTGTCGGCGGCTCCCAGATGCAGTCCGGTCACGAGCGTGCCCTGAGCCGCTAACTCGAGCCGAATACCGTTCGTCAAGCTCCACTCGGCGGCTTTGGCGGCGGCGTAGGCGTTTGTCCCGTCGTGCGAAAACCATGACAACGCCGAGAGCACGTTTAGGATTGCGCCGCCGCCATTCGCGCCCAAGATTGGGGCGAAGGCGCGAACCACGTTCAGGGTTCCAAAGTAATGGGTGTCCATCTCGAGCCGGATTTTGTCGAGGTCGCCTCCGATCAGGTTGGAGTAGGTCGAGATCCCGGCGTTGTTGACCAGCAGCGTGATATCTGAGGCGACGGCTGCCGCTGCGCCCACCGAGGCGGGATCGGTGATGTCGAGTTGGAGCACCCGCACGCCGGGGATGTCGATGGATTCGGGTTTTCGAGCCGTTGCATAGACCCTGGCTCCCCGAGCGACAAGTTGTTCGGCGAAGTGTCGTCCAATCCCACGATTGGCTCCGGTCACGAGGGCGCTGCTGTTTGAGAGTTCCATGATTTTCTCCTGTTGGTTGATCGGTAGAATTGAGCTTAACGCTCCCGATGTATTTCAGTCTACGCATCACTTAAGAATCAGTAAATGGTTTAATGCGTCAGTTCTATATCTGTTTGCCTCAAATTAGAGTCAGTATTGAGATGAATGGCGATACATGCCTTGACGCGCCCCCCACTTTCAGCTAGCCTCGAGCTATGGATCTTCTCAGCGATGTGCTCTCAGCCGCCGGGGTTCGCGGCACGGTCGCAGCGAGAATCGAGGCCGGAGAATCTTGGACCTGGTTGGCTCGAGATATTTCCAACGCCGCATTCCACGCCGTCACCGCTGGCACCGTCTGGCTCGGATTGCCCGATCAAACGCCGATCAAGCTTCAGCCTGGAGACGTGGTGCTGTTGCCGTCTGGCAGCGAACACCGGCTGGCGAGCGATGCCGAATCCATGAACCGTCCGCACCGGCAATCTGAATTCCGCCAGACGGACGGTGGACTGGTTCAAATCGGGACTGGACCGGTTCAGGCGCACGTGCTCTGTGCCCACTACCGCTATGATCCGGCGGTCTCGATCCAGGTGCTCGGGCTGCTGCCGAAAGTCGTTCACATCCGTGCCAATCACGGCGGCGGAAGTCTGGGCGACACTGTTCGACTCTTGGCTCGGGAGCTGGCGCAACCTCAAATGGCGACCGGAGTGGTGCTCAACAGCCTGGTGGACATTTTGCTGATTCAACTCCTGAGGGTCTGGCTCGCCTCCAGACCGATCCCGTCTGAGGTGTCCTGGCTCGGCGTTCTGTCCGACCCGATCATCGGACTAGCCGTGACCAAGCTGCACGAAAACCCAGCCCGAGCCTGGACCATGGCGACGCTTGCCGCCGAGGTCAGGGTGTCTCGAGCCACCCTCTCGAGACGCTTCCCAGCCGTGGTCGGACAGACCCCCGGCGGGTACCTGACACGGTGGCGCATGGACTTGGCAGCCTTGCGACTCAGGGACAGCGACGATAGCCTCGAGGACATCGCCCGCGATGTTGGCTACACGTCGGTTTACGCCTTCAGCCGCGCCTTCAGTCGTACCCGAGCGGTCGCGCCGGGACGTTACCGCATCGCCTCTCGTGTCCAGTGATGAGGCTCATGCTTTGTCGCCTTAAGAACGAAAAACGCTTGACGCGTTTTTCGTAGTTAAGGCAGTGCGCCTTCAAGCTCAAATCGGCGCGACGACGTTGCCGTCCACCGCGTCCGCGCGGCGCTGCGCCCCGACGGTCTGGGTTCGGTAAACGTTTGTGCCGAACCAGATTGGCTATTCGCCGAGCTATGGGCTGACGAGCGCCCGGGCACGCTCGAGCCAGCCGCACCACCCACTGTACAGGTCTTCCCGTCTGGCGAGATCGAGGCGCGGCTCGAAGGTCAGCGCGGCGACGCTGTCGGGCGTTTCCATCACCTCACCCGCCAGCATCGCCGCGCCGAGAGCGGTGGCCTCAGGATGTGCACCGACCTCGAGCGGCACGCCCAGCAGATCGGCTTGGCGTTGCATCAGGTAACTGTTGGCACTCAAGCCGCCATCGACGCGGATGGTGCTGGGGACAGACATGCCCGCCGCCCAGATGGCGCGTGCGATGTCGGTCACACGAAAGGCGATACCGTCCAGGACGGCTTTAACAAGGTGGGCGCGGGTTGTGCCGGCGGTCAGGTCGGAGAACACGCCCCGCGCCCTCGGGTCCCACCAGGGTGCACCAAGCCCAGTGAAGGCGGGCAAGAAGCGGACCGAGGATTCGTCACGGACGCTCAGTGCCAGGTCGCTGGTCTCGGCGGGCGAGGCGGCGAGTCCGAGTCCAACCAGCCATTCGATGGCGGACCCCGCCGTGAAGACGCCACCATCGAAGGCGAAGGTACGCTCGAGCCTCGGCAATTCGCGGCTCCAGGCGACGCTGGAGAGCAGTGCCGACCCCGCCGAGGGTGGTGTGCGTCCGGCGTTGACCAGCGCAAAGCAACCAGTGCCAAAGGTGATTTTCATGGCACCCGGCGTGATGCAGCCGTTTCCGACCAGGGCGGCGGGCTGATCCACCAGGCTCGCCCGCCAGGGGATCGCGCCGCCCCAACTCGGGTGCTCGAGTGCTCCCCAGTCGGCACAACTCGGGCAAATCTCTGGCAGGGATTCGGCTGGCACGCCAAAGACCTTGAGCAGCTCAGCGTCCCACTCGCCACGCTTGAGGTTGTAGAGTTGCGTGCGCGAGGCGGTGGAGTGATCGGTGGCGTGCGCAAGTCCCCCGAGGTGAAGCGCCATCCAGGCGTCGAGCGTGCCGAAACGCAATCGCCCCTCGAGTCGCGCCCGCCGCACGTTCTGGTCGTGCGCCAGCAGCCAGGCGAACTTGGCGGCACAAAAATAATCTGAAAGTTCGAGTCCAGTCAGTGCCCTCACGCGGGTCGCGTGACCCTCCAGGCGCAAACCTTCGCTCAGCTCGCTGGCGCGGCGGTCGGACCACACGATCACCGGGGTCAGTGCCCGCCCGTTTTGTGCGTCCCAGGCGAGGACACTCTCGCCCTGGTTGGTTAAACCCGCCGCCCGCACCGCCCGAGGTCCGCCGATCTTGGTGAGCACCTCGGCGACCGCCTCAGTCACGCTCGAGAGGATGTCCTCGGGGCGTTGCTCGACCCAGCCGGGGCGCGGGTGTTGGCTCTCGAGGCGACGGTACGCTCTGGCGACCGCCCGAAGCCCGTCATCAAAGGCAATCACGGTCGTGCCCGTCGTGCCCTGGTCGATGCCGAGCAGCATTCAGCGCTCCCCTTTGGCGGGACTCACGCCGCGCAAGGCATTGAGCCGTTCCCACCAAGGCTGGGCGGTTTCGAATGGCGTGGGCGGCAACCTCGGCTGGTCACGCGCCTGACGCCGCATCAGACCGCGCCCCTCGAGCAGTCCGAGGGCGTACTCTGAAATGCCCAGGCAGGCTGAGAGTCCGGTCGAGCGAATCCCGGCGACGTGCAACACGGCGGGAACGCGCCGCGAAAATTCGATCAGGTAGTTGCGAGGGTGACCCACCGTGCGCAATCCTACCCAGGCGTTGACCGGCTCGAGCGACTCCAACTGTGGCACGATCTCGGCGCCCTTGCGATGGAGCGTCTTGAGGGTTGTGGGGTGCGGCGCCCAGTCGCGCTTGTCGGGCTGATCTTCGGCGGTCGGTCCGACGCAGAGGTGTCCGTAGAGCGTCGGGAAGACGAGCACACCCTTTGTGAATTCGTTCGGCACCGGCAGCAGGGTGTGGTTGACCAGGCTCGCCGTGCCGCGCGGGTAGACGATGAACTCGCCGCGCCGGGCGGTGATCTCGAACTCGCCGCCCGAGAGTTCGTCGGCAAACAGTCCCGCGCAGTTCACGGCAAAACGGGCGTGAATAAAGCTTTCAACCCCGCCGAAGGTACAGCCGACGCGCACCCCCTCAGCGTTGGGTTCGAGCAAGGTGGCGCGGCTGCCGAGCCGCACGTCCAGTCCCGCGACGAGTCGGCGCACGACCTCAATCGGATCGGTGATTGCCTCGCCTGGAACGAGCAATCCAGCCCGTGCGGGCGAGTTTGGTTCGAGTTGGCGCAACCGTACCCTGCCGGCGATCTCGACCTCGACGCCGTTGTGCCTTGCTTTGTCGGCGATCTCCTCGAGCTTGGCTTCCTCGGGTTCGCTTCGTGCCAGGAGCAGCGCCCCCGGCACGCGGTAGGGTACGCCGAGCGCCGCGAAGATCGCGGACCAGCGTTTGGACTGGGCGCAAATCAGCCGCGTCTCGAGCGTCCCCGGCGTCGAATCGAAGCCGGTGTGAAGCACGCCG
This sequence comes from uncultured Deinococcales bacterium, assembly GCA_964244895.1. Classification (GTDB taxonomy): domain Bacteria; phylum Deinococcota; class Deinococci; order Deinococcales; family JAAFIG01; genus CAXTKV01. Next base: position 7,109 of record CAXTKV010000130.1, read on the forward strand.
GAGTTGGATCGGCTGACCCCGGCGGCGAGTTCGGACTCGGACTCGAGAACGATCACGTTGGTGCCAAACCTGGCGAGGTCAAAGGCGATGGCAGCCCCGACGAGTCCAGAACCGATGACGACAACATCGCAGACCTCTGGAGTCATCGCGCACCGCCTTGGCGGCTTGATTTTGCGGCGTGGAGCGCCTCAGTTTGGTCACTCGAGGATTCGATCACGAAGCGCAGGCGGTCGGCACGCAACAGGTCTCTGGCAAACTCGATGGCACGGTCCTCGGCGTCCCAGGCGGTACGGATCAGCCTCAGCACCGGTCCGTCCGGCCACGCCTCGAGCGCGGTGGCCGCCTCGGGGTCGAGCAGGGTTGGCTCGAGTTCCTGGCGAAAGCGCACCGCTGCCAGTCCGTACCGTTCTCGCAGTAGCCCGTAGATCGAGGCGGTCAGGTCATGTGTTAAGAGGTCGGGGCAGAGTTTCGCCGGAAAGAACGACTCTTCAAGCGCCAATGGCTCACCGTTGCCGGTGCGGCGGCGCAGCACGCGGTGGATCAGTTCGACGCCGCGCAAGCCCAACGCTCGGACGGCTTGCTGGTCAGCCTCGCCCGCCCGCATGGTGCCTGCCTCGAGCACCTGAGCGCCCGGCATGACGGCGCGGCGTGCCAGGCGGTCGCTAAACCCGGCGACGCTCGAGAGCGGATGGTCGATCTTGACCCTGGCGACGAAGTTGCCGCTGCGCTCGCGCCGTTCGATCCGACCCCGCCGCACGAGTTGATCGAGCGCGTCGCGTACCGTCATGCGTGAGATGCCGTACTGGGCGGCGAAGTCACGCTCGCTGGGCAGGCGCTCGCCGGGTTCGAGTTCGCCAGCCTGGATGCGGGACTCGAGTTCGTCGAAGACTTGGCGGTAAATCGGGGTGGGTTTGGTGCTTGTCATCTTGACTCCCTTCGTTGGTCTGGGTTCATGGGTTTCGGTTCGTTCGTCGCCAAACCGCCAGGCGATCTTTTTGACAAATCTGGACTAGGGCAGATACTGAAATGATGATAGATGCGATTTGTCAAGAAGTCAATTGACCTCAAATAAATGCGGTACTGGCGTCAAGCTCTAAGGATCAAATTCTTTTAGTATTAAGGTTAGGGTATAACCAAGATCATCTGGACTAGACCAGAGTTCAAATCCAGCTCGGGTTTTCAAGCCTTCTGGTGCTGCGGTTGCGATTCACGTCTCAACATCACCTGCCCAGAGTCAATCACCCGCGAAAACCGAATCTGGTTCGGGCAAAATGGTCGCCGCCCGAATGAGCGCCAAAGAACCGCTTGAGTCTAGACGGATCAATCGCTTTGATCTTCGAGGTCTGGACTTTTGGACCCCAGGCGATGTTCTGGATTCCAGCGTTGCGGGTCAATCTCACCTCCGTACAGCGGCAAGTTGAGCGGCTGATCGCCAGGCTTGAAATGCTCCCAGATTCTGGTCAGTCCCGCCGTGCCGTACTGTCGAACTCGAGTCACGTGCTCCAGGTCGAGCACGTCGGTCAGGACGGTGGCTTCCGTGCCAGCCGTGGCGGTTCTGACCAACCCCTCGGGGTCCACGATCAGGCTTTGTCCAGTGCCAATCGGACCGGCACAGTTGACGCTGACCACGAAGACCTGATTGACAATCGCATTCGCCCGAGCCAGCACGATCTCTTGGGCGCGGTCGCAGGTGGTGGTTTTCACCAAATTGAGTACGACCTCCGCGCCCATCCAAGCCAGATGTCGGGTGACTTCGGGAAACCATGCGTCGTAGCAGATCGAGAATCCGGCACGACCGATGCCGGGCAGCTCGAAGGTCACGAATCGGTCCCCGGCATCGAAGGGCTCAAAGGGTCGCCAGGGAAAAACCTTGCGGTATGAGGCGACCAACGCACCCTCGGGCGAGATGGCAATTGCGGTATTGAACAATTCCCCGTTCGCGCCCAACTCGCAGACGCTCCCCGGAATCAACCAGACGCCCAAGTCCGCCGCAAGTTCGCGCAGGGTGCTTACCCGAGCGCCATCCAGCGGTTGTGCCACCTCGAGCAATGCCTGTTTGTTGAGGTCGGCGTGAAACAAATGCAGTTCTGGATAGACAATCATTCGGGTTTGCGGAAACGATTTCAGCAACGACTGCGCCTGCCCGACGAAATTCGAGAACGGTTCGTGAATCCCCTGCGGTTGTGCCTGCGCCACAGCAATCGGTAACACCCTGGACATGCGACCTCCAACACTCGAGCCGGACTTTGAACCGTTCAGTCTTTGATTCTTAAGCGTGCCGATGCCGCGTGACCCGCCATGCCCTCCCGGTCTGCCATCGCCACGGCGTAAGGGGCAATCTGCATGTTTCCGGCGGGCGTGGCGTCCTGCCAGGTCACGGTCTTGATGAACTTCCCGACCCACAGCCCGCCCGTGTAGCGTGCCGCCCGAATCGTCGGCAACACGTGGTTGGTGCCGATGCCCTTGTCACCGTAAACGACGGTGGCGTTGTGCCCCAAAAAGAGCGAACCGTAGTTGGTCAGGCGCTCAAAATACCACTTCGGATCGCGGGTTTGCACCTCGAGGTGTTCGCTGGCGATCTGGTCGGAGACTTTGAGCATCTCGGCATCATCCTCGACCAGGATCACCTCGCCGAGTTCGTTCCAGGATTGTCCCGCCGCGTCCGCCGTCGGCAAGATTTTCAGTTGCCGTGCAATCTCGCGCAGGGTTGCCTCGGCGATGGCTCGAGAGGTCGTGACCAGAATCGACTGCGAGTTCGTGCCGTGCTCCGCCTGCGCCAGCAGGTCGGCGGCGATCAGCTCGGGATCGGCGGAATCATCGGCGAGCACACAAATTTCGGTCGGACCCGCCAGCAGGTCGATGCCGACCACGCCGAAGAGTTGGCGTTTGGCTTCGGCGACGAACGCGTTGCCCGCGCCGACGATCATGTCCACCCCCTCGAGCGGCGGGGCGTCCTCAATTCCGAACGCCATCGCCGCCATCGCCTGCGCCCCGCCTATAGTGAAAATCTCGTCCGCGCCGGCGTTGACCATGCCATACAACTGTGCCGAGTTGATGCCAGGCATACCGCGCTGCACTGGGGCGCAGGCGACGATGCGTTTGACTCCCGCGACCTTCGGCACGCCAATCGTCATGGCGGCGGCAGCCATGATCGGGTAACGCCCACCAGGAATATAGGACCCGACCGCGCCCACCGGAATTTGCTTTTGTCCGAGTGTGACCCCAGGCAGCGTCTCGAGTTCAAAGTCAATCAGCGTGTCGCGTTGCGCCTTCGCAAACTTTTTGACCTGCGAGATCGAGAAATCGATCGGGCGTCTGGTGTCGTCATCGACTCCGGCGATGCCCTGTTCGATCTCGCGCCGCGTGAGCCGAAACGACGGTGGATTCCAGCCGTCAAATTGTTCGCTGTAACGTCGCACCGCCGCGACCCCCTCGCGTTCGACAGCGGAAATGATTCTCGAGACGGTCTCTTTGATCTCCTGCGACATGACCGTGACGTTCGGCAATGACTTCTTGAGGTATTCCATGTGATCTCCTTGGGAGGCTCGAGTTTGAATTTACTGCGCAGTCCATCCCCCATCCACGCGCAAACTGCTGCCGGTCACAAACTTCGCATGGCTCGAGGCGAGGAACACGACCGCGTCTGCCACATCCTGCGCTTGCCCGAGTTGCCCGAGCGGAATCTTTGAGAGTACGGATTGCCCAAACTGCGGGTCTGCGAGCATCGGACGGGTCATGTCGGTTTCGATGAAGGTCGGGGCGACGCTGACCACGCGAATGCCGATGGGCGCAAGCTCGAGCGCCAAAGCTTTGGTGAAGCCCTCGAGCGCGTGTTTGCTGGCACAGTAGACGGTTCGGTTGATTCCGCCGACGTGTCCCATCTGCGAGGAGATGTTGATGATCGCTCCGCCCACGCCGGTTTCGAGGATTTTTTGAACCGCCGCCTGAGTCACAAAAAACGTGGCGCGAAGGTTCAAGTTCATGATCTGATCGAAGTTCGTCTCGCTCACGTTGGCGAACGGTTCGGGAATGTTGGTTCCAGCGTTGTTGACCAGAATGTGCAGCCTCGGGATTTGCGCGATGGCTCGGGTCACGGCGGGCACGTCTTGCACATCGCAGACCGCAACTTCGGCTTTGGCTCCCTCGCTGATCAATTCTTGCGCCAACCGCTCGAGGCTGGTTTGGTCGCGTCCCATCAGCACCACGTCCGCTCCGGCTCGGGCAAGGCTTTGCGCGATGGTTCGTCCGATGCCTCGGCTGGCTCCGGTCACGAGCGCGGTCTGATCGCTCAGGTCAATCTTCATGGCGCACCAGAACGGATGGCTCGAGTTTATCTGTCCAGTGAATTTGTTTGAGCAGCGCGAATTCATCCCAGACCATCTGCTCGCGCCTGATCTGTCCGTCATGTACTTGCAGGTGGCTGATGCCGATGATCCGCACGCGCCTGCCCGTGGGTGTACCGTGGGCGCTCGGACCGAGATGCGTGCCCTGAAATGTCCAGTGTGCCGAGATCAGAAATCCATCGCTCCGATTGCCAGTGTGAACGACACGATCGAGGTTGATTGCACAATCGGGAAACGCCGCCAGCAAGCCCAGCACGTAGCGCGTCAGGTCGTCGTGACCCTCGAGCTTGCGGTTGCCTGGGACGAAAACGACAGCGTTCGGGGCGTACAAGAATTTGATCTGATCGAGCATCCTGGCGTTCCAGACCAGACCGTACAGCGATACTGGAAGTTCGTCAGGTTTGCGCGGATCAGCCTCGAGTCGAATTGGTGGGTGGTTCTGACCGCTCGAGCGCACGATCTCGCTCAAGGCGACCACAGGCGCTCGCAAACCCCGAGCCGATTCCTCGAGCGTGATCGATTTCGCCAACGTGATTTCGTCGAGTCCGAGTTGACGAATCAAGGCGATTTCGTCCGTGACGACCCATTCCTCGAGCACCCGATTTTCGCGCACGAGGCGCACAAAAATTTGCAGGAATTCAACCGGCAGCCCCGTCGGTGCTCCGTAACGGCTGTGCCCGAGATGATGTCCGATGACCCTCACGAAGTGCGAAACCACAAAACCGTCCTGAGCGTTGCCGCTCGAGATCACCTCGTGGTCTTCCAAGCGCAAATCGGGCAGCGCCGCCAGGGTTTGCACGGCGTCCTCGAGCACCTGATCGCGTCCGTAGCGCTCGCCGTCGCTGCGATGCACGGCGGCGTTGTGCGCGTAATGCGTGTAAATCAAACCGAGCGCCTTGTCCTGCCAAATTTTTTGGCTCGAGCGAAGCGTGTAATCCACGATGTCGGCGTACTCGGGATCGAAACCGTTCATGCCTCGGGTCTCCTCAGCCCCCACCGTTCCCCCCAATGCGGGCATACAATTGTTTCAGGAGCGCGAACTCGTCGAAGACCAGCCATTCCTGCGCGATTTTGCCGCCACGAATCACGTGATGGTACATGCCAATCAGGAACACGCGCCGACCCGTCGGCAGTCCATACGGACCGAAGCCCTCGTGCGTGCCGCGAATCGTGAAGCGGGTCGCCACACGGTAGCCTCGAGCGGCACCACCGACCACGCACTGATGATCGACGTTGAAGGCGAGATCGGGAAACGATGCCATCAATGTAATCACGAAATTCTCGAGGTCGCCGTAACCGTACAGCTTCTGACCTCCAGGCACGAACGAGACGATGCCTGGGATGTAGTGCGCCCGAACCATGTTGACGAGTCGTGCGTTCCAAAGGTTGTGCAGCACTGCCGCAACGAACGCTCGAGGATTATCAGAGGTTGGCACGTCATGAAATTCTGGCGCGTGCTGACCCGATGTGCGATCCACCTCGGCGTGTGTGGTCGGAGAAACCTCGAGCGTCGATTGCCGCGCCAACGCGAACGGATCGAGACCGATTTGGCGCAGTCCAGCCGTGACGTCAAAAGCCAACCATTCCTCGACAATCTTGTTTTCAACGATCAGGCAATCTGCGATCACCCAACGTTGTATTTTGCGTCCAGTCGGAGTGCCGATTTCGCTGTAACCCGAGTGCGTGCTGGTATCGAACACCCGATGCGAGGAGTAAAAGCCGTCCGTCTCATTGCCGCCCCAGATCACATCGTCGGCGTGAGCGCGAAGGTTGGGGGTCTTGGCTTGGCTTTGCAAGGTGTTTCGGACGACCGCCTCGTGTCCGTAGACCACGCCGTTCGAGTAATGCACCATCGCGTTATGCGCGTAATGTGTGTAGATCAAACCGATGGCTTTTTCTTCCCAGATTTTGTGGGTGCAGCGCACGATGTAATCCACGATGTCCACGTAATCGTCATCGAAACCGTTCATCGGCTGCCTGCGTCCAGTGTTCGCGGCGTCCTGAAATGCCTGAATGTCGGGACGGTCGGCGAAATCGAACACGGGCTTAGGCTCGAGATGGTTGCTGGCAGGTTTTTCGTTGGTCGGTTGTTTGCTCACGGTTCGTTTCATCCTTTACCCTTCGAGTTTGGCGTGCAGTTGTTTCAGAAGCGCGAACTCATCGAAGATCATCCATTCCTGCACGATCCTGCCGCCACGGACGATGTGATGCGCCATCGCAATCAAAAAGATTCGTCGTCCCGTCGGCGCACCGTAAGGACCGAAACCCTCGTGTGTGCCCTGCAAGGTCAGGCGGGTCGCCACACGGTAACCTCGAGCCTCGCTGCCGACCACGCACTGGTGATCGATGGTCAACGCCAAATCTGGGAATGATGCCATGAACGTGATCACGAAATTTTCGTAATCGCCGTAGCCGTAGAGCTTGCGGTTTCCAGGGACGAACGCGACGTGACCGGACGAGTAATGTGCCCGCACCATGTTGACCAGCCGCGCATTCCAGAGGTTGAGCAGGATCGCACGAATGAAGGCTCGAGGATCGTCCGGCGATGGCACGTCATGAAATTCTGGCGCGTACTGACCCGCCGGCATTCGGTCGATCTCGCCATGCGTGTAGGGCAATTTCGGCAGCACCGCCCGGTGCGCCAACTCGAGAGGGTCGTAACCCATCTGCCGCAACTCGGTCACACCGTCCGAGGCGAGCCACTCCTCGACGATCAAGTTTTTGATCACAAAGCAATCGGCGATGCCCCACCGAAACACCTGGCGACCCGTGGGCGGACCGTGCTCGGTGTGACCCGTGTTCGTGCCAAAACTCGCCACACGGTGCGAGGAGTAAAACCCGTCCGTCTCGTTGCCGCTCCAGATCACATCGTCCGCATACGCCCGCCGGTTCGAGAATGCCGCCACGCGCATGAGGGTGTTGTTGACCATGCCCTCGCGTCCGTACATGATGCCGCTCGAGTAATGCACCATGACATTGTGCGAGTAGTGCGTGTAGATTAGACCGATGGCTTTTTCCTCCCAGATTTTGTGGGTGCAACGCACGATGTAATCCACGAAATCGACGTAATCCGCATCGAACCCGTTCATCGGGTGACGCTGCCCACTGCCTCGAGCATCCTCAAACGCTTGAATGTCAGGACGGTCCGCAAAATCGAACACTGGCAATTTGGATTTCTGTACCTCTTCACTCATCGGGTTTCTCCTGGGATTTCGTGCTCGAGAATTCCCCAAGTGCTCGAGGTTTTCTGGATTGGTTGCCGTTGGTTTTCTTGGTGCGAATTTTGATTCTCGTCCGAATTTTTCACGTCATCACGCACGACAAGATCGCCTGTGAACTCAAGCTCGAGCTTTTGCTTTCCATTTTGCACTCTCGAGCCGCATCACTTGACCGCCCCGACCGTGATGCCCTCGACGAAATACTTGCGGATGAACAGCGACATCACCAAAATCGGGATCATCACGACCATGCCCGCTGCCGAGAGCTGCTCCCACTGTGGACCGCGCACGCCGGTGATGTTCATGATGCTGATCGGCAGGGTGATCGTGTTTGCGCGGGTCAGGATCAGGGCGAAAAAGAACTCGTTCCAGGCGGAGATGAAGGCGAAGACCGCCGAGACCAGAATCCCTGGCATCACCAGTGGCACGGTCACGTACCGCAGGGTTTGCAACTCGTTGCAGCCGTCGATGAACGATGCCTCTTCGACCTCGACGGGCAGCGCATCAAAAAAGCCGCGCAGCATCC
>CAXTKV010000131.1:0-15190 GCA_964244895.1 uncultured Deinococcales bacterium
CTTCCAGATCGATTCGTGGCGCTGGTCGGGCGTGCCGTTTTACGTGCGCGTCGGCAAGAACCTGCCCGTGACCGCCACGGAGGTGCTGGTCGAGTTCCGCGATCCGCCCCAGGCGATGTTCGGCGAGCGCGTACCGGACGCCTCGAATTACCTGCGCTTCCGCCTCAGCCCGGACGTGCTGATCACGCTGGGGGCTCGAGCCAAGCTGCCCGGCGAGGCGATGGTCGGCGAGAACGTCGAATTGGTCGCCCAACACCACCCCGCCGACGAGATGGAACCCTACGAGCGCCTGCTCGGGGACGCGCTCAAGGGTGATTCCACGCTGTTTGCCCGCGAGGACGGCGTCGAGGAAGCCTGGCGGGTGGTGCAACCGATCCTGGGCGGCATCGGTGATTTATTCCCGTATTTTCCCAACACCTGGGGGCCGCCCGAGGTGGCGGACGAATTCATCGCCGCCGACGGGGTCTGGCACAACCCCGCCGCGACGGAACCGACATGAGCGCCGCACCGCACCACCGCGCCGCGTTCCTGCTGGACGTGGACAACACCCTGCTGGACAACGATTGCGTCACCGACGACCTGCGCGCCCACCTGGAACGAGAGTTCGGTCAGCAGCAGAGCCAGGATTACTGGACGCTGTTCGAGGCGCGCCGAGCCGAGATGGGTTACGCCGATTACCTCGGGGCCTTGCAGCAGTACCGCTTGCAGTACCCGCACCACCCGCGCATTTTGAAGATGTCATCTTTTTTAATCGATTACCCGTTCAAGGATCGGTTGTACCCCGGCGCGATCAACGCGATCCACCACCTGCACCGCGCCGGGCTGTGCGCGGTGCTTTCAGACGGCGACGTGGTCTTCCAACCCCATAAAGTAGAGCGCTCGGGCATCCTGGCGGCCATGAACGGGCACGCGCTGATTTACGTTCACAAGGAACAGGAACTGATGGACGTGGAACGCCGCTACCCGGCGGATCACTACGTCATGATCGACGACAAATTGCGCATCCTGACGGCCATCAAGGGCATCTGGGCGGATCGGGTCACGACAGTTTTCGTGCGTCAGGGGCATTACGCGACCGATCCGAACGTCCTCCAGGCGTACCCGCCCGCCGATGTCAGCATCGATCGCATCGGCGACCTGCTGCAACTCGATCCGGCGGCGCTGGCGAGGGCGAAATCCTGACGCCCGCCAGGTGCGCGAGAACACCGTCCCGGGCACGAAAGTAGAGTAGCGTCCAGGACGCGAGAACCCCCATCGGCCTACGGCACCGCCCCAACCGAAAGGAAGAACCCATGAACGCGACCAAAGCACTGCACGATATCGGCCAGAGCTTGTGGCTGGACAACATCACGCGCGGCTTGCTCGACTCCGGCACGCTGGCGCGGTACATCAAAGACCTGTCCGTGACGGGACTGACCTCCAACCCCACGATTTTCGACGCGGCCATCAAGGGCAGCGCCGATTACGATGCGTCTATCATCGAGAAAACGGAGGCAGGACTTTCCGGTGACGCGCTCTTTTTTGAACTGGCGCTCGAGGATCTGACGCGCGCCGCCGACCTGTTCAAACCCGTCCACGACGCGACGCACGGCGTGGACGGGTTCGTCTCGCTCGAGGTTTCACCATTGCTGGCCTACGACGCCGCGCAGACCATCGCGCAGGCGAAAGCGCTCCACGCCGAGGCCGCCAGAGGGAACCTGTTCATCAAGATTCCCGGCACGCCCGAAGGTTTGCCCGCCATCGAGGAAGCGATCTTCGCGGGCGTGCCGATCAACGTGACGCTCCTTTTCTCCAGCCAGCAGTACCTGGCGGCAGCCGAAGCCTACCTGCGCGGCCTCGAGCGCCGCGCCGAAGCCGGGTTGTCGCTCGATATCGCCTCGGTCGCGTCGGTCTTCGTCAGCCGCTGGGATCGGGCCGTGGCCGACAAGGTTCCCAGCGAGCTTCAGAACCACCTCGGCATCGCCGTCATGAACCAGACTTACAGGGCGTACCGCGACCTGCTGGAATCCGAGCGCTGGAAGAAGCTCGCCGCCAAAGGCGCTCGTCCTCAGCGCGCGCTCTGGGCCAGCACCGGAACCAAAGACCCGAAAGCCTCCGACGTGATGTACGTGGCGGCCCTGGCTGCCCCGGACACGGTCAACACCATGCCCGAAGCGACCCTGCTGGCCTACGCCGATCACGGCAGCCTGGGCGCAGTCATGCCCGAGGACGGCGGCGATGCCGATGCGACCCTGGCCCGATTCGAGGACGCCGGCATCGACGTGGACGCCCTGGCCGCGCAACTCCAGCGCGAGGGTGCGGACGCCTTCGTCAAATCCTGGCACGAGCTTCTGGGGCAGATCGCCGCCAAAAGCGCGATGCTCGAGAAGACGCACTGAGCGAATTTCAATCGGGGAAAGCCAAGAACACCGTCTGGCACGCGAATATTGAAATGCGTGCTGGACGGTCTTCTCGAGATACTCGGGCTCGCCTACTGCGGCCTGAGGCGGTAAATGCTCGAGTCCTCGCCCGAATCCGTCGAGAAGTACAAGAACCCGTCCGGCCCGACCGTCACGTCGCGCAAGCGCCCGTAGGTGTTGTCGATCAGGATTTCCTCCGATTTGACGCGTTCGCCGTCCAGTTCCAGGCGGTACAACCGGCCCGTCTTGAGCGCCACGAAGAACAGGTCGCCCTTCCAGGCCGGGAAGGCATCGGCGCTGTAAAACGCCATGTCGCTGATCGCGATGGTTTCGTTGGGCTTATACGAACGCACGGCGGGCTGGTAGTTCGGCACGTCGCACGGGTTCGTGCCGCGACACATCGGCCAGCCGTAATTCTGGCCCTTCTTGATGACGTTCAACTCGTCGTCCGTGTCCGGGCCGTGCTCGGTCTCCCACAATACGTTCGTGCCCGGCTGGAACGTCAGCCCCTGCGCGTTCCTCGAGCCGAGCGCCCAGACGCTGCTGTTCGGGAAGGGGTTGTCGGACGGGATGCCGCCATCTTTGGTGACGCGGTGAATCTTGCCCGCCTTGGAATTCAAGTCCTGCGCCCTCGCGGGGTCGCTGGCGGCGTCGCCCATGCTGGCGTACAACATCCCGTCCGGCCCCAGAATCACGCGGCAACCGTTATGGTTCCACCAGCCCGGCATGTCGTCGATCAGGAATTTCTCAGCCGTCAAACCCTTGTCGGTCAGCGTGAAGCTCGAGAGCCGGTTGCGCTTCGTGTCGCCATCGCGCACATTGTCCTTGAAGTACGAGTAACAGATGTACACGCGCCCCGTGGTGGCGAAGGTCGGATCGAGTTCCATGCCCAGCATCCCGCCCTCGCCGTCCGGTCTGAAACTGTCCCCGAGTTGCCCCAGCACCCTGACCTGACCCGATTTCAAATCCAGGCTGCTGAGTTTGCCCGAGTACCGCCCGGTGAACAACAATCGTCCATCGGGCGCGAAATTCAGGCTCCACGGGCGCTCCAGCTTTCCCTTGACGAGCTCCACCCGCCAGCTTTTCTGCGCGTTCTGCGCCACCCCAACCGCGCACGCCAGGCCGATCAGTCCGATGACCGCAGGGATTTTCAGATTCATTCTTTGAGGATGGCACGAGAAGTCGGCACGGGCTGAGACGAGATTGACATTCGCTCGCCGTTTTTGCATCCCCTGCACATAGGGAGGCAAAGGGCGGGACGGGTCGCGTTTCGGACTTGCAAGATTCCGGGCTATCATCCCAGGTGATGAAGTGCCCATCCCCAGGAAAGGGATTGCGGACACGGGACAGGGAGGACTGGGATGAATGCCGATCGAAACCATCACCACCGACGCCGTGATCATCGGCGCGGGCATTTCAGGTCTGGCCGCCGCACGACAACTGCTTGACGCCGGACGCGACGTGATCGTGCTCGAGGCCAGCCACCGCGTCGGCGGGCGCTTGTACACCAAAACCCTGCCGGACGGTACGGCCTTCGATCTGGGCGGTCAGTGGATCGGCCCGGAGATGGAGCGCGTCAGCGCGCTGGTGTCGGAACTCGGGCTGACGATCTTTCCGCAGCACAACTCCGGGCGCATGGATTTGTCCACCCAGCCCCTGTCCAGCATGGATCGGTTGACGCAGGCCGAATGGGAATGGTTCACCGCCAAGATTTCGTGGCTGGTCAACCAGGTGGACGTGAATGATCCCGCCAAAACCCCGAACGCCGCCGAACTGGACGTGGTGTCCGTAGAGGAATGGAAGCGCGAGAATTTAGAGAGCGAGTACCTGCGCCACCTGTTCGACCAGCTGGTGCGCACCGAATACACGATTGAACCCAAGGATTTCTCGATGCTGTACCTGCTCTACTCGATCCGCAGCGCGGGCGGCTTCGAGGATTTGCTGGACATGGACGGCGGCAACCACACCAACCGCATCCAGCAGGGCCTGCAGACGCTCTGCACGCGTCTGGCGGACGGCATGGCGGATCGGGTGCGGTTGAACTGCCAGGTCTACGACATCGAACACGACGACCACGGCGTCAAGATCATCAGCGAAGGCGCCATCGTCAATGCCCGCCACGCGATCCTGGCGATCCCGCCGAACCAAGCGCAACGCATCGACTTCAGCCCCGTGCTGCCGCGCCGACGCATGAAACTGATGCAACGCCTGGAGATGGGTTCCGTCATCAAATGCTTCGCCATCTACGACCGACCGTTCTGGCGCGATCAACCCGTCAAATCCATCGACCCGGACGTGCTGGTCTTCGATCACACGATGGACGCCACCAGCGAGAACGGCAAGCACCCCGCGCTGGTCGCGTTCATCGGCGGTGACGACGCGGTGTTCTGGAGCGACCGACCCGTTGAAACGCGCCGCCGCGCGGTGCTCGAGAACCTGGCGATGGTCTTCGGCGACGAAGCCCTGTACCCGCGCGATTACTTCGATCACGACTGGCTGACCGAACCCTTCATCGGCGGCGGCTACCAGTGCTACGCGCCCCCCGGCGTGATGACGGGCGGTTTCGCCGAATTGCGCGAGCCGATCGGACGTTTGCACTGGGCTGGTACGGAAACCGCCGTCGGGTACTACGGGTACGTCGAGGGCGCTCTGGAAGCTGCCGAACGCGCTGCGACCGAGGTGGGGAAGTTCCTGGAGAAAGATTTGGGGATTGTAACAACGTAGAACACCGTCCTGGACAGTGTTCCTGAATCTCGAGAAATCGTGTGGTGGACCGTACTCCCCAGATTTAACAGGAGTTTTATGGGTGATATTCCGTTTCCTGATCTTCTCAAATATGGTGAAGCTGACTGGCTCGATTGGAAACGTCAACTGTATAGCGGTCTCGAGCTTCAAGCGATAGATCGTTCGGAATGGGAAATTGGAAAAGGAACGTTACTCAAAGACCTGGCGGCCCTCGCCAATTCCATGTCTGTCAAAGACAAGCGGTATCTCATTCGTGGCGTTCAGGATCATGGGTACAAGAGAGAAATTATCGGAGTGTCCAAGCAATTTGATGATGCTGATTTTCAAACATGGGTAAAAAATGCTTTTGATCCGCCTTTGAAAATCCATTATGAAACGATTGAACCTGAACCTGGAAAGCTCGTAGGAGTCTTTGCTATCGAGTTTGATCCGAGAGGTCCACACGTTGCTGTTCAAAGCGTGGGGGGAAAGTTATTTGAAGGACAGGTTTGGTTGCGACGCGGCACGCAAAACGATTTTGCGCGCCGGGCGGACTTAGAGGCGCTCCTCGTGACTACTCCTATTTGTTTACCAAGATGGGGCGGTACAGGTGCGGAAAAGATACTTACTGCCCACTATGCACCCCGAGAATTGTCGCTCCCTCTTTTTGGGCGGCAACACGAAATGCTGTTAGATGGATATGACGTAGCGTATTGGCCTGGCACAAGACGCGAAATACACATTAAGCCCGCCCATCTTTCGAGTCCTGAGCATATTCTTATGGTGAAACCTTAGAGGTGGAGGTTAGCCGTGTCGTTCACGCTCACCTCGTACAACGTCCTGGCCTCGAGTTACATCAGGCCGGGTTTCTACCCGCGCACGCCGCCGGACGCGCTGAACCCCGCGTGGCGAATCCCGGCGCTCGTGAAGCACATCGTCGATCTGGGATCGGACGTGCTGTGCCTTCAGGAAGTGGATGTGAACATCCTTGCGGCCCTGCGTGCGGCGCTCGAGCCATTGGGGTACGTGAGTTACGACGCGAGAAAAGGTCTGGGCAAACCGGATGGGTGCAGCACGTTTTTTCGCTCGAGCATCTTCAAACCCAAAAGCGTGCAAAGGCTCGAGTACGCCGATGGCAACGGTCTCGAGCTGGATTCGGGGCACGTCGCGCTGGTGGTTGCGCTCGAATTCGAGGGTCGCACGGTGGGCGTGGCGAACACGCATTTGAAATGGGACGCGCCGGGAACGCCGCTTCGGGCGCGGGTCGGGTTTCGGCAGATCGTGCAATGGCTGAACGAACGCGAGGAACTCGTGCCGGACGCCGAAGCGTGGATCGTGTGCGGGGATTTCAACGTCACGCCGGAAAACGAACTGATCGCATCGCTTCGAGCCACCGGGCTCGAGTACGCGCACGTCGGTCTGGACGCGTTCACCTGCAATTCCAATCGGCGCGCGAAAATGATCGATTACGTGTTCTCTGCGGGCTTGCGATCCGCGCCGATCTCGCCGCCAGAGATCGATGACCTGACGCCGCTGCCATCCTGGGATCAGCCTTCGGATCACTTGCCGCTCAGCGCTCGGCTCGGGTGGTGACGAACGAGGATACTGTCCTGGACGCAATTTCTCGAGGCTCGAGAACGCCGTCCTGGACGATGTTCTTTGATCGTGGCGAGCGGTGTCTCGCATCTAGCATCTGTGACCTGCCCCGAGAACACATCCTGAAATCGCGGTATAAACGCGCATGGACCCACGAATAGAGAAGCTGGCCGACGTGCTCGTGCGTCACTCCACCAAACTCCAACCCGGCGAGAAGGTCTTCATCGAGGCCTTCGACACCTCGGACGCGCTCGTGACCGCGCTGATCGATCGGGTCACGCAGGCCGGAGCGATCCCGTTCGTGGAGACGCGTTCGATGCGCGTGATGCGGTCTTTGTTGACCAACGCCACCGAATCGCAGATGCGCGATATCGCGGCGCACGAACTCTCGCGCATGAAGAACGTTCAGGCCTACATGGGCATTCGCGGCAGCCACAACGCGCTGGAATACAGCGATGTCCCGAGCGAGAAATTGCGGCTCTATTCCTCGATCTGGAATCACCAGGTTCACTCTGAGCAGCGCGTCAACCACACCAAATGGGTCGTGTTGCGCTACCCATCGCCCGCTTTCGCGCAGGCCGCCGGGATGAGCACGGAAGCCTTCGAGCAGTTTTACTTCGATGTCTGCACGCTGGATTACGCGAAGATGGCCCAGGCGCAAAAGCCCCTGCACAAGCGCATGCTCGAGGCCGACCGTGTGCGTTTGACGGGCGTGGACACGGATCTGACGTTCAGCATCAAGGGCATCGGGGCGGTCATGTGCAGCGGCGACCGCAACATCCCGGATGGTGAAACCTACTCGTGTCCGGTCAAGGACAGCGTCAACGGCGTGATTCACTACAACACGCCGACCATCTATCAGGGTACGCGCTTCACGGACGTGCGCCTCGAATTCAAGGACGGCAAGATCGTGAATGCCACCGCGTCCGACACGAAGAAACTGAACGCGATCCTGGATTCCGACGAGGGCGCGCGCTATGTGGGCGAATTCGCCATCGGCTTCAACCCGTACATCCTGAACCCGATGATGGATATTTTGTTCGACGAGAAGATCAACGGGTCGTTTCACTTCACGCCCGGTCAGGCGTACAAGGCCGCTGGCAACGGCAACACCTCGAGCATTCACTGGGACATGGTGTTCATTCAGCGCCCGGAGTACGGCGGCGGCGAGATCTTTTTTGACGACGAGCTGATCCGCAAGGATGGCGTGTTCGTTCCCGCCGACCTGCACGGCCTGAATCCCGAGAACCTAAAGTAAAGACCGTCCAGCACGACGTTTCTCGAGGCTCGAGCGATACCGTGCTGGACGGTCTTTTTGTCATCCTGAGCGCAGCGAAGGATCTTCTGGTGTTCGCCCGTCGAACTCGCCCCGAGCGGCGAGAGATACCTCAATGTGAACGCCTCAGGACGACAGACTGGATTGGGTGGCGCGGCCCCCGAGGCTCAATCCAATCGGTGCAAAAACCGCGCTCAACCCTTGGAAATCGCGTTCGGTAAAACGTCCGTCTCGAGGTTCAGCCAGGCCAGCTCGCCCTTGCTCAGTTCGATCTCCAGGGCGCGGAACGAACTCTGGGTTTCAGCCACGCTGCGCGGCCCGATCAACGGCAGCGTCGTGAACGGCTGGTGCAGCACGTAGGCCAGCGCGATGTTGATCGTCTCGACTTTTTGGGCTTTCGCCAGGGCTTTGGCGCGCTCCAGCCGCAGGAAGTTGTCCGGGCTGTACCAGCAACGCACCAGTTCCTCGTTGCTGGTGTCGTTCGGGTCGCCGAGCACGAAGAAACCGCGCGCCTGCGATGACCACGGCATCAGCGCGATGCCGTTCTGCTCGAGCCATACCCTGGATTCCGCGTCGTTGCTGGAAATGCAGCCCGCCCAGACGGGATCGATCATGCGCGCCAGACTGAACTGATTGGAGACCGCCGTGAACCCGCGCAAACCCTTCGAGGCGGCGTAGGCGTTGGCCTCGGTGGCTCGCGCGACCGACCAGTTGGAACCGCCGAAGGCGTGAATCCGACCGAGCGCGTGCTGTTCGTTCAGCGCATCCACGAACTCGCCGACGGGCACGTCCGGGTTGTCGCGGTGCATCATGTAGACATCCACGAAATCCGTCTGCAAGCGCGAAAGGCTGATCTCGAGCTGCTGCCCGATGGCTTCCGGCGTGCAGTTGGGCGTGTGCGCACCCTTGCCCAGAATCACCACGGAATCGCGGTCGCCGCGCTCCTGAAGGTACTGCCCCAGCAGCACCTCGCACGCGCCGGATTTGTAGGTGTAAGCCGTGTCGAAGGCGTTGCCGCCGCGCGCCAGGAAGTCGTCCAGCAAGGGTCTGGACGCCTCGAGATCGGTCTGGTTGTCCATGCCCAGCACCAGCCTGGAGACGGGTTTGCCGAGGCCGGAAGTGGTCGCGAATTTCATGATCTGAGCCTACCAGATCGAGCGGTTCCGAAACGAGAACACCGTCCAGCACGGGGTTTGTAATACGCGTGCTGGACGGTGGGGAGCCTGTTGGAGAAGGTGAAAGGGAAAAGCGCGAAGTGAAGGTTAGGCGATCACGATGCGAGTCGACTCGAGCGCGCGCTGATTCGTGATCTTCGTGTGACTTGCGGGCGTTTCTCGAGACTTCATCAACTCGCGCTCAAACGAGGATCGGATCGTGGATTCGGCCTTCGATGCCGCTCAGGAATCCGCCCATAAATCCGCGCCTGACCGCGATCAGTTCCGTCATGATCGAGAGCGCCACCTCGTCGGGACTTTCCGCGCCGATGGCCAGCCCGACGGGTGCCCTGGATTTCTCGAGCTGAGCGGCGGTGGGTTTGAAACCCTCTTCGGCCAGCGCGTCCAAGAGTTTGTGAAAACGCTGCCTCGGCCCCAGCACGCCGACGTAGGGGGATGGGGATTCCAGCGCGAAGCGCAGGCTTTCCCGGTCGCGCTCGAGGTGGTGGTTCATGATCATCACGAATGATCTCGGGCCGATCTCGAGGCTTTTTGCGAACTCCTCGAAGTGCGCGGCCACCAGTTTCGCGTCCGGGAAACGGCCTTGCGTCAGGAAGGCCTCGCGCACGTCCACCACGCTCACGCGCCAGCCCAGGTCGCGGGCGCGCTGGTTGAGCGGCATCGCATCGTGACCCGCGCCGAAAATCACCAGTTCGGGCGGCGGCGCGCTGGCGTCCAGGAACACGTCCACCCGCGAACCATCGGGCAGTTTGAACGTCTGGGTTTCGGCTCGCGGGTAGAGCGCACCCATCATTTCGTGCGCCACCTCGAGCACCTGCCGTTCCAGACCGGCGGGTTCCAGCCATCCGCGCGTCTCGGATTCGGTGATCATCATGCGACCGCTTGTACTTCTTGCTTGTAAGACAGCACCTGCCGGGCCACTCGCGCCACCCGATCTGTCCTCCAGCACGGTCGCCAGCACGCCGACCTCTGCGCGTTCCAGCACGCCCAACCACGCGTCCATGACGGGATCAGATTCCAACTTTTCGATGCGAATGTCCACGCTGCCGCCGCAGCCGATGCCCAGACCCCAGACGACATCTTCTTCCAGGTCGTAGGCGGTCACGATTGGCGCACCGCTCTGGATTACGCCCTTGGCGACCTCGACGACTTCGGGTTCCAGGCAACCGCCCGAGAGCATGCAGGTCATCGCGCCATCGTCGCGCACCAGCATCTTCGCGCCCTCGCGTCGGTAGGCGCTGCCCTTGACGCGCACCACCGTCGCCAGGGCGATGCCCTGCGCGTGCATTCGTGCATCCTTGATCGAGGCCAGAATATCCTCGGTTTCGCGGCGTTCCATGAAAGCCTCCGGTTCACCGTCAGTCTAATCCCGCGGCTCGAGCCAGATTCGTGAGTTGCGCTCGAAAGCCCACCGTGCACGTCCGAGGGTCGAGTCCCGGAACCGACGTACGTTCAGACCACGGGTGACAGATGACCTTGCATCTTCAGCACGCACGCGGCTTAGAATGCGACACGTTCTACAACCCAGACGGGCGCACCGACTTTTTCAAAGCTCGATGGACCGCCTCGTTCCTCGAGCCGCCTCGCTTGAGTCCACGGCTCACCGATTCACCCGCGCGAGGTCGCCCATGAACACGAGCTAGACGCCATGTCGAACCCTCGCCAGAGTCTTCAACCCCATCAGGAGGTGTGTTCATGTCCGTAGTCCCCATCACCATCACCGTCAACGGCGCGACCGAAACGCATCACGTCGAGCCGCGCACCCTGTTGGTGCACTACTTGCGTGACAAACTCGGTCTGACCGGCACGCACGTCGGTTGCGATACCAGCCAGTGCGGAGCCTGCACGGTTCACCTGGACGGCGTGGCCGTCAAATCCTGCACGGTTTTCGCCGTTCAGGCCGAAGGCATGAAGGTCACGACCATCGAGGGCATGGGCGAAACTGGCCACCTGCACCCCTTGCAGCAGGGCTTCTGGGAGGAGCACGGCCTTCAGTGCGGCTACTGCACGCCCGGCATGATCATGTCCTCCGCGGACTTGTTGTCCCGCAACCCGAACCCGTCTGAAACCGAGATCCGTCACGCCCTGGAAGGCAACTTCTGCCGTTGCACCGGCTACCACAACATCGTCAAGGCTGTGCAGCACGCGGCGGGCGCGATGGCGAACGCTACGGTCGCGGCGGCGGCAGACGATTGAATTGTTCACGGGTCGCGGGTCACGAGTCGCGAGCGACCATCTCGAGGCGCAATCAGGAACACCGTCCTACACGCATGTTCTCGAGACTCAAAAACGGTGTCCCAGACGGTGTCTCCTGAAACCCAGCCGCCTCAGTTCCTGCTCTGACCCGTGACCCCTGACCACCTGGAGGTTCCACCATGACCGA
Organism: uncultured Deinococcales bacterium; assembly: GCA_964244895.1. Lineage (GTDB taxonomy): Bacteria > Deinococcota > Deinococci > Deinococcales > JAAFIG01 > CAXTKV01. The sequence goes on from CAXTKV010000131.1 coordinate 11,554, forward strand.
GAAATTCTTTGGCAAAGCCATGAAGCGCGTCGAAGATCCGCGTTTCATCACCGGGGCGGGCAACTACACCGACGACATGCAGGTGCTGGGCATGGTTCACGCCGCGATGGTGCGCTCGCCGTACGCGCACGCGAAAATCAAGAGCATCGACTCGAGCGCGGCGCTGGCGCTTCCCGGCGTGCTGGCCGTGCTGACGGGCAAGGACTTGACGGGTGCGGGCATCAACCCGATCCCGACGGGCTGGTTGCTGCCCGACCTGAAGATTTCCGCCCATCACGCCATCCAGCCCGAGGAAGTCAACCACGTCGGCGATATCGTGGCCGCCGTGATCGCGGAATCGAAAGCCCTGGCGGAGGACGCCGCCGCGCTGGTCAACGTCGAATACGAAGCGCTGGAGACGGTCACGCTGGGCAGCGCCGCACTCGCGGCGGGCGCGGTGCAGGTGCACCCGGAAGCGCCCGGCAACCTGGCCTTCGACTGGGAGATCGGCGACAAGGCCGCCACGGACGCGCAATTCGCGGCAGCGCACAAGACGGTTCGGTTGGAGCTTCGCAACCACCGCCTGGTGCCGAACGCGATCGAACCCCGCGCCAGCCTGGCGGAGTACAAACGCGCCAGCGAAGAGTACACGCTTCACACCACCAGCCAGAACCCGCACATTCACCGCGTGATGCTGGGCGCGTTCATCATGGGCATCCCGGAACACAAACTGCGGATCGTCAGCCCGGACGTGGGAGGCGGTTTCGGCAGCAAGATCTTTCAGTACCCAGAAGAAGTGATCGTGCTGTTCGCCGCCAAGAGGCTCAACAAGCCCGTCAAGTGGACGGCCACGCGCTCCGAGGCGTTCCTCTCGGATGCCCAGGGCCGCGATCACGAGACGGTGGCTGAGGCCGCCGTGGACGAGAACGGTAAAGTGCTGGCATTGCGGGTGGACACGATCGCCAACCTGGGCGCGTACCTGACGACCTTCGCGCCCGCCGTGCCGACCTACCTGTACGGCACGCTGATGAACGGCACGTACAAGTGGAAAGCCATCCACTGCCACGTGCGCGGCGCGTACACCAACACCGTCGGCGTGGACGCTTACCGCGGCGCTGGACGCCCCGAGGCGACCTACGTCCTGGAGCGCATCATGAGCGCGTTGGCGATGGAACTGGGCGAAGACCCGGTCGAATTCCGCCGCAAGAACTTCATCCAGCCCGACGAATTCCCGTACCAGACGCCCGTGGCCTTGCAGTACGACAGCGGCAACTACGAACCCGCCATGGACATGGCGCTCGAGAAACTCGGCTACAAGGCCCTGCGCGCCAAGCAAGCGGAGCTCCGCAAGCAAGGCAAGTACATCGGCATCGGCGTCAGCACCTATCTCGAGGCGTGTGGCCTCGCGCCGAGCGCCCTGGTGGGTTCACTGGGTGCGCAGGCGGGCCAGTGGGAGAGCGCTCTGGTGCGCGTCGCTGCGACCGGCAAGGTCGAAGTGCTGAGCGGATCGCGCAGCCACGGCCAGGGCCACGAGACGGCTTTCGCGCAGGTGGTGGCCGACGAATTGCAGATTCCCGTCGAGGACATCAGCATCATTCAGGGCGACACCGCGCGCCTGCCGCACGGTTGGGGCAGCTACGGCAGCCGCAGCGCACCCGTCGGATTGAGCGCCATCACGTTGGCGTCCCGCAAGATCATCGACAAGGCCAAGAAGATTGCGGCACACCTCTTAGAAGCCTCCCCGGACGACATGGTTCACGAGAACGGCAAGTTCAGCGTCAAGGGCGTGCCGGAAAAGTCCAAGAGCTTCTTCGACGTGTCTCTGATGGCGCACCTGGCCCACAACTACCCCGCCGATCTCGAGCCGGGACTCGAGGCCACGCACTTCTACGACCCGAAGAACTTCGTGTACCCGTTCGGCACGCACCTGGCGGTCGTGGAAATTGACAGCGACACCGGCAAGGTCAAACTGACCCGTTACGTCTGCGTGGACGATTGCGGCCCGATCATCAACCCGATGATCGCCGAAGGTCAGGTGCAGGGCGGCGTGGCCCAGGGCATGGGACAGGCGCTGCTGGAAAACACCGTCTACGACGAATCCGGCAACCTCTCGACCGGCTCGTACATGGATTACGCCATGCCGCGCGCCGACGACATGGTGCAACTCGAGATCGGTCACACGGTCACGCCCAGCCCGCACAATCCCTTGGGCGTCAAGGGCATCGGCGAGGCGGGCACAATCGCCAGCACCGCCGCCATCGCCAACGCCGTGGTCGACGCGCTTCAGCCGTTCGGCATCAACCACCTCGACATGCCCTACACCTCCGAGAAGGTCTGGCGCGTCATGAATCAGGGACTGCCGCAGGCCGCCGACGACTGAGATCAATCTGGCTCGAGATGCCGTCCAGCACGCAAGAATAATATCGTGTCCTGAACGGTGCGCTCGAGGTTCGACAGTTCTGGGAGGTTTTCATGTACACGGCTGAATTCACGTACCACAAGGCCAACAGCGTCTCAGAGGCGCTCTCGATGATGGCCGCGAACCCGGACGCCAAACTGCTGGCGGGTGGGCACTCGCTGGTTCCGGCGATGAAGCTCAGGCTCTCGGCCCCAGCGGCGTTGATCGATGTCTCGAGGATTTCGGAGTTGAAGGGCATCCGCGCGGAGGGTGACACGGTCATCATCGGTGCGATGACTACGCACCGCGAGATCGAATTTTCCGATCTGCTGAAAAAGCACGTGCCGATCCTGGCGGAAGCCGCGTCCTACATCGGTGACCCGATGGTCAGGAACCGCGGAACCATCGGTGGGTCGTTGGCGCACGCTGATCCAGCGGCGGATTACCCGGCCTCGATGCTGGCATTGGGCGCGAAACTGAAGATCGCTTCCGGCACCGGAACGCGCGTCGTGGACGCCGACCAGTTCTTTCTGGGGATGTACGAAACTGCCCTGCAACCCGGCGAGATGTTGGTTGAAATTCACGTCCCGGCCAACACCAAGGGTTCCGCCTACGAGAAATTCCCGCACCCCGCCTCGAGATACCCGGTGGCGGGCGTGGCGGTCGTGGTTCACAGCGATGGCACGCTGCGCGCCGCGCTGACCGGGGCCGGCGATCACGCCACGCACCTGAGCAAGCTCGAGTCGGAGGGCGCGTCGAGCGCCTGCCAGAAGCTCGTGCCATCATCAGAATTGATGGGCGATCACTTCGCCAGCGCCGATTACCGCGCGCACCTGGTGGACGTGATGGCCAAACGCGCGCTCTCGAGGGCGACGGGCGCGTAAACCGAGCGAGACACCCCACAGACCGATTTTCAAAGAACACCGTCCCAGACGGTGTTCTTTTCGCGTCAAAGCGCATCGTCTTGGACGGTGCGCTCGAGTGTGGCTGGCGTTCAGATGCGCCCCGCGCCGGAGGGAATACACTACACCCATGCGTCCACAATCCATTCCAGACACGCTCAAAGCCCTCGAGGCGCACCATTACGTCGCGGAGCGCAGCCTCGCCACCAGCGTGTTCCTGGCGCTCCGCTTGGGCAGACCGCTGTTCCTGGAAGGCGAACCCGGCGTCGGCAAAACCGAGATCGTGAAAGTCTTGGCCGACGTGCTGGAGACGCGCCTGATCCGCTTGCAATGCTACGAGGGGCTGGACGTTTCTTCC
>CAXTKV010000132.1:0-15183 GCA_964244895.1 uncultured Deinococcales bacterium
AGTGCGGCGGTGAGTGCGAGTGCTGCGGTGATTCGCTTCATGTGGTAATTCCCCCTGAATCGTGTGACGGAGCGCATCGTTTTTGGGTGAGAGGTCCAGTTGCCGTGTTTCCTGCCTCTTCCAATCGCGATTTCACGTTCCTGTTTGGAGATGTTGTTTCAACATGAACAATCTCACCTCCTTTCATTCCCATGTTGAACTCATAGTTCTCCGAAAAGGAGTATTCAGTTCAAAGAAAATAAAGTCAAATATAAATTCAAGGTCAATTTTTATTATGAAAACCTTGACAATCAATTGACAGAGAATTGAAGTTCGATTTACATTCAATTTATAAATCGAAGTTTTGCTCGGGATACATATTCATGACAAATTCAATGACATTCAGGACACACAACGGTACTACCATGCCTACCGTGGACGAAATTCGACGCGCGCAGGCCTGGGACGACCCGACCGTAGAATCCGTCGTCGTGTATGAGCCCGAGCGGCACCAATCCGAAATCATCGTGCGGGCGCTCGAGCGGCAAGGGTATCGGGTGTACGTGGCCCCGAGCGTCCGGTCAGTGCTCGATTACCTTCAGATGTACTGCCCCGACGCCGTGTTGATCGGGCTCAGTGACGCCGATACGGCTGCTCGAGATGTGCTCTCGGTGATTCATCGGAGCCACGAAGTGCCCGTCATCTGCGCGGCCACCGACTTCAGCACCTTCGAGTTGCAGATCGAGGCGGGCGTCAAGCCGAGCGATTTTCTGCTGAAACCGATCAACCAGAACGAGCTCGCATTTCGCGTCAACGCCGCCATCAGAACGGCGGAAGAGGCGACGAACGGCACCCGCCATCTCGAGATCGGCCCGATCAGGCTGGATCTCAGGCGCAAGCTGGCCTACGTCGGAAACGCGCGCCTGAACTTGACCATGACCGAATACCGCATCCTCGAGCACCTGGGCTTTCATCGCGGCGTGATCGTCGATCGCCAGAGTCTGGCGGAGATGTTGGCGCTCCGAAGCACCAGCCAACGCATCATCGACACGCATTTCAGCAACCTGCGCATCAAACTCAGGGTTGCCGGAATCTGGGATATTCTGGAAACCGTCCGGGGTTACGGCTACCGCCTGTGGTACGAGGGCGCCAACCCCGCATTTGAAGCCAGCGCGTAATCCTGACGCGCCATCCTTGAGGCATCGCGGATTGGCCTGAACTTCAGGGCGTCCGCGCCGTCTGGACTATTTCACTCGAGGACGAAACGCCGATGATCGCCGCGCCTCAAACGACAGATGGGCTGATCGAACTCGCCGCGCGCTTCGGTGGCCTGGTGACTCGGGCGCACATCAAGGCCGCCGGAATCCACGAGCGGGTGATCGCATCCTGGGTCAGTCAGGGCAGGATCGTTCGCCTTCATCGCGGCGTGTACCAGATCGCTGAGTTCGGTCGAGGCGCGCCGCAGACGAGCCTCGCGTCGGTGCAGTTGCGAATTCCGAACGGTGTGATCTGCCTGGAAACGGCGCTCGCCGTACACGGAATGACCGCAGCTTTTCCCGCCGTGGTCAGCGTGGCCGTGGGCCGCACGGCGCGCGCCCCAACCATTCCGGGGGTCAGCGTTTACCGGTTCGCTCCCGGCCAGTTGACGGACATTGAGACGAGAACCCATCAGGGCGTGCCGGTGTCTGTTTTCGGCCTCGAGAAAACCCTGGTCGATCTGCTGCGTTACCGCCGCGCGCTCGGGATTGAACCGTTCTGGAGCGGCCTGAGCGCATACTTCAAAAGCGAGATGCTAGATCAGAACAGGTTGGAGGCGGTCGCGCGGGACTGCCGCACCGGGCGGATCATGCTCGAGATGATCGAAAAGCTGAACGCTCAACCCGTCAGGGTTTGATCGAAAGCGCCCAGATCTTTGAGCGCAACATCGCGACTTTGAGGATCTAAATTCCAGAGAACACCGTCCAGGACGATGTTCTCCTGGTAAAGAAATACGCGTCCAGGACGGTCTTCCGGATCGCTCGAGCCTCAAGACTGCGCGCTGGACGGCGCTCAGCCTGGACGGCACTCAGCGCGCGACCGCGCGAGCCTGGGCATTCGCCAGCCTGTCCGCGCGTTCGTTCAGGTCGTGCCCGGCGTGACCTTTCGTCCAGTCCCAATCGACCGCGTGGATCGCGCTCAATTCCAGCAGGCGCTCCCAGAGTTCCCTGTTCTTGACGGGTTCCTTGCTGGCGGTCTTCCAACCGTTTTTTTGCCAGCCCGCCAACCAGCGTTTGGTGAAGGCGTGCTGGACGTATTTTGAATCCGTCACGATGGTCACGGCGCACGGTTCCTTGAGGGCTTCCAGGGCGCGGATCGCGCCGGTCAGTTCCATGCGGTTGTTGGTCGTGTGGGCCTCGTTGCCGGAAAGCTCCAAGGTTTTCGATTCGCCTTTTGAGTTGATGTATTCCAGGATTGCGGCCCACCCGCCCGGCCCCGGATTGCCCAGGCAGGAGCCGTCCGTGTGGACGATCACTCGTTTTTTGGGCGTCTGCATCGGCGAAAAGTGTACCAGATGATTTTTTGATGCAAACTCCGTTTATTCGAGTCAGCGAGAATTGATCCGGGCGGGTAACAATGTCTGATGCGTTCGCGCCCGAAATCACCGGCGTTGCGGGTGCTTTCCATCCTGAACTTGATCGGGCTGGTCGGGCTGGCGTGGCTCGAGACGGCGTTGGCGGAACGCTTCTGGCTGGTGACGGTAGTCACCTACGCGCCGCAGCATCCGCTCGGGATCGCGGCGCTCGGGCTGATCTGTTGGTCGGTGATCGCGCGCGATGCGCGAGCGGTGGCGATCAACCTGGTGGCGTTCGGGTCGATCGCGTTTTTCTTTCTGGGCCTGAACCTGCCGTGGCGAGCGCTGACCCAGAAGCCTGAAGGGACGCCGTTGCGGGTCGTGACGTACAACATTCGCAATTCTGCGGACGCGCTGAACGCCGTGCGCCACCTGAAACCCGACGTGATCTGCGCGCAGGAATCGAGCGCGTTGAACGATCCGCACCTGGGCAGGGCATCGCTGATTTCCGGGTACGGGTCGGTCACAGAGGACGAACTGACGGTCATCTCGAGGTACCCGATTCGTTCGCACCGCCTGATTCGTTTGTCGCCCGTCGAACCAGCCTCCGCGTTGCAGCCGACCAATCAAGCGTTCCTCGAGATGCTGATCGAGGTGCGTGGGAAGCCCGTCAAGGTGATCGACGTGCACGTCTGGACGCCGGATATCCTGGGGCGTTTGCCGCGCTACGAGGGTCTGGGTTTGAAGGCTCGCGTGACGCAGTTCTCGTTGAACCGCTGGGCGGAAGTGCAGCGCGTGCTTGCAGAAGCAGCTGATGGAAACGTTCCGGTGATCGTCTGCGGTGATTTCAACACGCCACCTCGGGGGGCGCTCTATGGCGCGTTGAAAACGAAGCTGACGGACGCTTTTGCGGCCTCGGGTTGGGGGTTGGGGGACACGTACAGCGCGCGCTGGCCGCTGTTGCGCATCGATTACGTCTGGACATCGGATCGGTTGCGCGCCGTCCGGTCTTTTGTGGCGAACGATCTGCTTTCGGATCACCGGGCGCTGATCGCGGATCTGATGCTGCGCTGAGAACACCGTCTGGGACACGTATTTTATTCGCGTGCCGGACGGTATCGTCGAAAAGGAACGAGAAGAAACGGTGCCGCTTCTCGAGAGAAATTCGTCTCCGGGGTTCAGCGCGCACGGAAGCCTGGTAGCCTTCACCCATGCGTTCCGCTCGAGCCATCGCCGTGTCCGCCGTGATGCTGATGACCGCCCTCGCTTTCGCGCAGGATGCCGCGCCCAGCGCGTTGCGGTTGCGCGCGGATCAGGGCACGGTCACGAAATACGGCGGCAAGACCGATCAGCTCAGGTTCTACGCGTTCTCGTTCGCCACCGGACCGGGCGGGGCGCGCCTGCCGGACGACCTGCGCGACAGGTTGAAGCTCGCTTTCGAGCGCGATTTCTCGGGGTCTTCCGGCCTGGATTCCGGCAAGACGCTGACGGTGGCCAACTCCACCGAAACCATCCTGGAAGCCAGAGACGATGGATCGCGCGTCGTGCAGGTCGAATCGTACACGCAGTCAACGGGCCTGGTCGGTCTGGGCCAGACGGCGGACTCGAGCTACCTGCGCACGCACGCGCCGGATGGCGGCGTCAGCCTGGGGGACGTGAAGGTCAAGATCGAGACGGCCCAACCGTTCCTGAGCGACGAGGTGCAGAACGCGAAGATCATCGCCTCGCTCGAGCAGAGCGTCCGTTTTGGGGCGATCATTCAGGCGGAAATTCTGACCGGCTGCTTTCAGGCCGCGCCCGGCGCGGTCAGTCCGTTGATGATCGATCCCAGACCGTTCATGCCCAGCGCAAATTCGGGCGCTGATGCTTCGGGCGCACCCGATGGTCTTCAGCCCGTCCGTCTGGGCGATTTGCGGCTCGAGCGCACCGCAGAAGGCGGTGCGGATTGCCGCGTCAGCCTGGAACCGAAACGCTACGGTGTGGGTTCCGAAATGTACTCGTTCGTCTCGCGCCAGAGGCTGCAATTTTTGCCCGACGGTCGGGTGAACCATTCCGAATCGGTTTCCAGCACGAGCATCAACCGCTCTGAAGCCACGGATTTCGAGTTCGAGAGCAGGATCTACCGCGTCCGCTACGCGCTGGTTTTTCGTTCTCAGGGCTCGAGCGACCGTCTGGATTGAGCTTCGCGCAAGCCGAAAACATGTTCTCGAGAAGGCTGACCCCGAGAACACCGTCCGGCACGTGGGCACATAAACGCGTGCTGGACGGTGTTTCCGTACCGTGGAAGCCCGAGTCGGTGTTCAGCTCGGCGGTCCGCAACTGCCGCGTCGGATCAGCGTGCCGGGAAAGCGCTGCCGCACGACCAGTTCCAGATCGCGGCGTTCGATCGTGTCAATCACGATGTCCACGGCGGCCAGGCCCATGTCCAGGGTCGGTTGGGTGATCACGTCCAACGGCGGATCGACCAGGCTCGTCCAGGAATAGTCGTCGAAGGTCAGGAACGACACGTCCTGCGGGATTCGCGAGCCCAGTTCCTTGAGGGCGCGGAAGGCTCCGGCGGCCTCGTTGCCGGTCATCGAGAAGATCGCGGTCGGGCGCTCGGGCAGGCGCATCAGTTCCAGGGTGCGCTCGTAAGCGCTCTCCTCGCTCAAGGTCGTGCCGCGTCGGTAGGCCCTCGGGATGCGCAACCCGAAGGATTTCATGACTTCCGGGAACGCCTTGCCGCGCTCGTCCTGAAGTTTGTGCGGGTCAAAAATCGTCAGCGCCGCGATCCGCTCGTGCCCCAGATCGTGCAGGTAGCGCACGCCCATCTCGACGCAACCCGCGTTCTCGAGCATGACGTGCGAGAACGGGCTTCCGGCCACGAAGTTATCGATTTCCAGGATGTACGTGCCTTGCTGGTGCAGGCGGTTGAGGTATTCCAGGTTGCCCGCGCCGAAAGCGCTGCGGATGATCAAACCGCTGACGCGCTGCCCGTGGAACATCCGCAGGTGCTCGAGTTCCAGGTCGGTTTCGTACTCGTTGTCGGCCACGATCAGCGCGTAGCCTCTGGCGTGGACGGCCTTGGCGATGGTGCGGGTCAGTTGCGCGAAGAACGGTTCGATGATGTTGCCGACCATTAACCCGATCGTCTGGCTGTGGCCGCGCCGCAGCGCTCCGGCGGTGCGGTCGGGTTCGTAGTTGAGTTCCTGGATGGCGTGTTGGACGCGTTCTAAGGTCGCGCTCGTCAAGAGGTGCGGTTCGCGGATGGCGCGTTTCGCGGTCGTCGCAGAGACCCCCGCGAGCCTGGCGACATCGTGAATGTTGGTCACGTGGCCATTCTAGTCACAGATTCAACTGCGGAGGGCTTTACAAACCCGAGAGTCATCCTGTAGAGTTCTGGCCACGTGACCATTACAACATCTCGGGTTGCCGCCTGTCGTTCTACGATCTAGCGGTCTGAGCCTGAAATGCGCGGCTCGAGACCCGGAAGAAGGAGTGCGGATTTCCTATCCCCACTCATGGCCACGTGGCCATTACCGACTGAAACGCGAAACAATCCTGAGGAGGTGAAATCCAGACAAGGCACCACCCGCAGAACAGGGGAGAAACCGACCGAACCCACACGCATCCACAGTTCGTTCAGCTCGCTCGAGGGAGATCGCATGAAATCAAAAACATTGCTTTTCGGTGGGGGACTGTTGGCCGTCGCCGGAATCGCCGCCGCGACCGTCGCGCTCGCGCAAGAGCCGACCACGATCACCATCGCCACCGTCAACAACTCCGACATGCAGACCATGGAAAAGCTCACCCCGGAGTTTGAAAAAGCCTACCCGGACATCAAGCTCAAATGGAGCGTGCTGCCCGAAAACGAACTGCGCCAGAAGCTGACCACCGACATCTCCACCGGTGCGGGCAGCTACGACGTGGCCACCATCGGCACCTACGAAGTGCCGATCTGGGCCAAGAACGGTTGGCTCAACTCGATGGATGCGCTCTTCGACAAGAACGCCGACATCAAAGCCTCCTACGATGTCAACGACCTGCTGACCCCGGTCAAGCTGGGCTTGTCCTACAACAAGAACCTGTACGCGCTGCCCTTCTACGCCGAATCCAGCATGACCTTCTATAACAAGGCCGCCTTCGCCAAGGCTGGACTGGTCATGCCCGTCAAACCGACCTGGTCTCAGATCGAAGGCTTCGCCGCCAAACTGCACAAGCCGCAGAACGGTTTCTTCGGCATCTGCTTGCGCGGGTTACCCGGCTGGGGCGAGAACATGGCGGTCTTCAGCACGATCGTCAACACCTTCGGTGGACGCTGGTTCGACCCGAAGTGGAACGCCACGCTGAACTCCCCCGCCTGGAAGGCCGCGCTGACCTTCTACGTCAACCTGCAAAAGAAGTACGGCGCACCCGGCGCGACCGGCAACGGCTTCACCGAGAACCTGACCTACATGAGCCAAAACAAGTGCGGCATGTGGATCGACGCGACCGTCGCCGCAGGCTTTCTGAAGGACCCCAAGCAGTCCAAGATTGTCGACACCGTCGGCTTTGCCAACGCCCCGACCGGCCCCGGCACGCCGAAGGGCAGCAACTGGCTGTGGTCGTGGTCGCTGGCCATCCCGAAGTCCAGCAAATCGGCTGACGCCGCCTTCAAGTTCATCACCTGGGCCACCAGCAAGGAATACATCGCCCTGGTCGCGCAGACCAACGGCACCTGGGCCAGCGTTCCTCCGGGAACCCGCAAGAGCACCTACGCCAACCCGGAATACAAGAAGGCCGCCGGTGATTTCGCAGGCATCACGCTCGATTCGATCAACCGCGCCGACCCGACCAACGCCACCAAGGACCCCGTGCCTTACGTCGGTGTGCAGTTCGTCGGCATCCCCGAATTCCAGGCGCTGGGCACGCAAGTCGGACAGTACATCGCCGGAGCCCTGGCCGATCAGTATACGGTCGACCAGGCTTTGAAGCTCGCTCAGGCCGCCGCAGAGAAGGTCGCTAAAGAGGGCGGCTACAAGAAGTAAGGCCCTCAGGGATGCTCGAGCGACCGCTCGAGCATCCCGCCCTCCGCTTCCCTCGATTCAAACCAGCCCCTCGCGTTCTCGAGAGCGGATCGGTTCCACCAACCCCACTCGCAAACACCATCTGCGACGATGCCGACTGAACCCGTTCAGCGCGCCATCCTGGCGGGTGAACAGACCTTCGGCTCGAGCCACGAACGCGGAGTGCGCCCAAAACGGGCCTCGGCGTGCGCGTCAAACTGTCCGCTTCAACGCCACCGGGTTCATCAGACGCCACATAAATCAAGAATTCAGATGCTCAACGCTCGAGGTCGATCATGACGCTGAAACCAGCCCTGAACCGTTCGGCAACCCAGAAATCGGGGCGCACCTCGAGCCTACCAGCCTTCTTGTTGCTGCTCCCAGCGCTCGCGTACCTGATCCTGACCACGCAAGTCCCATTTTTGATGACGATCTACTACAGCCTGTTCCGTTACAGCCTGGTCGATCCGTTGCGCCGTCCGTTTATCGGCCTGGAAAATTACGTGAGCCTGTTTACCGACCCTCTTTCGGTTCCGGTTTTGATCAACACCCTGGTGCTGGTTTTGAGCGTGATCGGGTTGACCGTGCTGCTCGGGCTGGGGCTGGCTTTGTTGTTCAACCGCAGGTTTTTTGCCCGGAACCTGGCGCGCACCTTGTTGATCGGACCGTTCTTCGTGATGCCGGTGATCACCGCGCTGATCTGGAAAAATTCGCTCTATAACCCCGTGTACGGTCTGTTCAGCGAAGTCGCGAGGGCTGTCGGGCTGCCCGCGGTTGACTGGCTGGCCAAATTCCCGATGCCTTCGATCGTCGCCATGGTGACCTGGGAATGGACGCCTTTTGCCATGCTGATCATGCTGACCAGCTTGCAATCCTTGCCGCAGGATCAACTCGAGGCCGCGCGTCTGGACGGTGCGAACGGCTTTCAGGAATTCCGTTTCATCGTGCTGCCGCACCTGTCCAAAGCGGTCGAGGTGATCGTGCTCCTGGAAGCCATTTTTATTTTGCAAATCTACGGCGAGATTTACATCGCCACCAGCGGCGGCCCCGGACTGGCCACGACCAACTTGCCGTACTTTATTTTTCAGAAAGCCTTCGCGGAGTACAGCATCGGCATGGCTTCGGCGGCGGGCGTGTTCGCGGTGATCCTGGCGAACATCGTGACGGCCTTTTTCTTGCGGTTGGTGAACCGCAACGTCAACGTCAGGGTGGTGCCCCAATGATCAGGAAGAGTGCTCAAAACCCGTGGTTGATCGCCAAGAACGTCGGTCTGGGTACGCTCGCCTGGGTGATCGCGTTGGCGTTTTTCTTCCCGATCTTCTGGATGTTCCTGAGCGCCTTCAAGACCGAAGATCAGGCGTTTCAAACGCCGCCCGTGATCTTTTTCCAACCGATCCTGGACAATTTCGTTCACGCCTTCGCCAAGTACGCTCCGGCCTTGCGCAATTCTTTGGTGGTGGCTTTCGGCTCGAGCCTGATCGCGTTCACCCTGGGCATTCCGGCGGCCTTTTCGATGGCGTTCTACCCGACCCAGCGCAGCCGTGGGACGCTGTTGTGGTTCGTTTCGACCAAGATGATGCCGCCCGTCGGCGTGATCGTGCCGCTGTACCTGATCTTCAAGGATTTGCACCTGCTGGACACGCTTTTGGGATTGACGCTGATGTACACCACGATGAATTTGCCGCTGGTGGTCTGGATGATGCATTCGTATTTGTCCGAAATCCCGCCGGAAATCCTGGAGGCGGCCCGCGTGGATGGCGCGAGCTTGCGCCAGGAATTTCTGAACATCGCCATGCCGCTGGCCGCGCCGGGCATCGCTTCGACGGCGTTGTTGTGCCTGATCTTCGCGTGGAACGAGGCGTTTTTCGCGTTGAACCTGACGAACATCGACGCTGCGCCATTGTCCGTTTACGTCTCGAGCTTCAAGACCTCCGAAGGTCTGTTCTGGGCGGGTCTGTCGGCGGCGGCCACGCTGGTGATTTTGCCGGTGATGGCTTTCGGCTGGTCGGCGCAACGCCAGCTCGTGCAGGGCCTGACGATGGGCGCGGTCAAGTGAGCGGGCCGGTCGTGGAGCAGGCGTCAGGTATCAGAGGTGATCCGAGATCGATGCGTGGGAACACCGTGCTGGACGGTCTTTTGAAAAACACGAGAACATCGTCCAGCACGGTGTTCCCAATAGAAAGAGGAACCAATCGTGTCTGAAACCATGCGGGCTGCCGTCATCACTGCGCCCGGAGAACTCGAGACCAGGGCCTTCGCCGTGCCGCACGCGGGCGCTGGTCAGGTGCGCATCAAGGTCGCGGCCACCGGCGTGTGCGGTACGGACCTGCACCTCCTGCACGGCGCGTTCGGCGCGCAACTGCCGCTCGTGCCGGGTCACGAGATCGCGGGCGTGATCGATCAGGTCGGGCCGGGCGTGCTGGAACTCCACGAGGGCGACCGCGTGGCGCTCGACCCGGTCATCAGTTGCGGTCAGTGCCACCACTGCCAGCGCGGAATGCGCCACCACTGCCTGCGTTACCAGGCGCTCGGCGTGACCCGCGCGGGCGGCTTCGCGGAGTACGTGGTCGCCCCCGCCGAGAACGTCTACACCATCGGCGACCTGAGCCTGGAAGTGGCCTCCTTCGCGGAACCCCTGGGCTGCATCGCCTGGGGCATGAAGCGCCTCGAGCCAGCGCCAGCCTCCAAGGTCTTGCTGTTCGGCGCTGGCCCGATCGCGCTTTTGTTGATGCAGGCATTGATCGCCTCCGGCGCCAGCCAGGTCACGGTCGTGGAACCCAACGCGGAACGCCGACGGATCGCCCTGGCACTCGGCGCGAGCCGCACCCTGGACGCTGGCCCCGATTTGAGCGTCCAACTGCTCGACCTCGAGCCTTACGGTTTCGACATCGTGACCGAAGCGACCGGATCGCCGCGCGTGGTCGAGGGCATGCTGCAATACGCCGCGCCCGGCGGCAAGATCATGATTTACGGCGTCGCCCCGGAAGAAGCCGTGGTGCAGTTCAGCCCCTACGAGATCTTCCGGCGCGACCTGACGGTGATCGGCAGTTTCTCGCTCTTGGGAACCGTTCCCATCGCGCTCGAGTGGTTGCAGGCCGGGCGCGTCAAGGTCGAACCCCTGATCACGCACCGTCTGCCCATCGAGGAACTCGGGCGGGCGCTGCGCTACAAGGACAACCCTGGACTCGAGGGTTCGCAAAAGGTTTTGATCGTGCCCTGAGGGAAGAGCCACTTGTATAGAATATCGTCCGGCACGCCACGCTCGAGAATCAGGAAACACCGTCCGGGACGGTTTCCTTGAAGCCCAAAGACATCACAACATCAAACGCACAATTCCGTCGGCCACGTTGACGCCACCCTCGACGAGGAGAACCCCATGAGCGCACCCAATTACGCACTGCACGACCAGATCGCCATCGTCACCGGCGGCGGGCGAGGCATCGGATTCGAGATCGCCAGGGCGATGCGAGGCTCCGGCGCGCGCCTCGTGATCGCGGAAGCCGACCCCGGCGTCGGAGAGAGCGCCGCCAGGGAACTGGACGGCCTGTTCGTGCAGACCGATGTGACCGATTCGGCCTCCGTGCGCCGCATGATCGAATCGGTTGTGGCCGAGCACGGACGGATCGACTGCATCGTCAACAACGCGGGCATCTGCCGCAACACCCCATCAGAAGATGTCACCGACGACGAATGGCGATTGGTGATGAGCGTCGACCTGGACGGCGTGTTCTACTGCTGCCGCGAGGCCGCAAAGGTCATGCTGGCTCAGGGTTCGGGCAGCATCGTCAACATCGGTTCCATGTCCGGCATCATCTCCAATAGGCCGCAACCGCAATCCGCCTACAACGCCGCCAAAGCGGGCGTGATCCACCTGACCAAATCCCTGGCGGGGGAATGGGCTTCGCGCGGCGTGCGCGTCAACTGCATCAGCCCCGGTTACATCGCCACGCCGATGACCAAACAGGGACTCGAAACCCCCGAATGGCGCGAGACCTGGCTTTCCAGCACCCCGATGGGGCGGCTCGGTGAACCCGTCGAGGTCGCGGCCTGCGCGGTCTTTCTGGCCAGCCCCGCCGCCAGCTTCCTGACGGGCAGCAACATCGTGGTGGACGGAGGTTACACCTCATGGTGAGCGCGGAATCGCGGGTCGGGGGTCGCGGGTCACGGGTAAGAATCAGGGTGTTCTCGAGCGTGAGGGGTGAAGGTCTGTGAGCGCGGCTCCTGAAAACATGAACGTGGCCGTCATGCACGGCATCCGGGACGTGAGACTCGAGACGCGCGCCGTGCCGAAGCCAGGCCCACGCGATGTGCTGGTCAAGATCGAACGCGTGGGCGTGTGCGCGTCGGATGTTCACTACTACACGCACGGACGGATCGGGCATTACGTGGTCGAGAAGCCGCTCGTGCTGGGCCACGAATCGGCAGGCGTGATCGCAGAAGTTGGAAGTGAAGTCACGAGCCTCAAGGTCGGTGACCGGGTCAGCCTGGAACCCGGCCACACCTGTCGGCGCTGCTACCACTGCAAACGCGGGCGCTACAACCTCTGCCCGAACGTGACCTTCATGGCCACCCCGCCCGTGGACGGCGCGTTCCTGGAATACATCACCTGGCCGGATGATTTCGTCTTCAAGATTCCCGATTCCATGAGCCTGGACGCGGCGGCGTTGCTCGAGCCGCTGGCCGTGGGCGTCTGGGCTGCCAAGCGCGGCGATGTCGCCATGGGCAGTTCCGTGGCCGTCTTCGGGGCTGGCCCGATCGGCTGCACGACCCTGCAAGCCGCCAGAGCCGCAGGCGCGACCACGATCATTGCCGTGGACATCATCGCGTACAGGCTCGATCTGGCCAGGGAACTCGGCGCGACCCACACCATCAACGCCAGAGAAGAAAACACCCTCGAGCGCATCCGCGAGATCACCGCGCCGTTAACCGGACTGCCGCACGCCAGCGCTGGGGTGGACGCCGCCTTTGAGACGGCGGGCACGCTCGAAACCTGCCGCACGACCATCCTGGCCACGCGCACGGGCGGGGTCGCCATACTGGTCGGATTGCCGCCGGACCCGCTGGTCAGCCTGGACATCGTGGCCGCGGCCAGCCGTGAGGTGGACATTCGCGGGCAGTTCCGCTACGCCAACTGCTACCCCGCAGCGCTCGATCTGGTCGCCACGGGACGCGTCAACCTGGACAAGATGATCACGCACCGTTACCCGCTGGCTCAGGCCGGTGACGCCCTCGAGTTCGCGGATCGCGAGCGCCAATCCATGAAAGTCATGGTCGAAATCGGCTGAACTCCGTTCTGGACGCGGTTTCTTGAAGATACAAAACTAGCGTCCCGGACGGTGTTCTCGAGGTTAGAGGAATACCGTCTGGGACGTTAAATTTCATTTTTGACTCGTCTGGAACGGCGTTCTCGAGCTTCCCAGCTTCAGCTCGAGCATCCACAGACGCGCTAGAATGCACCCATGGCCGTCAAAAAAAGCACTGAGAATTTTGAAATAGACATCAACAAGGACGTGCTGATCGGCATCGCGGGCATCGCGCTCGAAGGTGTCAAAGGCGTCACACCCGTCACGCCACCCGTCAAAGTTGGTGAAGTGCTGGCGGGCAAACGCCTCAAAGGCATCAACGTCAACCGCGACGGCAACAACCTGACCGTGGATCTGACCGTCAACGTCGATTACGGCCTCGAGATTCCCAACGTCGCCCGCGAGGTTCAACGCTGCGTCGCCGAGAACATTGAAGTCATGACCGGACTGAACGTCAAAGCCGTCAACGTCACCATTCAGGGCATCGTCCTGCCAAATGAACCCAGCAAAGAGAACGCGAATGCCTGAAAGCACCGACCCCGCCCTAAACGCGCCCAAACGCAACACCGCCGGAGTCCGCCGCCGCGCCCGAGAACTCGCGTTCCGCGTGCTGTTCGAATCCGAACAGGGCAACGGGACAATCAGCGACGCCTGGGATCACGCCATGACGGAATTCGCGCCCCGAGACGGCGCGCCTGCAACCCGAGAAACCCGCAAGGAACCCCGATCCCGAGACGACGAATCGAGCAACGAAGCCCTGGATGCCGAAGGGATCGCCTTCGCCCACCGGCTGGTGCTGGGCTTCGACGACAAACGTTACGACGTGGATCAGACCTTGGAGCGCGTGATCGAAGGCTGGACGTTCGGTCAGATGTCCAAAACCGACCTGACCGTGCTGCGGCTGGCCGGGTTTGAAATGATGTTCGACACCACCCCGCACCCGCCCGTCATCGAAGTCGCCGTGCGGATCGCCAAGAAATACGGCGGCGAGGAATCCGGAAAGTTCGTGAATGGCGTGCTGGCGAGGTTAAAGAAGCACCTCGAGTCCAATCTGTAGGATCAATTCCACTGATCGAAAAATGCTTTTGAGTTCGGGCCAAGATAAGGCTCCACCGTCGCCGAGAGTTCTCCCTCACCTGCGATGTTCTCAAGAAAGCAAGTGCAAGCGGCGGTATCAAGATCGACATTTGAATTACTCACGCACTGTTCGATAAGTGAGAACAGGGCGAGGAGTTGATATTCGCTGGTTTTCGAGAAGGATTCCCGAATGTATTGGGTGAATTCCAAGAACAGCCCACAAAACGTGAACGCTCCATCCGGTTTCATGAAGAGGTTATTGTCTTGCGCCCATTGAATTGCAAAGTCTGGAAATATTGCCGAGAGGTGCTCGAGAATAGTTTCTGGGTTGACTCGCATACCTCAAGTATGCCCTGGATTGCGCTTGACCACACCAACCACGATTTCTTTCCACCTTCAAAAACCTGTCTGGGACGGTCTTCTCGAGACTCCAATCCTTGATACTGCGTTTTGGTCAATGTCCAGGTAAACTCTAACGCTGATGATCCTGCCCATTCGACTCTACGGCGATCCCGTGCTGCGCCAGAAGGCGCGACCCGTGACGGATTTTTCCGACATCCCGAAACTCGCACAGAACATGCTGGAAACCATGTTCGACGCGCACGGCGTGGGCATCGCCGCGCCGCAGGTGGGTTTGCCGATCCGTCTGTTCGTGGCCGTGGAATTCAGCGACGATGAACCCGAGGGAGAGCAGGCCGAGGAATCCGACGAACCCAGGTCTCGGGTGCTGAACGAGTTCGTGGTGGTCAACCCGGTGCTCGAGGTCTTGCAGCGCGGTCCGGTGGAAGGTCTGGAAGGTTGCCTTTCGATTCCTGGCATCTACGAAGAAGGCGTGCCGCGCGCTCAAGCGGTGCGTGTGCGCTACCAGAACGAGCGCGGCGATCACAAGACCATCGAGGCCGAGGATTACCTGGCGCGGGTGTTCCTGCACGAGTTCGATCACCTGGAAGGGAAGTTGTTCCTGGATTACTTGCCGCGCGAGGTCGTGAATGTTCATCGCGATGATTTGACGGAAATGCAGCGCAAGGCAAAGGCCTTCTTGAAAGAAGAAAAAGACCGCGAGAAGGTCTTGAAGGGCAAGCGTTGAGCATCGAAAGAATCGCGTTTTTTGGATCGCCCGCGTTCGCGCTGCCCGTCCTGGAAGCGCTGCGCGAGCGTTTTCAGGTCGCGCTGGTGGTGGCGCAACCGGACAAAACCGCCGGGCGCGGCTTGAAGCTGACGCCGCCGCCCGTGGCAGTGCGGGCGCGGG
>CAXTKV010000133.1:0-11541 GCA_964244895.1 uncultured Deinococcales bacterium
AGCGGTGAGCTGGACGATGTTCGCAGACGGCACGCCGAACACTTTTTGAAGCTCGTTCAAGCGGTCGAAGTCCACAGCACGAAACAGCAGGACAGTTCCGGCGAAGTGCAAAGCCCGTGGTTGGATCGCTTGGACGCGGAACGAGAAAACCTCTGGGCGGCGCTCGGTTGGGCGCGCGATGCGCGAGCCATCGAGATGGGACTCGACCTTTCCGGGTCGCTCTGGCCATTCTGGATTTATCGGGGGTATTTCAACGAGGGCCGCAAATGGATCAACGAATACCTCGCCGCGCTCGAAGGTTTGAAGGGTACGCCAACGCCCGCCATTCTGGCCAAGGCGCTCAACTCGGCTGGCGTTCTGGCCATGACGCAGGGCGATCTGGCGCAGGCTGAGGCGCAACTCGAGCGAGCTGCGCAGTTGCGGCGGCAACTGGGTCAACGTCTGGAGCTCGCTAAAACCCTCGGCAGTTTGGCCAACTTGGCCATCAGGAAAAAAGACTGGACGCGAGCCGAAACCCATCTGGACGAAGGCATTGAGCTGACCCGTGGGGTGGGTTCGGATGCCATTCGCTCGAGGTTCCTGCTGTCCGCAGGTGATCTGTACGCCGAGCGCGGTGATCTGGCGCGCGCCGAAGCGATGTACGACGAGAACCTCGCATTTTCGCGTTCGGTCGGCCATCAGATCGGCGTCGCCGATACGCTTTTTCACCTCGGCAATCTGGCGTCTCAGAAGGGACAGCCCGATGCCGCCCGAAGGTTCTTCGAGGAAAGCCTGATCATTTTTCAGCAGTTCGGTAGCCCCAGAGGCCTCGCCCAGACCCATTTCAACCTGGCCGAGATCGCCCGCAAGCAAGGTCGTTTCGAGGATGCGCGCGCCTCGTTCAAGGAGAGCTTGAGCATGACCTACCGGGCGCGATTTCGCAACGCCGTCATGATCAGTCTCGAGGGTTTCGGATTCGTGGCCTTCGGTGCGGGCGATCTTCGGGCCGCGACTCAATTTTTTGGGGCGGCGGCTGGTTTTCGAGAAGACTTCGGCGTCCCCATGTCTGCCGTGTACACCGATGAGTACGGAGCGGCCTTGCAGGCGCTCAGTCAAACGCTGGGCCAATCCCAGTTCGATCATCTCTGGACCTCAGCTCAGGGCTGGTCGCTCGACCAGGCCGTCCAGGAAGCGATCTCGTTCGAGATCGCTTCTGCTCACCTGCCATCACCCGAGGTTCAGGGCGCGGTGGAACGAGAAGTCGTTCCGATCCTGAGCGCCCGCGAACTCGAGGTGTTGGGCTGCGTGGCGCGCGGGTTGTCGAACAAGGCGGTGGCCCGGACGCTCGAGATTTCGGATCACACGGTCAAGTTCCACCTGAACGCGGTCTTTCACAAGCTGCAGTGTCGGACTCGCGCCGAGGCCGTGCGCATCGGCTTCGATCGGCACCTGATCGCGCCGGATCAGCGCGACGATTGAACATCCGGTCTCGAGCGGCTTGTCCTGAACCCTGCCGGTCGCGTTCGTCTCGGGCCGATGGGCGCTTCGGGATAGAAGACAAGAACACCGTACAGAACGGTGTTCTTGTCTTCTGCGAATCGTCGTTGGGCGGTGGATCGAACAATCCGGATCGAAGCTAGTTCGGTTGGGCGGTGAACACGAAATCGGTCGTGCTGGTTTGCGCCCCGACTTGCAGATTGAGAATCAGGTGGATTCTCGTGGTCGCCCTGATCGGGTACGCGAACATCGGGTCGGAATACACGCCCGAATAGGTGCGCGCACCCATGCTCAACAGCGGAAAGAAATTGTCCACCATGCGATCCTTCGCATCTATGACGGTCGGTGCTTGCGGTGGCAATTTGGAAACATAGGTGCGCTGTTCAATCGCGATCTTCGAGCTTCGACCGTCGGGCAGCAGGATGCTCGAGTTGTCCCACAAGATCTGCGCGCTCTGCTCGGTTTTGTTGATGACCTCGACGTTGAAGTAACGCCGCGCGACCTTGATCTTGATGTCGTAGGCGGGCGTCGAGTAGATCCAGGTATCGCCCTGCGCCCCAATCGGTGTCTTGTTGACCTGCAGGTTGAAAACCCGCGCTCCCTCGTCGAAGCCGATGTCCGGACCCGTGGTGCTCGTGTTGGCTGGCGCGCAGCCCGCGAGCAACCCCGCGAGCGCAATGCTGGCAATCAGTTTGTTCATGGCTTCTCCTCGCCGTGCGCGATGAACCGGTGTGGTCGCGTGTCGTGAATGCCGGTGTCCGCGCTTCCAGCGCTCTCGAACTCTCGCTCATCGTAGTTTTAAGGCAAAAGCTTCGGTATCAAAACGCACACTCGAGTTGTTCGCGGCTTGGCCGCGAGGTGCACCGTGCTGGACGGCAATATTTCCGTGCCCAGGAACACCGTCCAGGACGGTGTTCTCGAGAAGGTGGGTTTTCAGGGCGATGTTCGGCTTCTAAACTCGAGCTGCTCATACCGACGGAGGTTCGAGGTTGCGCAGCGCCAGGAACCCATGTGCGTTATCGCCGGAGTTTTTTCGAGAACGTGCGAGCAATGAAACGTTGTTACGCCTCAGGGGCAAATTTCGTGCATCTACAAACAACTCTGAAGATCTCCCCGACGGAGATCAATATGTTATGTAACGCCGTGTGGGAGGCACTCGTGTCTCTCGGGGCCACCCCCCACATGGTGGGTGTGCTTCCCGAAACGCCAAGTACGTTGGAGGTTCGGTACACCGCTTCTGGTGATGCTGCTGAGCAGTGCGCAGCCTACCTTCAGCGTCTTCGGCGCTAACGGTAGGTCACAGAAGAGAACGCTTTGCGTCTCTCTTCTGTTTTTGTTTCACCCGACCAGGTTCGAAGTGTTTTGCTCAGTCCCGTTGCGCGGTTCGGATGGATTTGGCCTGAGGGTTTGCTGAGGAAAAGCAATTCCGAACTCAGGATAATGAGTGAAGAAAACGCTGTTCAGGACGGTATTCCTGAGCCAATACGCAGGTTTTTGCCGACCTTAATTAAGACGAAACGTCACGAAAGGCATCTTTCAGAATCGCAGGATGTGTGTTCTTGACCCTCAGATCTCTCATCCGTGGCACCATGTGCTCATTCGTGTTCGAGTGACACGCATCGCTTGTGATTCGAAAGCTTCAGCTCGAGCCAGTCGGTTGGGTGAACGTGCCCGACCGACCCCTGGTCATGTGGCTAGGTGGTGCGTGGCTCGCCTGGCCCGACCTCTCCATTCGGGCGATGGCAGGCGCGTCATAGATTTGGCACACTCCGGGCAACGATCTTTTTGGCATGCGAAACGCGGACGGCGCTCGTCCGAAATGCGAAAAGGAACGCCGTTGAAGCTCTGCGGTGCAAAAGTGCAATCAGCCATTGGTGGCTGATCGCCGAAGCAGAGGTTGAGCCCATTCAAATGGAGGAGGTCGAAATCATGCTCTCGTCACAGGATTCCGCCAACATCCCAAATCCGGCCAGGTCCAGCATCGTGTGCTTGTGCGGCTGCGATCGGTTCAAACAAGCCTTCGAGGCCACCGCGCGCTGGTTGACACTCGAGGGCATGATCGTCACCAGCGTCATCAACGAAACCGCTGATGATTCGCCCGTCACCCAGATAGACGAGGTGGATCTGCAAAAAATAGAGATGTGCGACGAGCTGTTGGTGATGAACGTCAACGGCTACATGGACGCGCTGACCCGCTTGCAGGTCAACCACGCGCAACGCATCGGAAAGATGATCCGTTTTCTCGAGGCCGCTGACTGGAATCCCTCGTTGCGCGGCGTGCGTCGGGCACCTCACGCCGCTAAACCCCTGGCGCTCGAGGATCAAAGCTCGCTCGCGCTCGAAGAAGGTACCGTCATCGATCTGACGCGTCCGTTCGTGGTGCAAAGCGGCGCAGTCCTGCTGTACGGCCCCGACCCGACGCGTCCCGCTTTCACGCTGGTCAGCGATCACGTCTGGCCGGGCGTGCGTTGGGTTCCCGAAGTCTGGTACGCCGAAGCCACCAGCAACACCCGCATCGGTGCGTTCAGTGCCGACGATGCCGCCCTGCGTCCGCTCGGCGAGATCATCCGTTGGGCAGTCGCGACCAGCGGCCAGATTTCGGAACGGATGTTGTGGGCCTTGTTCATCATCGGATCGGTCAGCACCCAGGAAGAACTGAGCGCCGTGATCGGTTGCCGCCGCGAATCGGTGACTTCCGCCATGCGCGATTTGCGCAACGATGGGCTGATCGAGAAAGTTGATGGCCGGATTCTCCTGACCGACAAGGGATTCGCCTGTGCGGCAAAGCTCTGCTCGCTCGAGCGCGATCTGAACGACGACACCGATGAGAGCGACGACGCCGAAGATGAATCGGTCGTCTGGAACGAAGCACCAATCGATGCCGCTGAATCGGTGATCAACCTGCGCGGCGAAACTCGACGCTGGATGGTGGCGCAATGATGCGCGCACTCGAAGCCCGCGTGGCCGGACATCTCAAGGCTTCGCGCCGCGCCACCGATCTGGAACAGGTTCGCGCCCTGGTGCGGCTGGTGGCGCTGACCGAATGCCCCGCGCGCGAGTTGGTGAAGGCGCTGCGGGCGCGACTGGACGGCGGGTTCTCGCTCGAGGCGGCCACGGACAGAATCATCGAATGCTGGCAGAACCAGCGCCAGCTGCTCGAGCGCGACGAGTTCGCATCGCCCGGCGTCTGAACGCACCTGAAACTCGAGCCTCAACGATGTTCGCCCGTCGCGTAGGCAGTGCGCCCTTCGCGGTCAGACTGGATGGGCTGGAGGAAACATGCAAGCGATCACCGATGTGACCCTCAAGGCAGGCGTTCCCGTTGCGCTCGAGGGCCTCTGGCCTTCAGAAGTCAACCAGATAGAAGTGCTGGCGCTCTCGCAGTTGGTGCTGGGAACCTACCAGCCGCGAAAGCATTTCGATCCCAAAAAGCTCGATGAACTGACCGCCTCGATCCGCACGCATGGCGTGCTGCAACCCATCGTGGTGCGCCCCGTCGGGGCGGAGCGTTTCGAGATCATCGCCGGAGAGCGGCGTTACATGGCCTCGCAGCGCGCCGGTCTGCAACGCATTCCCGCCGTGATCAAAAACCTCGATGACCGCGAGGCGCTCGAGGTCGCGCTGCTGGTCAACCTGCAGCGCCAGGATCTAACCGAGATCGAGGAAACCGAAGGCGTGTTGCACCTGCTCTCGCTCCGGCTCGAGCGAAGCTTGTCGCAAACGGTGTCCTTTTTGTACCGCATGGACAACGAATCCAAAAGCAAAGTTACCCAATCGGTGTTGGGCAGCCACGACGGTCATGCGGTCGAATCGGTCTTCGCCAAACTGGGCAAGATGACCTGGGGCAGTTTCGTCGCGACGCGTTTACCGCTCCTGAAATTGCCTCACGATCTGCTCGAAGCGCTCCGCTGCGGCGAGATCACGCCGATCAAAGCGCGCACGCTCTCGCGTTTGACGGATCTCACGGAACGCCGCAGGATGCTGACCGATCTTTTGCGCGAAGGCTGGAGCAACCAGGAGCTTCGCCACCGCATCGGTCTGCTGACCAACGCTCAACAGCCCCGCGATGCGCGCGTCGCGGTTCGGTTGCGCGCTTTTGAAAGCGCCATTCAGCGCGACCACACCTGGACTGATGCTGCCCGCCGTCAACGCGCCCAAAGCCTACTGCGCGAACTCGAGCTCCTGCTGACCGAAGAGGGCTTCTCGTTTCAGTCCGCCCCTCGCCCGACAGCTTGAAGATTTCTCTAGATCCGCAACTGAAACTTTTTGAGAACACCGTCCAGCACGGTGTTCTTTTGAATTAAAACACCGCGTTCCAGACGATGTCCAAGAAATACCCGCCCGGTTTTTGAACGATTCGTGCGCGCCGTGAGATTTCAACCCGTCCCGGAACGCTGGTCTTTACGCCGGTGGTGCGGCGTTCCGAACGGGGCAGGTGCCCGTTCGGATCAACCCTCACGCGGTTGGGCTGGCGCATCGCGATCGAGGCATTTGGTATTCACCTGCGCGGTCAATCTCGAGCAATCGAGAAATGCCAGGCCGAACTTTGATTGAGGAACTTTGATATGCAACCTACGAAAACGCGGCTGCCGCACACTCTTGAGCTTGAGAGACGCGAGAGCCCTTTGAATCTCGAGCCCATTGTGGTTGTGAGAGCGCGGCTCGAGACACTGCTCGAGCGCGTTCCGGACATCGAGCCAGGTGTGAAAGAACTCCGCGACATCGAAGAATTCCTGCTCGAGCCCGAACGCGACGACTCCAGCGCGCCGAGAAAATCGTTCGTCAACCTGGAGAATGACCCTGGGGACAGCGTTCTTATTCTGATCAGCCCGGTAAGCATGAACGTTTGCACGAACGAATTGCGCTTCAACAAACCGGAGCGAGAAAACACCCCGAACCAGCCCGAGAGATGGCTAGGCTACGCGAGAAATGCCTTCGTGTCGCGCTCGAAGCGATGCAGGCAGAACTCAGGAATCCTTGAGGGACGCGACACGAGGCGGAGGAGGAAGGCATGTTCAAGCGATGGTTCGGCATCAACGTTTTATTCGCGTTCATCGCGTTCGCGGGTTCGGTTCAGGCGCAGCCGGTCACGTACTACGCCGATCAACTCGAGGCGGGCGCGAAACCGATCCTGGTCTCACCGGGATACCTGACGCTGATTGATTTCTACCAGGAAGTTGACAAGGTCACGTCCGGACGGCCCGGACTGCTGAAAGTGGATGGTGGCGGCACCAGAATCTTCGTTTCTTCCCTGGCCAATTCCGGCGCGACCGATCTGATTATCGAGATCGGAACGCGCGTGCTGCTGTTCCGCGTGCAGATCGCGCAGGGTGAAACGCCCAGACGGTACATCGTCGCGCTCGAGAAACCAGTCGCGCCCAAACCCGTGCAGCAGGCCAGCCCGCCCCCAGCACCCGTCAGGGCCGTACAACCAGTCGCACCGGCAGCGACCGTGACACGCCCGAGCCAGCCCACGATGACGACCGTGGATACCCCGCCGCCCGCTGTCGCCGCCCAACCAGCCCAGACCACCGTGCGCGCGATTGCGACCACGGCTCCCGTCAAGACGAAACCAGCCGCGACCACCAAAACCAGCGCCGAGAACTCGAACACGACATCCAGCTCAACCTCCAGCTCGACTTCTAGCCCAACCTCCAGCTCGACCTCGGCTCGAATGGGAACCGAACGCAACCCAGCCTGGCTCGAGTTCGCGCTCGTCAAGGCGCGAACGGAAACTGGTCAGCTCACGATTTACTTCACGCTCAAAAATGCGGGCAAGGCGGGCGTGCTGGTCGACACATCGCGGCTGGTGACTTTTCAAGGAACCCAACAGCTCGATACCACCATCGCCAGCGACAAAACGGTGCGCCAACTCCAGCCCGGTGAAACCCGTCTGGTCAGAATCATCGTCAAGCTGTCCAAACCCGGCCCGGTTCTTCTGAGATGGTCCATGTTCGGCCCCAACCTGCAAGAGTATTCGCTCAACAGGAGGATCGATGTCACAGGTACTCAGAACTTGTCTGGCAATTAGCGCCATTGCCGGATCGGCAGGTCTGGTCGCGCTGGCGGACAATCAGCCGATCATCGGCGCCCTGTCGCTGATCGAGATCGGTGCGCGCCCAGGCGCGGGAAACGAAGGGCCGGGACGCGGCGTGCTGCCGAACGGCGTCAACAACAGAACTGCCGATGAGCACGCGTTCGTCGAGGTGCTTCAGGTTCCGCGCCTGCGCGCCTACCAGAGTTGCCGCGCCAGCAAAGGCGCGGACTGCAACACCAACCCGAAGTACGCGCACGAATGGTCGGTGCCTTACATCAACGAGCAGAACTCCGAAAAGCTCGAGGAGGGCCTCTCGAGGGCCTGGAACCGCTTCGATGCCAGGACGCTGTGGCGCATGAATTCGTTGATCAACTCGAACCCCGATCCGGGGCGAGCGCGCTACAGCTACAGCGGCAACTGCAGCGGATCGAAGCACACCGATCCATTCATCGATGCCTGGAACGACGACACCAGCGGCGAAATTGCCACCGATGATTTCTGCGATAACTTGCAGCCAGATGGCGCCGAAGCCTACACCTGCAAGGACAACGGCAAGATCAAGGACATCAGGTGGGGTGTGGTGCAGGCGCGTTTCGACAAGGTCATGAAGTACTCCACCGAGGTCTATTACCCGTACATGCCAGCTTCCAATCCTGCGGATTACTGGAGCGAAGTTTACGCCACGATGGATCTCTGGATGCCCGGCGCACTCGACTGGGACGGCGTTTATGACATTGACCGCTACGGCGCTGGCGGCGGAGTGATACCCCAGGGCGGGTACTCGGTCGGGTCGGCGGGCGGTTCGACCATCTCGCCGGTGTATTCGATCTTGCCCAACACGCCCATGTACGTCAGTCTGGCGGGCAAAGCGCAAGCGATCGATCCGCGCGGTTACGATTACATCCTGCGGCAGTACAAGGGCCAGGGTGCCAACCGCAAGAACCTCAAAGCCCTTCCCGGAGATTCGTACAGCACGGACGGTTATCCCGGCTTGCCCAAAATCGAGGCGCTCAAGTACAACCTCTCCGATCCGAACCGCGATATCTTCTACGCCTCGCCGCCCATGAAGTGGTCGGTCGGCGGTCAGGCCCGACCGACCGGAGCCAAGGGCCTGGGCAGCATGGTCGAGCAGCAGAACGTCGGCCACGCGACCTTCCTGCGCGTCTGGGCGCGCAAGGACAGGGAATACAGCCCCAGAGAAGTCCATTTCATCGTGAAGTGCAAGAAGGAAACCAAGGATTACCTGATTTCCAAAGGCGACAGGCAGGGCACGAACATCGTCGGCGACACGAACCTCAAGCCGGGCTGTTGCAGCCCCGTCACGTTCGACAAAACTCGAGCCCACACGGACTGGAAAAGCATTCCCGAGGGTTACCAGATTCCGAACGT
The DNA here is from genome assembly GCA_964244895.1 of uncultured Deinococcales bacterium. Classification (GTDB taxonomy): domain Bacteria; phylum Deinococcota; class Deinococci; order Deinococcales; family JAAFIG01; genus CAXTKV01. The sequence continues at coordinate 8,903 of CAXTKV010000133.1, forward strand.
GGTCGGCATTCCCATCAACCGCGATCCGACCAGAGCCAACGGCTACATTCCACCGATCAGGTGAGCGCAGGCTGATCAGAAGACCGTCCAGCACGCGAATTCTACGCGCGAAAGAACACCGTCCAGGACGGTGTTCTTTTTTTGGATCGCGCTCTGTTCTCGAGGGTGGGCGTCGTTCGATCTTGGGCACGCGTGCCCCCGACCCGCGCTCCAGCTTCACACCCGAGCAGAGGCTCGAGATTCGGGCTCGCGCCGCCGCGCGGAATTCGGTCGAGCCCAGGAATTTCAGGTGCGTTCTTGACGCGCTTGACCGTCGGAGTTGAAGAGAATGCAGTCATGTTTTTCCAACCGCAACACCTGCGTTTCTGGCTGGCTGGCGCGGCCCTGTTTGCGGCGGCTCTGTGGGGCGTGGTGGTCTTGCTGGCCAACCAAAAAGATGCCGAACAGACCGCCAGGCTCGAGGCGACGCGCGGCACCGTGCTGGTCAGCCGCGCCAAAGCGCGAGGTGGTTTGAAGTCCGGCATCGGTCTGGAAGTGCGCTACACCAAGCTCGAGCGCACGCACACGCTGGGCGAGGTTCGTTACGTCAGCGCGCCGCCGGTCGGTGGCCCGCACAGCAGCATCTGGCAGAACTGCGGCGCCTACGATCAGCCCGTCCCCGACCTGACCGCCGTGCATTCACTCGAACACGGCGCGGTCTGGATTACCTACAAACCGGGCCTCGATGCCGCTGCGGTGGCGCGTCTGCGCGATCTCGCGCGCAAACCCTACGTGCTCGTCTCGCCGTACCCAACGCAAAGCGCCCCGATCACCGCGACCGCCTGGGGTGCGCAACTGCAACTCGGTCGGGCAGATGAGGCAAAACTCGAGGACTTCGTGGCGCGCTACACCAACCGGCGTGACGGCCCCGAATACGGCGCTCCGTGCGCGGGCGGCACGGGCATTCCGCTCGGTGCGAGTTGAAACTCGCGCCAGTTCAACCCGGAGGAAAAAACATGAACGCGTTGACCCATAACAAACGATTCTCAGGACTTCAGATTGCGCTCTTCGCGGCGCTCTCAATGCTCGGATTATCCGGTTGCAACACGATCGGTGATCTGCTCGGCGTCAGCCCCGCTCGTGGCACGCTCAACCTGACGATCACGGGGCCGCAGGGCGCGCAGGTCAGCGCGACCGTCACCGGTGCGGACGAAGGCCCGCAGACCTTGACCGATGATGGTCGCGGCTTCACCAAAGCCTTGTCGCTCAGACCGGGCAACTACCCGATCACGGCCAGCGCCCTGAGCGGTTACGTCGCGCAGATCGCCGTCAAGCAATCCTCCGGCAACAGCACCAGGGATGGGTCTTACACGGTTCCGGTCGAATCCGGCGGTGTCACCACCGTGTCGGTCACGTACCGCGTCGGCCCGTGAATCTACGGCGAACCTCGAGAACTCGCGCCACGCCACGCCGTCCAGCACGCAGATTTTTAACGCGTGCCGGACGGCGTTTTGATCGTGCTCGAGATCGCGGATCGATGGCCTGCCGCCTCGAAGTCAGCCGGAGTGCGCCTTTTCCAGTTTTCAGCCCAGCGCGGACGTACCCTAAATGCGACCTTCATTGGCTGCACGTATGTACGTCTATATTTTTTTCTTGGCATCAGATGATGCCTGCAGGTTTCTCGATCAGATGGGTTACGAGTTCGTTCCTGGAACGATCGGAAACGAACGCATCGCCGCTCTTTCGATTGTCTCTCAAGGGCTGGCTCAAACGCTTTTCAGCGAGATGAAGAGTCGCAATCTCGCGTCGCGGTGGTTCATCGAACTGCGGTGAAGCGAGCGCATCGGCAGGAAATCCTTTCGGGGTTTCCTGCCGATTCATAGCCCCAGACTCGCCGATTCTAGGCTCGAGACTCGGCCCGCGCTTTCTAGAGCGCTCAGTCCCTTGAAACGATGTTCTCTCACTTCAGAACATCGCGGATGATCACCAGCGCGAGCAGGTGGCCCGGGTAAAACCCATACGCCAGAAATCGCTCGCGGGCCAGCAAACGCGGACGATCGCGCAGAAGGTGCGCGACCGCAATCACCACCAACGGCACGAACAAAGCCATGAACGATTCGGGCAGCAGGCTGTTCAGCATCAGCGTCACGAAACCCCACGACAGCCACATCAGCGGGTCGGCGGGCTTGCGCAACAGCGCCGCCCAGATCGGAACCATCAGGCAACCAAAGAACGCGTATTCCGTCCAGGTGTTGACCGCCACGAACGGAATGGCCGCCAGCCAGACCGCCCAGCCGAACCCGCGCCCCTCCAGGCGGCGCTGGATGAACCACAACCCGATCCCCAGGATCAGCGTGAAAAAAATGTTGGCGTAGGGCGTGTGAAAGGCGACCACGTACACGGGTTGGCTGACCAGGCCGCAAATCAGCAACGGCATCACGTAACGGCGCGGGTTGACGCCGCGCACTTGCAGGTTGTATGCGATCAGAAACGCGAACAGCGGGAACGCCATGCGCGCAACCCACGAGAGCGCCGGAGCGTTCCCGCCCAGCACGACCTTGTTGGCGTGATCCAGCAGCATCAATCCGAGCGCCGTGAGCTTCAGGGCGTCCTGAGCGCCACCGGAGAGTCTCGGCCAGGCCAGGGCGGGGAACTGAGCG
>CAXTKV010000133.1:11641-15057 GCA_964244895.1 uncultured Deinococcales bacterium
TGTGAGTCCATGGCTCGAGCCTACAGGCTCTTTCCCGGCGTTCGAGTCGAGCGCGCACCCGCTTCAAACCGCACCTCGAAGCAGGAACACCGTCCGGGACGCGATTTCTCGAGAGTTGAAAAATGCGTGCTGGACGGTGTTCCTGAATTTCAGGGTTGACCGGGACAGAAGATGGTCTCCGGGGCTTCCGTGCCACCCCACGTCCAACGGTGCGTGATGTCCAGTCGCGCGATTCGGCTGGAATCCGACCGGCACAGGTCAAAAAACGCCTTTTTGTAGACGGGCGCTTCCATGTAAACATTCCGGGTGCCGCTCGTGAGCGCCCAGAACATCAGCGTGACCTTTGACACCCGCCGCCCCCGTTCCAGGACGACTTCTTGCCTCCAGCGATCCACAGAGGGATTCAGACCCTCCTCGAGGTACAGCATCGCGCTGGTTTCGTTGTAGGTGTACATGCGGTACGAAGCGAAATAAAGTCCATTGCCGAACAGGTTAAAGATAGGCACGCCCGCCAGAACCAGCGTCACGATCAGCTCTCGAGGTTTGAGCGGCCTCCAGGGTGCGCTCGAGTTCCTGAGTTTCAACGCAACGATCGCCAGCAGCACCAGCAATCCGAGATTCCACGGCCAGACACCCGCGCCCCAGTTTCTTCCCAGCGGCCCCAGAACGAACAACAAACCAGCGTGCATGATCGTTCCGAAGCAGGCGGCGTACACGATGCTTCGCCGAAAGAACAAGCCGATCCCGAGCGCCATCTCGATCAACGGCGACAGAAACAAACCGATGAGGATCAGGACGGGCGTTCTGGCTGGCGGAAAGTACGGCTCGGTGAACCAGATGAACCCGCCACCCAAGTACATGGGATTGGCCTTGTTGATCCCGGCCCAGAGGTATTGAACGCCCAGAATCGTGATGATCGGCCTGAGCCAACCGTCCGAGTCGGGATCGTCTGCGCGCTGAAAGTACAGGATTCCTCCCAGGCACAGGTAATTAAACCAGTAAGGCGACAGGCGATTCACGTCCGCCAGCACCGCCAGCCCGAACAGCCCGACAGAAACCAAACCAAAAACCTTCCAGGCCCGCGCCACGCCAAACCCGAAACAGCACGCGCACAACATCACCCAGAAGCCGAACTCGAGATTCGGTGGCAAGCTGAAACCGGGAACGAGCGGCACGCGCGGGTACGCTCGGACGCCCCACGAACCGGCTTCCGCCCACAACGACCCCAGCGCCATCAAGGCCACGACAGCGCGCGCCGGGTGGAGCTTCGTGCGCCAACGGGGTGCCGCGTTCAGGTTCAGGTGTTGGACGTGGCTCATGCGTTCCTCCTGAGGTTGATCTGGACAAAAAAGACGAACCCAAATCGATCCTGGGTTCGTCTTTTGCGAGCTAAAAACTTCAGGGTTTCGCAGCCTGGCTTCCACCGATGATCGTGACCAGCACCGGCGTGCCGCGATCCACCTGCGCAATCCGCACCAGCGCCTTCTGCGTGGGCGGCACGGAGAACAAGTCCGCGATGGCTCCAGCGATCGAGGAACCCAACGGCACTGATGATCGGCTGGACGTGGCTCCGCCGAAAGGCACGATGGTCGTCGTGGTCGCTTCGCTCAAAGACTTGACGTAGTTCGTCACGCCGCTGGCGGAAGCGCGCAGCAAATCGGGAACCAGGCTCGGGGCCACGTCCTTGACATCCACCACCAGACCGGGCAAGCCGTCCGGCGCGAACGCTTGCGCGCTGATGGTGTTGTTCGAGCCCGCCATCACGACCTCTTTGAACTGGATTTCCATGCGCCGAGCGGCGTTCAAGGTGGCTGTCCCGATGAACGTCAGTCCGGTGTCCGTGCGGGCGATCACCGGAACCGGCTGCCCGCCCTCTGCGATGGCGATACCGGTCGCCAGGCTGGCCGGAATGATCATTCCAGGTGCGAGCGTATCGGTCGTCAAGTTCTCCGGGCCGGTGCCGTTTCCTGCTTGCGCCGAACCGCTGGCTTGCCCGCGCTGAAACAGCGTGATGCCGCTGTCAGCGGTCGCACCCTGCTTGCCCGCAGACGATTCCGCCGCACCCGGCTGGTTGCCCTGCGAAAGCGGTATCGTGACTGCGGAAGCCGTCGCGAACTGCGCCTCGCTGGCCGAAGCCAGACCGTTCGAGGATCGGCCACTCGAGGCTTCGACGCTCGTGAGCGCCTGACCCGAAGAACGCGCCGCCTGTTGCGACGCCGCTGCCAGTTGCGCACCGCGAACCGTCGTTTGCGGATTCTCGCGGCTGTACAACACGATCCCTCCGACGGGACGGGCGTTCTGGTAGACCGATCCAGCGGGCTTTTTGCGCGCGATGGCTTCCGCCGTCGGTGCTTGCGGTGCTGGACGGGGCGTGAATTCCTGGTAGCGCGGTGCGGGTGCGGCAACGTAACTGGGCGCTGCGGGTGCGGGCACGGGATAGGCTTCCGGTGCGGGTGGGAAGGTGTTGGTCACTGTCGGAGCCGCCTGAATCGGTTTGGGTTTGACTGCAAGTTTCGGCTGAGGTGGTGCGTCAATCACTGGGGCGGGATCGGGTTTCTTGATGGTCGGCGCTGCCGCGACCGGTGCGGGCCTGGATGATCCACCGGGCGTCAAGAAGAGCATCGGGAAGATCAGCAGGCAAACTCCGGCGATTCCGGCCAGTCCGACCTTGCCTTTGGAGAGGTTCCATTCGCCCGTATACGGATCTTTGCGGTAGAAGGCGCTCCGCATGAAGCCGCGCGCCTGACCTCGCGTTTTGGCCTGAAGAAGCTGCTCTGGAAAGAGCGGTTCTTCAGGTGCATCTTCCACGATCGAACCGACCAGTTTCGAGGCCAGTTCCGGGTGTTCGATCTCGAGCTGAGAGTAGAACGCCGGGAAGCCCGGATCGCTGGCGTCGGGGAAGTCGTGACCGAGGGCGTGTTGGATTTCTACCTTGACATTCTCTTGTATTCGCATACTGACATCGTAGGTAGACAAAGAAGGGGTGATGTAGTGAAACAAACTCTAGTAAATCGAATGGCCACAAAATTCCTCATTCAACTCGAGCAGAGCAGATCGTGGGTGCTCGAGGACACGCACCTGTCGCACCGCAAAGCGTTCCTGATGGGTGCGATGGCCGCGGCCTTCGGAGATAGTGCGTTCGCTGCTGCTGGCGCTACCGTGTCCAAACCTTTGGAGAACGTTTCTAAGGTCATCTGTCAGATCGCCGCATTCCTCAAGGGACCCATAGGACTGGGCATCATCATCGCCATGATCGTTGTGGCAGGCTTGAGCTTCGTCACGGGCGGCAAGCAATCGAGTTCAATTCTGATCAGCGCATTGATCGGTGCAACCATCGTGTTCGGTGCTCGAGCGGTCGCGGGTCTGGTGACCGATGGTGGCGCTGCCGTGACTGGCGACTGCACTGCAGCAGCAGG